>JBCCTF010000033.1:0-28022 GCA_039198765.1 Pseudomonadota bacterium
CACGGCGAGGAGGCCCGCTTGGGAGCTGCCGTCGCTGGTGGTCCGTCCAACCGTCCCAGAGAAGGCGAAGGTCATGCCGCGGCCCAGGTCACTCTCAGAGCCGAAGGTGACCGATTGGCTGCGTGCCACGTCACCGAAGTTCAGTGCACCGACACTCTGTCCACCGAGGAAACCAGCTGTCTCTGCGAGGCTGGTGATGCCGAGGGTGAACTTGGTGCCGTCATTGACGAAGTAGCCAAGCGACGCGGTGGCGGCGGAGGCGCGGTAGCCTTCAGTGCCCGCGACACGCTCTGTCAGGTTCCGGGAGAACGGATTGACCACGAGGTCTGCGTCGGACTGGCCAGTGAACCCGCCGGAGAATTCAAACCGTTCGCCCATGGGTAGGGTAGCCATGAAGTAGCCGCCGCCTGAGGCGAGGCCGAGCATCGGGTTGACGCCGCCGGTGGCGATGTCGTGGTCCGAGGTCATGGCGAAGCTCTGTCCACTGAATGCTACGGCACCGTCGCCTTGGCCAAAGCCGAGGGTCAGGCCGCTTTCGCTGGCCGTCAATGTACCATGGGTTTCGAACGCCAGCTCGCCTTCAGGCACGGCGAGGCCGTGGGCGGGCTCGCGCGCTTCAAGGCTCATGGTCCAGCCCGATGCTTCCGAGCCGAAGACGACGGAGCCTTTGGCGGCGACGTCGGTGAAGCTGTTGGTTCCTGCAAAGTCGAGGCCTGCGACCGCTTGGGTTGCCCCGACAGGGGTGCCGAGGCGTTCGCCGAAGTAGCGCTCAACGTCTTGTTCGAGGCCGACCGATGGGTCGATCACGCCTGCTTGCAGCATGCCGACAGGGACTTCGAAGTCGCGATAGGTGTCGCCGATGCTTTCGAAGACGGTGACCGTCGCCGACGGATCGATCCGTGCAAGGAGGTTTGGCGTGAAGCCTGCGTCTGCCATTGTCTGTGCACCGAACGGTGTCCGGAACTGAAGCGCCGCAAGGTCGAGGGGGCGCTGGGAGGCTTCCACGTTGAGGAGGCCCCAGCCATAGGTGCTGTCCACGCCTTCTTCACCGAGGTCGGTAGCTGAGCGGAAGAGGATTTCTGCCGTAGCTTCCGGGGCGTCGGCGAGCCATTCCCAGCGGCTTTGCAGAAGGGCGGCTGCGCCGGCGACCATCGGCGTGGCAAAGCTGGTGCCTGAAGCACGGCCGACGCCGTCTTCGGTGGCGACGAGGATCTGCTGGCCCGGCGCGACGAGGAAGCGTTCCATCATCGGCGTACACTGACCATTGGCCACGAAGCATGCATCGCCCGGCGTGTTCGAGAACGAGGCGATCTGGCTGTTCGTACCTAGAGCGCCGACGAGGACGATCTGGTCGATCGGGTTGACCGCGCGGAAGTTGACGTCGGCTTCTTGCACGATGCCGTCGTTGCCCGCGGCCATCACAAAGAGGCCATCGCCCGTCAGCTTCTGCACTTCGGCGCTGTTGAAGATGTCGACCCAGCCTTGGGAGAACGTGGTGTTCGCTTCGCCGAGAGACATGTTGAAAATGCTTGCACCGCTGCGTGCGACGTCGAGCAGGGACGTTTGCACGTCGCGGATGTCCGCTTGGCCGTCGGCAGCGAATGGATTCGAGAGGGCAATGTCCGCACTCGGAGCAACGCCGACAACACCTCGGCTGTCGAGTGCACCGGCGGCGACGCCAGAGACGGCGAGGCCGTGGGTTTGGCCTTCATGCACCGGACCGAAATGATCGGGCGTTGAGGCAAGAGCGCCTGCGCCGTCAAAGCCTTGGTCGATGACGCCGATGGTGACCCCTTCGCCGTAGCCAGCGACTTCGGCCAGGCGCGGCGACCAGTTCACGGCGCCCATCCAGTGGTCTGGGTGGTCGATGCCGAGGAAGGTGGTGAGTTGATCGGACATGTCGATCAGGAATGCGTTGCGCTCAGCCGTCTCCATACGGAGGAAGTCAGCGAAGCCGTCGCCGGAAAGACCATGCTTGCCGAGGAATCCGCTGAGGAAGCCTTCTTGGAAGCTTGTGGCGGTCTGTGCCTCGACGAGGCCGCCGAAGGCTTCTTCTGCGCTGCCGATCAGGCCTGCATAGGTCGTGCACGCACCACCCAGCGCCGTGACCGCCTGGCCAAGCGCGTCGACGTGCAAGCTCATGCCCGCCATGTTGCGCAGGGCGTCGAGGTGCAAGGACAGCTGCTCATACGCCAGCGCGTCGAGGTGGAGCGACAGCGCGTCCATATCGAGAGCGTCGAGGTGGAGGCTGAGTGCATCAAGATGCAAGCTCATCTCCGAAAGGTCCGTCAGCGCATCGAGATGCAAGCTCAGCTCACCCATATCGAGCGCGTCGAGATGCAGGCTGAGGGCATCCAGGTGCAAGGACAGTTCGCCGAAGGTTTTCAGCGCATCAAGGTGAAGCGACAGAGCGTCCAGGTGGAGCGACTGCTGCTTGAGCGTCTCGAGAGCGTCGAGATGGAGGCTCAGCGCATCCAAGTGGAGGCTGAGAGCATCAAGATGCAGCGAAGACGGATCAACCGTACCCAGAGCATCGAGGTGCAGCGAGTTCTCCTCCATGCCGCCAAGGGCATCGAGATGAAGAGAGCTGGCGCTGACGGTGCGCAGGGCATCCAGGTGAAGGCTCAACGCATCGAGATGCAGCGAGTCTGGGCTGAACGCCGTCAACGCATCGAGGTGCAATGACCGTGTACCGACGTTTGCGAGAGCATCGAGATGCAGGCTGAGGGCGTCGAGGTGAAGCGAGTCCGGATTGAAGCCCGACAAGGCATCGAGGTGGAGGCTAAGCGCATCCAGATGCAACGAGGACGGATCAAAATCCGCCAGCGCGTCAAGGTGCAGAGACGAGGCGCCAACCGTGCTGAGCGCGTCCAAGTGGAGGCTCAAGGCATCGAGGTGCAGCGAGTTGGGATCGAACGCCGACAGGGCGTCAAGATGAAGCGAGAGAGCATCCAGATGGAGCGACGACGTATCGAATGAGCCCAGCGCGTCGAGGTGCAAGCTGAGTGCATCCAGATGCAGAGACGAAGGATCAAAGTTCGCCAGCGCATCGAGGTGGAGGCTCAAAGCATCCAAATGCAACGAAGACGGATCAAACGCCGCGAGCGCGTCGAGGTGCAAACTCAACGCATCAAGGTGAAGCGAGTTCGGGTCGAAGCCCGACAACGCGTCGAGATGCAGCGAAAGTGCGTCCAGGTGGAGCGATGAAGGATCGAGCGAGCCCAGAGCATCCAGATGCAGGCTGAGCGCATCAAGATGCAATGAATCCGGTGTCAGGCCGAGTGCATCCAGGTGCAAGCTCTGCGGTAGGAAGCTGCCCCAGAAGACGTTTGTATCGCCGGTGAGCATCGTCTGATTGCCTGACAGGGCGTCGAGGTGGAGGCTGAGTGCATCAAGGTGCAGCGAGCTGGCATCGAAGCCCAGCGCATCAAGGTGCAGGGACCGTGCGCCCATCCCGAGGGCGTCCAGGTGCAAAGAGTTCCCCGTGAAACGCGAGCCGAGAGCGTCGAGGTGCAAGCTCAAAGCATCCAAGTGGAGCGAGCTCGGCGCGATGTTCAAAGCATCGAGATGGAGAGATTGCTCACCGAGCCCGCCAAGGGCGTCGAGGTGGAGGCTCAGCGCGTCAAGGTGGAGCGACTGGGCACCCATGCCCAAAGCGTCAAGATGGAGGGACTGGGTTGTGACCCCGCCAAGGGCGTCCAGATGCAGCGATTGCGCGACCATCCCCCTGTCTGCGGCACTGGCCGTACCCGTGGCCAAAGCGAGAACACCAACGCTCAAAAGCAGCTTGTTCATGACCGGCACTCCGACGTCCCGGGCACACTTTTCCCGGGATTACATTAAGGTTACCGACATCCTTGTGCACATTGTAGAAGTTTATGCAACCTATAGGCGCTATGAATCCGCGTCTCGCGAGCGATTTTTCACGGAGTCGTGACGGTGTCACGCATTTGACTTTGCTACGCTTCTTCGGACGCCGAGCGAAAATGCCCTTCTGGTCAAGTGCCTAGGTGCAACTCGTTATTTCTTAACGGTTGCACGCAGAGCTGGTACGGAAAAACCAGCGCTTCACCCACACTAACAATTCGTGCATAGCCCTGCCGCGCGGAGGATTCCATCCTCTGCTGCGCGCGCGAAGAAGGATGGGCTCATGCGTTTGTCGATGTTGAAAGCGAAGCTGCACCAGGCGACGCTGACGATGACGGACCTTCATTATGAGGGGTCGATCGCGATCGATGCTGAGCTGCTTGAGGCGTCAGGCATCCTCCCGAACGAGCGCGTGGACGTATGGAACATCACCAACGGCGCCCGCGTCACGACCTATGCCTTGCCGGCTGAGCCCGGCAGTCGCGAGATCATGCTGAACGGCGCCGCCGCCCGCCACGCCCATGTCGGCGACCGGGTCATCATCACGGCGTTCTGCGATGTGGATGCCGATGAAGCGCGCGCGCACAAACCAACCGTGGTCCTCATGAACGAGGACAATTCGGTAAAAGAGATTTTGCGGGGTTAGTCGTACAGCTCGAAGAGCGGCGCTATCCGCGCGCTGTCCTCGCCATAGCGTTCTTTAAGGAGGTCTTGGCAGAGGTCGCTTCTGATCGAGTCGTCGCGCTCCGGATCGTTCGTCAGGATTGCCCCACCAGCATTGAGAACTGTTTCCCGCTGTTCAGGGCTTAAGTCTGTCCACCGCCTCAAAAGACTGACTGCACCGCCATTGGGAAGGTTTGCTTTCCATGAAATCGCATCATCGCCGTCGCCATCAAGGCGACATGTCCGATCAACGGATGCTACCTGGTCAAACGTATACGGAGCCACCGACGCTGGCAGGTAGTAGACCCCGCCGGTAACGTCATTCTCAGTGATTAGAGCATAATGCGCCCGGTCGAATGGCCAGATAAAGACAGCAAGCGCCGCGAAGGCCGCTCCGAGAAGCAGACTCCCTCGTTGGAAGCGCCCGTTCGTAAGAGCCGCAGCACGGTCTATCGTTAAATCGGTCGGTGTACTGATTTCATTGGACCGGACGGCTTCAACAATGCTCTTCGTGATCTGCACACGCCGCTGGTTTTCTTCTGTGAACCGCCACCAGTACACGGTGAATTGCGGAACGAACTTCGCCAAGAAATAAGCCACAGCCGAGAACAACGATGTAAAAGCGGCGATAAGTGCGAATTCGAAACCGCCTATTCCATCGAAATAGACAGCAGTGGGATCATCACCGACTCGAGCTGTCAGAAACAGCCGGGCACCGATGCCTAAATCCGACTCAATTGTTAGAAGAGCTGGGAGAAACGCAAGCATGCCAAATGCGGTGCCGATAACGACTAAAACTACAAAAGACAGGGCACCCTTGAGCCAAACCATCAAGCCTGACTTTTTCCCATCAAACGTCTGTTCTAAGCGCTCGAGTGTTTCGTCGATGAGATCCTCTTCCGCCTCGGTGAACGGTTCCGAATCAGTTTTTCCACCGAGAAGTCGGATGAACACATTTTCAGCGACCAAGAGAACGGCAATAACTGTGCCTAGGCCAATGAGCCCTGGCGCCACGCCCTCTAAGACCGCTGTCAAAACCTCAGAGAAACGGGTCCATCCAGCGAACTGATCGAAGATGACGGCTTGGGTGACGAACTCAGCGTAGACTTGGAAGACTGCAATCCCTGAGTAGGCCGTCAAAATGTACAAACCTGCGATGATCCCTGTACGGATTAGATTGCCCAGGTCGAAGTTTTCTCGGGCTTCAAACTCAGCGATTGCGATTTCTGCGCCTGTTAAGCGATACGCCTCCTCGGGCGCCTCGTGTTCTTCCTCATGGTTTCCTGGATTGCGCTCCGGCTCCAAACAGTAAAACCAACCGATGCTAGAGCTGACACCCGGCACAAGAAGCCATAAGACCCAAGTGCGATCTTCAACTCCGTCGTCCCAGCCCGACAGGATCACCATGATGTGGGTGAACCCAGCGAATCCTGCGGCGGCAGCGGAGAGCATCACTCGAGAACCGAAAGAAACAGACTGCAAGAGCGGTTCGTTCGAGACTGCACCGCGAACCCGCTGCATCATCGCGACGACAATGATGCTGCCCGCTGCGAGGCTGAAGTGTCTGGTGAGAAACTCAACCTGCGAAGGCAGCGTGCCCTCGAACGGCCACGGTATCACGCCCTGCAGCATGCCGATTGCTGCAACGCAGACGGCGAAGCCGAGCCAGAGGCCAGCGACGTTCAGCCGCCATGCGAACGTATAGGCTGCTTGCTTGAGCGACACTGCCGTCGGCCCCCTCGTCAGAAAAGAACGAACTCCCCCTAAGGGTTAGCTGCCCCGTCAGGCCTCTGGCAACGGTTCAACGCCGATGCCTGCAGCTGTGACTTGGCCGACGCGGGGCATTTGCATTTTCGCTGCGAGGCGTGCCATCACGCCCTCGCCGAATTCTGGAGGACTGAGGTGGTTTCAGCATGCAGACGAAAAGCGTTTCTCTCTGTGGTTTCGGGGCTGGCGGCCCTGGCTTGGCCTGCTGCTGTGTCAGCTGATGACAGCATTGGGGCTGGCGGGCGGCCGGTTGGCGAGATTTGGTCGCGGAGCCCGGTTTATGCCGAGAACGGGATGGCGGCGACCGCGCATCCTTTGGCCAGCCAGGTGGCGATCGATATTCTGAAAAGCGGCGGCAACGCCGTGGACGCGGCGATTGCGGCCAACGCGGCGATCGGCCTGATGGAGCCGACGGGCAACGGCATCGGCGGTGACCTGTTCGCGATCATTTGGGACCCGAAGACCGAGAAACTTTACGGCCTGAACGCTTCGGGGCGCAGCCCGATGGGGCGCTCTTATGATCAGTTGATCGAGCAGCTGGACGGGGCGGACTCCATCCCGCCGGTTGGCCATCTTCCGGTCAGTGTTCCGGGTACGGTGGATGGGTGGTTCGAGATGCACAAGCGTTTCGGGAAACTCCCTATGCGGAAGGTTTTGGCGCCAGCGATTGGCTATGCCGAAGACGGTTTCCCGGTGTCGCCCGTCATTGGATACTATTTTCAAGGGAGCCTCGCGAATTTTGAGCGGCGCATCGACATGATCGGTGAATTCGACAACGCGCGGCAGACCTACTTTGCCGATGGCGCGCCGAAAGCTGGGGAGATTTTCAAGAATCCTGACCTCGCCAAAACCTTCAAGCTGCTCGCGCGGAAGGGGCGGAAAGCGTTCTACGAAGGTGAGATTGCCAGGACCATCGACGCTTACATGAAGCGCATCGGCGGCGATCTTCGGTACGAAGACTTTGCTGCGCATACGAGTGAGTGGGTCGAGCCCGGCTGCGTAGACTATCGCGGGTATGAGCTGTGCGAGCTGCCGCCGAACGGGCAAGGGTTTGCCGCGCTACAGATGGCCAACATCCTGAAAAACGTGGACTTAAAGCAGTGGCCACGGGGCAGTGCGGAGGTGATGCACTACATCACGGAAGCCAAGCGGCTCGCGTTTGAGGACCTCGGCCTGTACTATGCTGATCCTGAGTTCTCCGATGTGCCGGTCGACTGGTTGCTTTCCGACGCATACGGACAAGAACGATTTGCGCTGATTGACCCTGAGCGTGCTAATCCCAGTCCGAAGCCTGGTGATGCGAAGATCGAAGGGGAAGGGGACACGACCTATCTGACCGTGGCTGATGGCGACGGGATGATGGTCTCGCTGATCCAGTCGAACTATCGCGGGATGGGTTCGGGCCTTGTTCCTGATGGGCTCGGCTTCATGCTTCAGGACCGGGGTGAGCTGTTCTCGCTCGATCCTCAGCACCCGAACGTTTATGCGCCGGGCAAGCGGCCCTTCCACACGATTATTCCTGCGTTTGTCATGAAAGACGGAGCGCCGTTCATGAGCTTTGGCCTGATGGGTGGGGGCATGCAGCCACAAGGGCACATGCAGGTGATGATCAACATCGTCGACTACGGTATGAACCTGCAAGAGGCTGGTGATGCCGCCCGCCTCAACCATGTTGGTGGCCGTTCGTCCACGGATACTCTTGATGCAGAGGGTGTTGATATGCTCG
The DNA here is from genome assembly GCA_039198765.1 of Pseudomonadota bacterium. Taxonomy (GTDB): domain Bacteria; phylum Pseudomonadota; class Alphaproteobacteria; order Caulobacterales; family Parvularculaceae; genus Parvularcula. The sequence continues at coordinate 8,024 of JBCCTF010000033.1, forward strand.
GTACCCTGAATGTTGAGCCGGGCATCTCCGCTGAGACGATCGAGAGGTTGCGCGCTATGGGTCACAGTGTTCGCGTGGTCGAAAACGGCGTCATGTTTGGCGGCTATCAGGCGATCCTCCGTGATCCCGAGACGGGCATCTACGAGGGCGCGACAGAGATGCGCAAAGACGGCCAGGCGATCGGGTACTAAATCCGATCGCATCTGCCGCCTTTTCACCGCGTCGCGGGTCTGGCAGACGGAGGGCATGAAGAGACACGTTCTTTCTGCCCTCGCCCTCCTGGCCGCCGTTGGCCTCCCATCTGCCGCGGCGGAAGAGCTGACGCTTAAGCGGCTGTTCGATAGCCCGAGCCTTGCCGGGCCAAGCCCGCGTTCGGTGGCCTACTCGCCTGACGGTTCGCTGGTGACATTCCTCAAGCCGCGGGAGGACGACGCCCAGCGCCTCGACCTCTGGGCGTTCGATGTCGCGACTGGCGAAGCGCGGATGCTGGTCGATTCCAAGTCGCTCGAGCCAGACGATTTTGAGCTGTCCGAAGAGGAGAAGGCCCTTCGAGAGCGGAAGCGCATCGCGAGTTCGACGGGTATTGTTCAGTACCAGTGGGACTCGAAGGGCGAGCAAATCCTTGTACCCCTCGCGGGCGACCTGTTTTTGGTTACGCTTGAGGATAAATCGGTCCGTAGGCTGACCGAAACGGAGGGCTTTGAGTACGACGCGAAGGTGAGTCCGTCAGGCGGCTATGTCAGCTTCCTGCGTGATGGCGCGCTGTTCGCGATTGACCTTGAGAACGGGCGGGAGCGTCAGATTTCGCCTGACCCGGAACCCGGCGTGACCTACGGCACGGCTGAGTTTGTCGCTCAGGAGGAGATGAACCGCTACACGGGCAATTGGTGGTCGCCTGATGATGAGATGATCGTCTTTACCCGGACGGATGAGACAGGCGTCGACATCATTCCGCGCTTCGACATCAGCGCTGGTGACGTGTCGGTGATTGAGCAGCGTTATCCGCGTGCAGGTCGACCGAATGCTGTTGTAGGCCTCTACGTCAAGAAGGTGAAACGCGGTCGGCCCGTTGAGGTGAAGTGGGGCGCGTCGCCCGATACGTATCTCGCTCGCGTGAACTGGGCTGATCCAGAAACGCTGTATATTCAGACGGTGAACCGGGATCAGACCGAGCTTTCGTTGCGGCAGGTTGACGTCAAGAATGGCAAGCTGACTGATGTGTATACAGAGAAACAGCCGGCTTGGATCAACCTCTCCAATGACTTCCGTGCACTGGATGATGGCGGCTTCCTCTGGACAACAGAGGAGACAGGGTTCCGTCATATCTTGCACTTCGACGCGGACGGGAATGCTCGAGCCGTCACTGGTGGCGATTGGCAAATCCGCGGGATCAGTGGTGTCGATGAGGAAGCGGGGTTGGTCTACTTCACCGCGCACAAGGATACGCCGCTTGAGCGTCATCTCTACCGTGTCAGCTACAAAGCTGCGGGTGAGATCGAGCGGCTGACACCGTTGGGTTCGACCTGGGGTATCCGCCTCGCGTCGGATGGGCAGTCGTATATCGGCACGGCGTCCAATGCGAATATGCCTCCACAAACGGCGATTTATGCGATGGATGGTTCGCGGATCACTTGGGTAGAGGAGAACGCTCTTGATGCGGACCATCCGTATGCACCGTTCCTCGACAGCCATTCAGCGCCTGAGTTCGGAACGCTGACGGCTGAAGACGGGCAGGTGATGCACTACTCGATCATCAAGCCGCATGATTTTGATCCGAAGAAGAAATACCCTGCGATTCTTAACGTTTACGGCGGTCCTGGCGTGCAACGGGTGACCAACAGTTTTGGCCGTGGCCTGCTGTTTGATCAGTACAAGCAGCAACAGGGCTATGTGGTTTTTCAACTCGACAACCGTGGTTCAACGGGCCGGGGTAAGAAGTTTGAGGATACACTCTATCGTTCGATGGGAGGTGTCGAAGTTGTCGACCAGGTGCAGGCTGCGCGGTTCCTCGCGTCTCTTCCGTATGTTGATAAAGACCGGATCGGCGTGATGGGTTGGTCCTATGGCGGCTACATGACCCTGCATCTCGCGCTGCGTGCGCCGGATGGCCTGTTCTCCGCCGCGGTGTCCGGCGCGCCGGTGACCGATTGGGCGCTGTACGATACGTTCTACACGGAGCGTTATATGGATACGCCTCAGGACAACGCTGAGGGTTACGAGGCGGGGAGCGTCTTCCCGTATCTCAGTGATCTGAACGTTCCCCTGCTGATGATCCACGGCATGGCCGACGATAATGTCACGTTCGACAATTCAACGCGGGTGTTTGCAGAGCTGCAGGCGGCGGGCCAGGAGTTTGAGATGATGACCTATCCTGGCCAGCGCCACGGTATCCATTCGGGCGATGTTGGCCGTCACCGGTTTGGCATGACCATGCGGTTCATGAACCGTCATCTGAACGCTGACGAATAGACGTTTAGCTACTCAGCGGCCGTGGTGAGGCAATGCCGATCACCACGCCGCGCGATGTTAAAGCCGCGCGCCAACACTTCCTGCGATTGCTCCGACTGCGGATCACGGATCGGGTTGGTGTGGTTGTAGTGGATGAAGTGGACGCGGCCTGCCGCCTCTGGCGCCTTCTGTTCGATCAGCTCCATGGTTGCACGCACCCTGGGGTGAGGGATCTTGCTCATGTCCCGGCCAGGTAGCTCACCATCATCGAAGAACGTGGCGTCGACAAAGATCATTGTTGATTGCTCAGCCAACTGAGCAATGCTCCGGCCATAGTCGCGCTCCCACTCAGTCCATCGGTCGATGTCGGGCAGGTAAAGAGCCTGCGTTTTGCCGGCGTTGATCACGAAACCAACAGTCTCAGAAAATTCGTCACGGTGCGGAACAAGGAGCGGCGTCACGGACAGATCATCGTTCAGCTGAAGCGCATCATCCGCCGCCAGTTCGACGATATCGATGTTGTCGAATTCAACGAGCTGGCTCCAAGGGCCGTTGTTTTTCAAAAAGCTGCCCATTCGCGGCATCGCGAAAACGCGCAGGTCATCTGTGCTCGCCGCTTCGAAACCGAACTGGATCAGCCCTGCATAGTGGCCCATGTGTGCGTGGGTGAGGAACACGCCCGATAGGCCAAGTGGGCCGTTCTGTGGCGGCACCAGCCCGTCGAGGATGGCCAGCTGCTCGGTGATCGCAGGCGATGCATCGAATAGGAACCGCTCGCCGCTCTCGTGATCGACGACAGCCACGGAGGAGGGCAGGAGGCGCAGCTCCGGATCCCGCCAAGCACGGTCGTCGAAGTTCCCGATCTGAGGCGCGCCGCCGTCCTGCCCAGCGCCGAGGACGATAAGCTCGACCGTGCAGGTCTCAGCCGCCACCGGCGCTAAGCCGAGCGCCCACACCGCGACAGATGCGCCCAACCATGGGGTGCTCTGGGAGATCATTTCACTCAAACCCTCCGCTTTGGCGCGATCTTGCGCTCAAATTCCGATGTTCACTGGACAGACAGATGTCAGCCGTTAGTGTCCGCGCTTCAAGCTGAGAAGGATCTTACGCGTGCGGATTGCAGCTCTCCTCTTTTCACTCTTTATGATTGTTTCCCCCGCCCAGGCCCAGAAAGACGGCCCGGTCTTCACCGGCGTTGGCTCGGGCGCGCGTGCGTTCGAGCAGCTCGATGACAAGCTGCCGACGCCGAATATGTTCCGCGCGGCGACGGGCGAGCCTGGCCCAGCCTATTGGCAGCAAGAGGCCGACTACGACATCGCGGTCGAGCTCGATGAGGACGCGAAGCGCCTCAAAGCTTCGGAAGTCATCACTTATAAGAACAACTCGCCGCACGAGCTGCGGTACCTCTGGGTGCAGCTGGACCAGAACCGGTTTGCCGATGGCAGCCTGGCCCGCACGTCTGAGCGTCTGGCCGATGCAGGCCGTCGCCCTGGTTCGAACACTGCGCCGCGCCTGACCTACAATGCGTTGGCCCGGATCGAAGCGTTTGAACAGAACGACTACGGCTTCAAGATTGAAAGCGTGGTCAGCAATGGCGGTGATCTTCCGTACACGATCGTTGATACGATGATGCGCGTTGATCTGCCGAAACCTCTGCGCCCGGGCGGTGAGGTGGAGTTTGCGATCGCGTGGTCGTTCAACATCATCAACGAGAGCGTTGTTGGTGGCCGCGGCGGTTATGAGAGCTTCCCCGTCGACGCGGAAGAGCCGGACAAGGACACGATCTTCTTCCTGGCCCAGTGGTTCCCGCGCATGGCGGCCTTCACCGACTACGAAGGCTGGCACAACAAGGCCTTCCTTGGCCGTGGTGAGTTCACGCTGGAGTTCGGCGACTACTCCGTCGCAATTACGGTGCCTGCGGATCATGTCGTCTCGGCCACCGGCGTTTTGCAGAACCCTGGCCAAGTCCTGACCGCAGAACAGCGCCGTCGCCTCGACCGCGCGAAGACTGCGGACAAGCCTGTCTTTATCGTGACGCCTGAAGAGGCCCTCGAGAACGAGAAAGAAGGCACGGACGACATGAAGACCTGGAAGTTCGAGGCGGAAAACGTCCGCGACTTCGCATGGTCCAGCTCGCGCAAGTTCATCTGGGACGCGATGGGTTTCCGTCAGGACGACGAAAAGAACCCGCTCGTCATGGCGATGAGCTTTTACCCGAACGAGGCGATGCCGATCTGGCACCAGTACTCGACCGAGGCGGTCATCCACACGATGGACGTCTACAACAAGTTCTCGTTCAATTATCCGTACCCGACTGCGCAGTCTGTGAACTCATGGCTCCGCGGCGGGATGGAATATCCGATGATCACCTTCAACGGCTATCGTCCGAACACAGATGATGCGCCTGATGGTGAGATCACCTATTCCCGGGGCATCAAGTACGGCCTGATCGGCGTGATCATCCACGAGATCGGCCACATCTACTTCCCGATGACCGTCAACTCGGACGAGCGCCAGTGGACGTGGATGGACGAGGGACTGAACACGTTCCTGGAGTACGTCGCCGAGGTGGAGTGGGAAGAGAACTATCCCGCCTTCCGCGGCAAGGTGAACGTGCTCGACTATATCGACGATTATATGGTGAGCACGAACCAGGTGCCGATCATGACGCAGTCGGACTCGATCGTTCAGTTTGGCCCGAACGCTTACTCTAAGCCCGCCGCGTCGTTGGTCATCCTGCGTGAGACGGTGCTGGGTCGTGAGCTGTTCGACGCCGCGTTCCGTGAGTACTCGCGGCGTTGGAAGTTCAAACGTCCGGCCCCGGCCGATTTCTTCCGCACGATGGAAGAGGTGTCCGGCGTTGACCTCGATTGGTTCTGGCGCGGTTGGTACTACACCACTGACCACGTCGACATTGCGGTGACTGGCCTGGCGACGATGAAGATCTCCACGCAGGATCCCGATGTCGAAGCCGACTACAAGCGGGACAAGCTGGCTGAGGAAGAGCCAGAGCCGCTGATCCAAAGCCGGAACCGCGAAGAGGGTCTCGTCACGCGCTATGATCGGCGTAAGGAGTATTTGACGGACTTCTATAACGAGAACGATCAGTTTGAGCCGAACAACAAGCAGCGCAACGCTTTTGCTAAGTTTCTCAAAGGCCTGAACCCGCAAGAGCGTGCTCTCTACGACCGGATGATGGAGCGTGACCCGTTCGTCCACCTCATCGATTTTGAGAATGTCGGCGGCCTGGTCATGCCGATCCCACTCAAAATTACGTACGCTGATAAATCGACCGAAGAGATGACTCTCCCGGCGGAAGTCTGGCGCTACGATGCGGAGAAGTTCACCAAGCTGATCGTCTCTGACAAAGAGATCGTGTCGGTCGAAGTTGATCCGCATAATGAAATTGCGGATGCGGACGTTGTGAACAATTACTACCCGCAGAAGGTCATGAAGAGCCGGTTTGAGCTCTACAAGAGCTCAGGCAGCTCCAACAACCAGATGGCTGATGCCCTGGTTGAGCTGAAACGCGACGAGGACGATAGCCCTGAGGTCGACCTTGAGCCCGCAGGTAGCGGCGGTGGTCGCTAAACACACAAAGCGCCTGCTGTCCCTGGCGGCAACAGGCGTTCTGGCTTTCACGGCCTCGGCTCATGCGCACCGCATGCCCGAGGCCTATGTGTTGCTGGAGAGTTCCTCCGTAAACGGAGAAGCTATCACTGGCGTCACTGTGCGTATCTTGGCCGAGGATGCTCTCGTGATTGCCGTAGAAGCCTTCGGTGACTCTGCGTCGCTGGGCCAAGAGCACGTTCAATACGTCTTGCTGGAGAGAGCGCGCAAAGCGCTACCCGTGAAAGCCGGCACGTTGAAGCCCCTGGGCATGGAGCTCGACGGGGAGTTCGCTTTTCTCTACTTCGAAGGCGCGGCGGGCGCCGAGCTGAGCACAGCGAGGGTTCTGTCGTCGGTCTATGAGTCGTGGACGAACTACGTTCGAGATCAGCGCGGCGATGAAGCGACGACGCAGATGTTCACGCAGCGCGGACCTATGCAGGATCACCAGCACTGACCGTTACCGGTGCGCCAGTCGCCGTATACAGATCAATATAAGCTTGCGCCACCGCAGCCTCGCTGTTGGTGAATTGCTCTCGGCTTGAGATAAGCTGACGTTGCGCATCGAGCACGTCGATGAGGGTTGCTAGACCCTCCGTATACAGCGCTTGCAATTGCTCAAAAGCGATCTCAGAGGCAGTCACCGCCGCGCGCAGATCTTCGCGGCGGCTCTCCGCGGCACTGATCGTTGCGAGACTGTTCTCGACATCTGCTAAGGCCTGCAAGATCGATTGTTCGTAGACGGCCAAGGCCTCGTCCGCCGTGGCTCGTGCGGCCCTCACTTCAGCGAGGCGCCGCCCGGCATCGAGCAGAGGGACATCCAGCGCCGCGGTCGCTCTGCTGAATGCGCCAAAGGCGAGGTCATCCGTACCCAGAGGGGATGTGATGAAGCCTGACAGGCTCAGGCTAGGCAACAAGTCCGCCATCTCTGCGCCAATCCGATGACCCGCAGCAATCAAGCTTGCCTCTGCGGACCGGACATCAGGCCGTTGCCTCAACAAGTTTGCAGGGACGCCTGCGCTGGGCCCTGATGAGTAAGTCGGAATCCTACGTTCCGTGGTCGGAACAAGAACGCGCTTTGAAGGTGGGGTACCTGCAAGAACGCTAAGAGCATTCGCGGCGCGAGCACGTGCTTCGGTGAGGGGTCCCGATTGTGCTCTTGTCCGCGCCAAGTCGCCAGCAGCGCGCTGAACATCAAGGTCCGCAGCGAGGCCTGCATCGGCGCGCAGCGTCACGATACGCAGGGTTTGCTGTTGAAGATCAAGGGATTGCGCCAGGAGGGCAGCCTGGGCATCGGTGCGGCGCAGTTCAACATAAGTCGCTGCGACAGCGGAGGCTGTCACGCGCCGGGCGTTCTGCGAGAGAGCCTCTGCGCCCAAAACATCAGCACGGGCTGCATAAAGCTCGCGGCGGCGATCACCAAACAGATCGGGGGTCCAGCCTGCAACGAGCGACGACGCCGACTGAGGTGAAGAGCCTTCCGGAAATTGCACCGACAACTGACCATCGGTAAACGGAAGGAGATCTGAGAATTCCGTGCGCGCAAGTGCCTCGGCCCTGCGCAACCGTGCATCCGCAGCGGCAATGTCGAAGTTACTATCAAGCGAGGTTGTGATGAGGCCGTCGAGTATCTCGTCACCAAAACCATTCCACCAGAGCTCTTCTTCATCTGTGGGCAGATCAAACGCCTGCGTATAGCTGTCCGGCAGAATGAGCGAGCTTTCCGGCGTGTCTGGTCCTATTGCGCACCCGCTGAGAAGCAGCGCGAGGGCGAGCTTTTCGCGCATTAGAGTGCGCCCGCCTCTTCAAGCTCGCGGTTCAGGGCGTCCTGCTCGGTGGACCGGATCGAGCCGAAGCGCGCGATGCCATAGTAGATGACCGGGGTGAGGAAGAGGGTGAAGACGCCCGCAATCCCGAGGCCGCCGAAGACGACCCAGCCGATGGACTGGCGTGCTTCTGCACCTGCTCCGGAGGATAAGATGAGGGGAACTGCTCCGAGTACTGTGGAAATAAGCGTCATCACGATCGGGCGGAGCCTGGTCGATGCCGCTTCGGCCGTCGCTTCTCTGACAGACCGGCCCTCGCTGCGAAGTTGATCAGCGAACTCCACCATCAAGATGCCGTTCTTGGCCATCAACCCTATGAGCATCACCAGGCCGATCTGGCTGAAGATGTTCAGGGACGTGCCCGTTAGGAGGAGCGCGAAAACGGCCGCGGCCAATGCGAAGGGTACGGAGAGAAGGACGACCAGCGCAGATGTCAGGCTCTCAAACTGGGCGGCGAGGACGAGGAAGACGATAATGAAAGCAAAAGCATAGGTGATAAGGAGCTCCCGGGACGTCTCTTCCAAACCAGCGGCAGAGCCTTTGAGAAGCATGTCTATATCCGGCGGAAGGACTTCGTCAGCAAGCCGACGAATTTCGGTAATGCCATCCTCGATCGTGAGGCCATCGGCGAGATCGGCCTCAAATTCGATCGCACGGCGTTGTTCGGTGCGGTCAAGTTCGGCTGCAACACCCTCTTCGACGAGGCGGGTGACGCTCGACAGCGGAATGAGTGAGCCTGTGTTGGTGCGTACAAGGAGGTTCTGAAGGTCTGCAGGGTCAGCGATGCTACCCACCTTTGCACTGACCAGGAGTGGAATGGCTTCATCGCCCACGTTGAGGTCAACCACTTCTTGGCCGCCGACCATGGCGCGGAGCGTGATGGAGAGCTCATTAAGCGGAATGTCGAGATCCGCTGCACGCTGACGATCGATTTGGATGGCGACTTGTGGCTGAGAGGGTTCGTAGCTGATCGATGGATTGAGCAGGACTTCGGACTCGCGTGCTCGTTTTTGAAGGGCGTTCGCGGCTTCGAAGATGCGGTCGTAGTCGCCGCCGGTGAGGGCCACCTGGAGGCCGGATCGAGAGCCTCCCCAGCCGACTTGGAGGCTGCCGCGGCCAAACGGACTGCCGTTCATGCCGGGGATTTGGCCGATTTGGGGGCGAAGTTCGGCGATGATCTCTTGCTGGCTGACATCGCGCTCATCCCAGTCTTTCAGCGACATGGTCATGTAGACGATGTTCGGATCAAACCGTCCGACCACGGTGTAAACGTCACTGATAGGACCGTCCTCACCCGTGTACGGAGCGAGGATATCTTCCATCTTGTCTGCCTGGCGGTTCATGAAGTCGATACCAACTCCATCAGGGCCGCGCGCGAATATGAAGAACTTTCCGCGATCTTCCGGCGGCGTCAGCTCGTTTTCAAGCTGCGGGAGGATGAGCGCGGCGCCGATGGCACTTACAACGCCGAGCGCTGCGGGCACATAGGGGCGATCGAGGCAGAAGGTCAGTATGCGGTCGTAAGCTGCCTGAGCGTTCCGGCCGAAGGAGACGGCGCCGTCAGGCAGGCTGTCGCGGCCTGTGCCCATGCGGGATGCGAGGGCTGGGACGAGGGTGAGGGCGACGAAACTGGAGATGATGACGGCGAAGCCAAGGACGAAGCCGAACTCGCGAAACAGTTGGCCTGACTGGCTGGGCAAGAAACTAATCGGTACAAAGACGGAAACCAGAACCGCTGTCGTGGCGATGACAGCAAAGAAGACTTGTGATGTTCCGATCACGGAGGCTGCGCGTCGCTGCAAACCGTCGGATCGTTTGCGCTGAATGTTCTCCAGCACAACGATAGCGTCGTCGACGATGAGGCCCGTAGCGAGAACCAGCGCTAGAAGTGTGAGCACATTCACGGAAAAGCCCAGGAGGTAAATCCCGGCAAGCGTGCCGACGAGCGCCACGGGAATGGCGACCGAAGGGATGAGCGTTGCGCGGAGCGAGCCGAAGAAGATGAAGATCGTGCCCATGACGACGGCGACGGTGATCAGGAGGCTGCTGATCACTTCGCGGACGCTGGCGCGGATGAAGACGGCGTCGTCGCTGGTGATGGTGAAGCTGACACCATCAAAGCGCGCATTGAGTTGATCCACCACGCGGCGGACGCCCTCCGAAATCTCGATCGTGTTGGATTGGGCGCGCCTGATGATCGAGAGACCGATGACGGGCTCGCCGTTCAGGCGGGTAAAGTTGGTGGCATCGGCGGGAGAGAAATAGGCTTCAGCCACGTCGCCAATTTTGATCTCATCACGGAGGATAATGGCCTTGATGCGCTCTGGCGAGGCGGCGGTTGCCTCGGCACGGACGATCAGTTGCTGGTCAGAGGAGAGGAAACTGCCGATCGGGACGTCGAAGGGCGCGCTCTCGAGAGCGGATGCCACATCGCCCACGGTCAGCCCATAGCGGCTGAGGCGGAGGGGATCAATCACCACACGGAGCTGTCGTTGGCGCACGCCAAAGCGCCCGACGCTGGCCACGCCGCTGACGGCGAGGAGCTCAGGCTCAATGTCGTTTTCGATGAAGCGGGACAGCTGGTCTTCGGTCAGGGTCGGCGCGCTCACCGCGATTTGTATAATCGGATCAGCATCATCGTCGGCTTTTGTGACGCTCAGTTGTTCGACGCGGTCCGGCAATTGCCGCTCCACCTGCGCAATGGCTTCGCGAACATCATTGGCGGCGGCATCGAGGTTCGTCCCTGCACGGAAGGAGATGCGGATCCGCATATTGTTCTCTTCCGAGGACGACCGAATCTCACGGATGCCTGAGACTCGGGCGGCGGCCCCTTCAATGATAGCGGTGACTTCCGCATCCATCGTTTCTGGAGCGGCGCCAGGATAGACGGCACGCACACTGACCACGGGTTGATCGACGTCGGGTAGCTCCCGCACCTCCACACCGAAAATGGCCGCGAGGCCCGCAATGACGATGAGGATGTTGAGAACGCCGGCTAGGATCGGGCGCTTCACCGCGAGGGCTGGTAGACCGCTCAGCATTATCGGAGTGTCTCGATACCGGGGGCTGCCGCGACGGGGGCGCCTTCGTAGGTGACCAGCGCGCCTTCACGAACCTTTTGGACGCCTTCTGCGATGACAAGGTCACCGCGGGCGAGGTCGCCATCGACCAGCACTTTGCCGTCTTGGCGAGAAATAACGCTCACGGACTTTTCGGTCGCGCGGCCTCCCTCGATCACCCAAACATAGGCGCCGTTGGTGCCCCAAACGATCGACGTCTCAGGTACGGATGGATAGTCGCGGCCAGTCACGGCGAAGCGCACTTCGAAGCTCATGCCGGGGCGCAAACTGTCTTCGGCATTGTCTAAGGCGGCGCGAGCGCGGAACGCTCGGCTTTCCGGATCAACCCGGCTATCGACCAAGATGACCTCAGCCTCGAGCGGTAACGCATCTTCCGTAAACGGAATAGCGGTGACCTCCGACCCTGCGCGCAGGACGGAGAAGACGTCTTCTGGAACCGAGAAATCGATGAACAGCACCCGGCGATCATCAAGCGCTGTGATCGAGGTGTCCTGAGTGATCCGGGCGCCGGGATCGATATCGGAAAGGCCGACATAGCCGGCAAAGGGGGCACGAACGGTACGCTCAGTCAGGCGGAGCTCGGCCTGCTCTAGGTTGATCTTAGCCGCCTCAAGCTGGGTCATCGCCTCGTCTATGGCACTGGCGGAGACCGCGCCGGTGTTCTCGATTCGGCGGTACCTGGCGAGCAGTTGCTCGGCCTCCTGCACCGCGACCCTGGCGAGGCGCACAGAAAGGCGCTCATCGTCTGCTTCGAGCCGCAGAAGCGGCGTTCCTTGCTCCACAAAAGCGCCGGGCGCGAACAGGACGTCCTCAACGAAGCCAGCCGTTTCAGGACGCACCACGGTGGCCAAGCGGGCGCGCGCGGTGCCCACGGCCTGGACGATGCGAGCCTCTTCTCTCATTTCGACTTCGAAAGGGATGATCGGTTGCGGGGCTGTCGGGCGTCCACCGCGGGTCACTTCCTCGCTGCCACACGCCACCACACCGCAGAGGAGCATCCCGGCGGTGAGCGATTTTGTCCTGTTGAACAGCCGATACGGCGTCACAACGTCCTCCAGAGGCGAAGTTAGCGTCTAGGCGCGAGCGGTCTCACATTTCTTCATGCGACTGGCGCGTCCCACCGTCGCATCGCATATCGAAACTGCCTAAAGGTTTCACGATGACACGACGACCTCTTGAAGAAATGCTGGCCGACGAACCAGAGCTGGCGCAAGCACAATCGCTTGATGAGGCGGAAGAGCGGCTGCGCGCCTTGTTTTCTGCGGCTCAGGGCCAGGCGAATGCCTATGCCGCTGAGCGTCTTCAAGAAGTCTACGACGTCGCTGACCGCGCCTTGGCGCTGTCGAGCGCGTTCCCTCCGCCCGCCCCAGTTGTGCCTGGCAGTGCCGGTTCGCCTTGGTGGCGTAGGGCGCAGGATCTTGTGGGGCGCTATGGTGCTGGGCTGCTTCTCGCTGCTTGCGCGCCGCTGGTGGCGGACTCCAGTGTGACGTTGGCGATCGCGTCTGGCATCGCCGCCGCGCTGACCCTCTTGGCCGCCCGAAAACCTGCCGATACGCCCCCGCCAACGAAACGCCCCGAACCGCGCGCCATCAAGCGGCGGATAGAGAGCCTCTTGTCCGCGGCCGACCGGTCCCTCTCCTCCATGACCGCGCCGCAAGCGCTCGAGGCACCGCGTTCGGGCAAACAGGCCTTTCAAGAGGATGATGTCCTGCAGGTGCTGCAGGATATGATGGCGCTTGGTCGGCATACAGATGATAACGAAGTTCAAGCACTCGCGGAAAATGCTCAGCGCCTTGTGGATCGCGCCGGGTTCAGGCCTGTGTGGGAAGGCGACGGCGACTTGTTTGAAGTGATGATTGATCCAGCTGTGCGTGAGCCTATTTTGCTCAAACCGGCACTCGTTCACAAGGCAGACCGTACACGGACTGTCTTCGGTGTGTTGGTGAGGAGCTAGCGGACATGGCCAACCATTATCTCGGGTTTGACCTCGGTCACGCCGACACGGCGATCGCCCTCCTCGGCGGCGGAGAGCAGGAGCGGTTCGCCGCGCCCGCCAATCTGGAAATTCAGGGCCAGTCGATCCAGCCGACAGCCTTGGCACGGATCAACAAGGACGGCGAAACGCGCATCCTGATCGGTGGGCGCGCGATTCGTGAGGCGTCGAAAGCGTCTCACGACGGGTCAGCGCGTCTGAAAGCTGCGTTCAAGACCCGGCCTCGCGACTTGGGTGATGCGCGTACCGATATTCGCGACTTCTTCACCGCCTGTCTTGACGAGGCTGAGTTCGATCCGATCCCGCCCGAAGGTTGGGCGGCGGTGAACGTCGCGGTTGGCTGTCCTTCCGGCTGGTCAGCGAATGGTGATGTTGATCAGTATCGGGATCTTCTTGTGGAGGGGTTGCAAGGCACGTCCATGGCCGACGCCCACGTCGACGTCGTACCTGAAAGCCGTGCTGCACTTCTCCAAGCCATTGATAATCCGAACTCTCCGCTCACACTCGAGGCGCGTACGGAGAATATTCTCGTCATCGATATCGGCTCGTCGACGTTGGACTTTTCATTGATCGCACCTGAGCAGAAAGCCGCCCCGCTGCTCGATGCGGGCATTGACCTCGGCGCCAGCTTCTTTGATCGCTGCGTTCTGAACGGCATTATTGAGAGCGAGCCCGCTGCCAAGGCATTTCTTCAGCATAACCCCCACTACCGCGATCTTTGGATCTACTACGCCCGCCGAACGAAGGAGCAATTCTTTATCGATGCTCCTGATGCTGACGATGAAGTCATAACAGGGGCGCCGCTGCAAACCTTCTTCTCCGATGGCACGCGGCGAACCCTATCGATTGATGTCACCGGGGCATCGTTTGCCCAATACCGGCAACTGCCCTACGATCGCGACCTGCACCCTTCACCAGAGCTCAACCTGGATCCTGTGCTCCTCAAGACGCTGAGCTGGGAAGGCATCTTTGAGAAAGCACTCATTGCACTGAAGGATGCGATCGAGCGTCGAGGCTCAACCTACGGCCGCGTCCTGCTTGCAGGCGGTGCGTCGCGCATGCCCTTCACGAAAGAGATTGCTGAGCGGGTCTTCGCACGAAGCAACGAGCAAAGCGATGTGTTGCGCGACCCAGAACCCTCCCACATGGTCAGCCGAGGCCTCGCACGCTGGGGTCGGAAGCGCGAAAACGTCGAACAGTTTTCTAAAGAAGCCAAAAGGCTCCTGAAAGACCGCCTCCCGCCGCTTATCGCGAGCCGGTTTGATCCGCTTAAAGAACGTTTATCAGCGGGCATGGCGTCAATCGTTTTCGATCAGTTCGTGATGCCCGTGCTCGAGGTTTGGAAGACCGGTGAGTTCAAAACTGGCCACGATGTGCGCGAAGAAATCGAGCGCCGCTATCGAGATTGGCTGCGTACGGACGAAGGCTCAACCTTCTTTGTCGACAGCATCAACGCCTGGTGGCGACAAGACGTGAAATACGAGCTGGATCAAGAGCTTGACCGCCTTCACACGGCCTACGGGATCTCCAAAGACATCCAGCTTTCGCTCAGTGACGCGATCGACCCAGATGCCTTCAAGTTCTCAACGCAGATGATCAACCTGCCATTTGAGACGATCATCCAAACCACCCTTGTCACCCTGATGTACGCCGTCAGTATAGCAATCGATGCAACGATGGGCGGTATCCCGTTTTTCACTGGCGCCCTCACGGCAGCTGTGGCCGTCGGTGGTCGCGCAACAAATCGGTGGATCGCCCGCCTCGACGTTCCTGCCTTCGCGCGCAGACTCCCAGACCGGATGCCAGGTCGAGAACGGTTGTTCAGTGGTCGGATTAGAAATCAAGTGGAGAAGCAGCTTAGCGACTCGCTAACTTCAGCGAAATCCGCGCTCCTCGATCAAATCAGAGAGGCGGTTGAAGCCTCAGTCGAACGCCAGACCTTCAGAGCACGGATCCTTCTCATGGGTAGCGAGCGTGTCTAGATTGTTGGATTGAACACAATCCCGTCATCGTAGACCGTAGCAGAGACACCGAAATACTGCGCTATGTTGTTCGGAGAAAGAACCTCAGCCGTCGGACCGTCTAAGACGAGTTGCCCCTGATGCATAATGATCGTTCTCGGGCAGTATTTCCAAGTGAGATCAAGGTCATGAAGTGAAATAACCACGCACTTGCCTGCCTCAGCCAGTCCTCGAAGCAAAGCTAGGATCTGATGTTGATGTGCGAGATCGAGAGAAGCACATGGCTCATCAGTTAACAGAATATCCGTATCGGTATTAATGAACCGAGCGAAATGCATCCGTGCCGCCTCACCGCCTGATAACAGATCAGCACGCTGAGTAGCCAAATGAGAGATACCAACGGTGTCAAGGGCCTGCTGCGTCGCCTCTTTGTCCTCGGCAGACATGTTGTACGCAGATCCGCCGTATGCGAATCGACCGAGTGACACCACGCTCTCAACGGGAATCTTCCACGCGAGCTGATAGTCTTGAGGGAGGTAGGACACCAACCGGGCACGTTCGGCTGCAGTGTGAGATCGCAGACGCGCGCCGTTGATCTGCACAGGATCACTCGCTTCAGGGATGAGACCCGCCATCGCTTTCAAGAGCGTTGACTTGCCCGCTCCATTGGGGCCAACAAGAGCGATGAGTTCTGACGAACCCACCTCAACCCTGACGTTTTCAAGGATCTTCTTTGTACCGATCGTCAGTGAGAGGTCATTGGTAGAGATCGTAACCATTAGCTTCGGGCTTCCCGTGCTGCGATCAGGGCAAAGAGTGGCGCACCAACGATGGAGACCGCGACACCAAGCCGGATCGAACCCAAATACGGCAGCAGACGGATGAAAAGATCCGCGATCATCAACGCGATCCCTCCAACGAGAAACGAAGGTAACAAGGTTCGCCCTGGATCGTTCTGAACCCAAGGCCTCACAGCATGAGGCGCGATTATCCCAATGAATCCAATCGCTCCAGCCAATGAAACGGCGCCACCTGTCGCAAGACCGGTGCCTATGATGACGAGCCTGCGATGGCGACGGAGATCAAGACCGCTCGTCGCTGCCACGTCTTCGCCGAGAGTGAGGATCCTCAGACCATTCCGTGCACGGTGGAGAAGGAAACCGCCGAAGAGAATGCCGGGAAGTGAGAGCGCAATATCCTGCCAGCTTCTGTTCGCAACCGACCCGAACGACCAGTTGAGGATCTCGCCGAGGGTGAAAGGGTTTGGAGCAAGACTGAGGATCAAGCTCATCAGTGCACCGATGAAACTGGAGAGTGTCACGCCAATAATGATCAGTGAATTGACACTTTTAAGCCGATAAGCAAGTTCAGCAAGCAGGAGCGTTGCGAGCAGTGCCCCGGTGATCGTCGCGATGGGGATCCCGAAAGGAATGAACGATACAAGGCCTGTGGCGATGATCAGAGTGCCGCCGAAACTTGAGGCTGCCGTGACGCCCAACACTCCAGGCTCCGCGAGGGGGTTTCTAAGGAGGCCTTGCAGCGCCGCGCCGCTTAAGCCCAGTGCGCCGCCCGTGAGGAGCGCAGCCAAAGCGCGGGGTAAACGGATGGATTGGACAACGAGCACGTCTTCGGGCGTACCCGTTCCCAATAGCGCCGCCATGACTCGATGGAGAGGGATGGAGATCGAGCCCCAGCAGCACTGGACAAGGATCAGCAAGCCAACAATACCTAGCAGGGGCAGGATAAGAGATCGATCATTCACGACGGGATGCATCCCTGATCGCGTGGACCGCATCAGCCAGAGCCCATGTACTACACGATAATGTCGCACCCGGAATATCGACATACGGAATATCAGCAATTAGCTTCGTCAATTGGGGGTGCCTTCCGATGGACCACCCGCCTTTAAAGCTCTGATCAGTATCGAAAAATCCACGAATGACAAGGTCTGGCTTCTCCGTGGTGAGCTGCTCCAAATCAACGTCACGCCAACCCGGTGTCGTGATGAAATTGCTGTATCCACCTGCCTCTATAACCTCATGAATCAGAGATCCTGGGCCTGTGGTTACGCCCGAAGGTGTAAGATATATCGCACGCTGACGTTCAGCTTCGCTTCGTTCACCCGTGGTCAATAACTGAACCTTATTGGAGAGTTCGGCAGCCGTGATTTTCTCTCCGAGAGCGTAACCTACGGTCTGAATTGCTTCCGTCACCGCTTCCATGTTCTGAGCATAGGGAACTTGGACGACCTCAATATCAAAGTCACTCAGTCTTCGGAGCATACTTGCATCTCCACCATAGCTGCGGACAACTATGGTGGGTTCGCTTAGGAGGATGCTCTCCAACTCAGGTCGGGAAACACGGAGGCCCTCGGCACGCTCTCGCATGAGGGATACATCTTTTGTGGCGTCGCGTGATACACTGACGATGTCCGATCGATCCACCATCGCAAGAACGAATTGATCGGCACACAGATCGATGCTCATCACACGCCGACCACTTTCGGCCTCAGCCTGCAATGGCTGAGGCACAGTGTCTTGCTGAAGAAACGCAGCGAGAGTGAACAGTAGCTGAATCAATAGCTTACCCGCAGTCCAACGGTCCCCGATCGATCGGGAGTGCCGTAGCCAAGGACCTGTTGATACTCAGCATCGAAAAGGTTGTCGATGCGAGCGTAGATTTCGAGTGTGTCGTTGATTTGATAGGCAGCATTGACATCAACGCGGGTCCACGCATCCACTTCATTGGCGCCGTCTGTTTCTTCGCCATTATGCCGTACAAGGATGTTCGCACTCCATGGGCCGACGGGATCGATCACGAAAAGCGCGTCGCCGGAATGGCGAGGGACGCGGTTCAGGGGCGTGTTGTTGGGCCCTTCAGCATCGATGAAGGCGTAGGAGAGTTGAACGTCAAGCCAGGAGAGAACGTCAGCGTTCAAAGCGACTTCCACCCCTTCGGTTTCGACCTCACTCACGTTGAAATAGGCCCCGACGGGGAAGGAGAAATCGATGAGATCCTCCGTGGTCTGCGTGAACCAACCAAGGTCTAAGGAGACGCGAGGAGCAGAGAAGATGACCCCTGCATCGAACCCTTCAGAACGCTCGGGTTTGAGGCCTTCCGCTGGACCGGTCGCGCCACAACAGAAGAAGGTTTGCTGGAAAAGGCTGGGCGCCTTGAAGCCCTGGCCGAAGGACGCCCTGGTGGTGATCCCTGTACGGAGCGTCCATGCTGCATTCACGCGCGCTGTGGTCTCAGAGCCGAAATCAGCGTGATCGTCGACACGCAGGCCGGTGGTCAGCGTCAGATTATCGAGAATATTCAGTTCGTTGAGGGCAAAGACGCTGACGATTGATGTGCTGTCGTCGCCTGCCTCACGGAAGTCAGCTTCGGTTCCGAAGGCCAGCTTGGCACGCTCACCGAGATTGGCGTTGCCCTGATATCGAAGGACGGCCCGTTGTCCGGATGCGGCGAAGGCCGGTGCTCCAGCATTGAAGTTTGAGCGTTCGATGTCGCTGCCGCCGATCGTCACTGTGTGCTCGAGATTCTCTGTCTGCTGAACTTCTGCTCTCAAAGAGACGGTCAGTTCGTTTGTCTCGTTCCTCTCGTCCGCATCGGCGACGAAGCCTGGAGCGTTAAAGTCAAAGCCATCGAATTCGGTTTCTGCACTGGACGCTATCGCAGAGCCGATGATCTTGGTGCGGCCGAATTGTTGGTCGAACCGTCCACTCAAAGAGTGGTTGCGGTAGCCATCTTCCTCCGTGTTGCCCTGATCTTCATCTGCTTTCGAGATGCCGTCTGAGCTGCTGGCCACCGCGTTGATTTGCCAACCGCCGGTTTCGCCTCGTCCCGATGCTGATGCGCCGCCGCGGATCGTGTTGAAGCTGCCATACTCACTGAACGCGGACAGGCCGTCATCGGCATCCTTGGTGGTGATGGAGATTACACCGCCGATCGCTTCGGAGCCCCAGAGGGTGGACTGGGCGCCGCGGAGGATCTCGATCCGCTCGATCTGGCCTGTATCAAGCCGTGCGAAGTCGAACCCTCCGCCTACAGATGAGGCATCGCCGACAGGAACACCGTCAATGATAACAAGTGTTTGATCGCTGCCGTTCCCGCGAATGCGGACACTGGCGACACCGCCAAAACCGCCGTTTTGGTTGATGGTGACACCGGGAGCAGTTGCCAACGCATCAAGCGCGAACGGGAAGCCGAGCGCCTCAAGGTCATCAGCAGACAGAACAGTGATCGCCGTCGCGCTCTCATCGAGGCGCTGCTCCAATCGCGTTCCTTCGACGACGAAGACCGATTCATCGCTTTCGTTCGTCTGGGCGAGGGCTCCCCCGCTCAATAGACTCAGCACACTGGTTGTCAGTATCCAAGACTTGGACATAGGTTCTCCTTCGGTGCTGACTCACAATCAGACACCGTTCATAACGATCATCAGCCCACGGATGTGGGCACGGAATGTCGCTACAAAGGAGAGGCTCTCCCGCCTGCCTGGTCTGACCCCGGACCTCTAGACGAACGACGCGATGGCAGGTCTCCTGGCTCGTTGATCGCTGCCCCAGGCCACCTTCCCAAGCGATGCTCAGTGGTGTGTCGGCCAAAGGCTCCCAACTGACAGTTGCGGGCACAGCCCCGGACTTTCACCGGGTTCCCTCTTCGCCGGCTCGCGCCGGAACCATCTGTCTCGCTTGTTCGCCGAGCGACGCTCTGAGTCAATGAACCAAGTGCGCAACACATGCTGAGAAATCAGCGGTGTGTCTTTAGAGACCCTTCGCCCCAAGCCCATGAAGCGCAAAGGGGATCCAGTCTTCGAGCTCACAATTGTCCGGGTTCACCATCATGTCGGCCACCGCAAGGGGGTGAAAGAACGACATCGCGCTGACGTGAAAAGCGCGCGCCGCTTTATCCACGTCATCAACGTCGAACGAACCGTCAGCGACGCCCTCGCTGATAATCTGCTTGGCGATGGCCAAGAGTTCGAGCCGGAACTGGATCACTTCGTCCCAGCCTTCGTCGATGGCACGGGCCACCATCTCGTGAACCCGTTTGTTCTCCTGGATTGTTTCACGAGTCAGA
>JBCCTF010000034.1:0-27883 GCA_039198765.1 Pseudomonadota bacterium
CAATCATCGCGGTGACCGCTTTTGCCATGAGAGATGACGAAGAGCGGATTCGTTCAGCCGGTTGTGACGATTATCTCGCTAAACCCATAAGTGTGACGGCATTCCTTGATAAAGTGAAAAGGGTTTTGGCGTAGCACCTGACGCGTCGGTGTGGCGGCGAAGGAAGCACGATGACAGCCCGCGTGTTGGTGGTCGATGACCTGGAACCCAATGTAAAACTGCTCGAAGCGAAGCTTCGTGCGGAGTATTTTGAGGTTCTCACCGCCCTTTCGGGTGAAGAAGCCCTCGCCATCGCTGAATCGCAGCAGCCTGATATTGTTCTTCTCGACGTCATGATGCCAGGCATGGACGGCTTTGAGACCTGTCGCCGCTTGAAGGCGAGCGATGCCACGTGGCACATTCCGGTTGTCATGGTCACCGCGCTTGATCAGCAAGCTGACCGTGTGGCAGGCCTGAACGCTGGCGCAGATGACTTCATTACCAAGCCTGTCCATGACATCGCACTCTTTAGCCGTGTACGGAGCTTGACGCGCTTCAAGCAGATGACGGACGAGCTGCGCAATCGCCATAAGGCGGGCGAAGAGATGGGTGTTCTGTCTCAGGCTGACTTGTCCGCTTTTGACGACCGCCATTCCAACGTTCTGGTTGTTACCGATCAGGCATCGATCCCTGAGCTTGATAACGGTTCGGCGTATCTGCCGAAGAACCTGACCATCGTTTACGAGGACGATGCCCGCTCTGCTCTCGACGCAATCCGTCGGGGAGAGCCTGACCTGGTTCTTCTCGACCTTGGTCTTGAGAGCTACGATCCGCTGCGCCTTTGCTCAGCGATCAGAGCTTTTGACACAACCCGCCTTGCGCCGCTTCTGGCGATTGCCAGTGCTGATGAGACGCGGATTGTTGTCCGTGCTCTCGACCTCGGCGTGTCGGACTACGTCCTTTCGCCGATCGATAGTGAAGAGCTGGCGGCCCGCGTGCGGACTCAATTGCGCCGTATGCGGTATATCGAGCATTTGCGTGAGAGCTTTGACCAGACGCTGGAGATGGCGATCATCGACCAGCTGACAGGGCTCTATAACCGCCGCTTCCTGGCGAACCAAGGTGGACGTCTCATCGAAGAGGCGAAGTCTGGCCCACAGCCGTTGGCTTGCCTGATGGTCGATATTGATCACTTCAAGAGCGTCAATGACACCTACGGCCACGATATCGGGGACCTCGTTCTCAAGGAAGTTGCTGGTCGTTTGACAACATCCGTACGGGGATCGGACCTTGCGTGCCGCACTGGCGGTGAAGAGTTTGCGGTTCTGATGCCGAAGACGCCGCGCGACAAGGCTCACGAGATTGCTGAGCGGGTGCTGACTGCTGTGTCGTCTGAACCCGTCGCTTTGCCTGATGGGCGTGAGATTTCGGTCACGGTGTCCATCGGTGCATCGCTCTTCAAAGAAGACGATACCCTCGCCACGGTTCTCAAGCGGGCCGATGAGGCGCTCTACCAATCCAAGGCCAACGGTCGAAATCAGATTACTGAACAGGCCGCATAAAAAAGGCGCCCCGAAGAGCGCCTTTTTCTTTGGGGCTATTTTCCGCCTTACACGGAATAATACATGTCGAACTCGACCGGGTGCGGGGTCGAGTTGAACCGCTGCACCTCTTCGTCCTTGAGCTCGATATAGGCGTCGATTTGGTCGTCGTTGAAGACGTCGCCTTTCGTGAGGAAGGCGCGGTCGGCGTCAAGACTGTCGAGCGCTTGCTGCAGCGAGCGGCTGACGGTCGCGATGTCTTTCTGCTCGTCTTCGCCCATGGCGTAGAGGTCACGCTCCAGCGCATCGCCGGGATGGATTTTGTTCGCGATGCCGTCGAGGCCAGCCATGAGGAGGGCGGCGAAGGTGTAGTAGGGGTTGCCGCCCGCGTCAGGGAAGCGCGTCTCAATCCGCTTTGCCTTCGGTGAAGAGACCCAAGGCACACGGATCGATGCCGAGCGGTTCCGCGAGGAATAAGCGAGCAGCACAGGCGCTTCAAAGCCAGGCACCAGGCGCTTGTAGCTGTTGGTCGTGGCGTTGGTGAAGGCGTTCAGCGCTTTAGCGTGTTTGATGATGCCGCCGATATAGTAGAGGCAAGTCTCTGAAAGGCCCGCATACTGATCACCGGCGAAGGCAGGCTCGCCGCCTTTCCAGATCGACTGGTGCACGTGCATGCCGGAACCGTTGTCGTTGTAGACGGGCTTGGGCATGAACGTCGCGGTTTTGCCAAAGCTGTGGGCGACCTGCTGGACCACATATTTGTAGATCTGCATCTGGTCGGCCATTTCCGTCAGCGTGTTGAACTTCATGCCAAGTTCGTGCTGCGACGGAGCGACTTCGTGGTGGTGCTTCTCAGGCGTCAGGCCCATCTCACGCATGTAGCGGAGCATTTCGGAGCGCATGTCTTGCTCGCTATCCACCGGCGGGACTGGGAAGTAGCCGCCTTTGGCGCGCGGACGGTGGCCGAGGTTACCGCCGTCCATGGCGGTGTCGAGGTTGTAGGGGCCCTCACCGCTGTCGATGCGGAAGCCGATACTGTTCTGATCGGTGGAGATGCGCACGTCATCAAAAACGAAGAACTCAGCCTCAGGACCGAAGAAGGCTGTATCACCGATGCCGGTGGACTTGAGATATTCCTCAGCTGCTTTTGCCGTGGTCCGCGGGTCGCGGTTGTACGGCGTCATCGTCGCCGGCTCGAGAATATCGCAGGTGATCGAAACGGTCTTGGCTTCGAAGAACGGGTCGAGGATTGCCGTCGCCGTGTCGGGCATCAGGACCATGTCGCTCTCGTTGATGGCTTTCCAACCCGCGATGGACGAGCCGTCGAACATCGAGCCTTGTTGGAAGAAATCGTCGTCGACCATGCCCTTGTCGAAGGTGACGTGCTGCCACTTACCCTTGGGGTCGGTGAAACGGAGGTCCACAAACTCGACCGCTTCGTCGCGGAGCATTTTAAGGACGTTCTCGACACTCATGATGGGGGGCTCTCCCTGGCAGAAAGTTTATTGTGCGACGCACATAAATTCAGAATCAGCGGCAATGCAAGCGCGCTGTGCGGTCGGGTTCAGCACGCTTTAGCGGGTTCTAGCGCGATTTCGAGCCAATTTTGCTCTCCGACCCATCGAGAAGCCGCTCAATGTTCTCCCGATGCCGAACGAAGATGAGGATGCTCATCACCAAAACGCCGAGGAAGAGGGTGAACTTGCCGGTGATGAAGAAGGCGATAGGCGTAATCGTCGCCGCGACGAGGGCGGCCAGCGATGAGTAGCGGCTGACGGCGGCTGTAATCAGCCAGGCGAGGGCGGCGACGAGGAGGCCGCCCCACCAGAAAGCGATCAGCGTGCCGAAATAAGTGGCGACGCCTTTGCCGCCTTTGAAGCCAAGGAACACGGGGAAGCAGTGGCCGAGGAACGCCAAGGCGCCAGCCATGGCAATGAGCACATCGCTTCCGCCCGACACGATCGCCGCCACCCAAGCCGCGATGGCAGCCTTGCCGCTGTCGAGGAGGAGGGTCGCCAAGGCTAGGTCTTTGCGCCCAGTCCGGAGTACGTTCGTCGCGCCGATGTTGCCTGAGCCGATGTTGCGAATGTCGCCAAGGCCTGCTGCGCGAGTCAGCACCAACCCGAAAGGAACGGAGCCGAGGAGGTAGGCGAAGATCGCAAGGCCGATCGTGATCATCAGCGCCCCGCTGCGTAACGAAGGACGGCCATGCGCGTGGGAACGCCCATCGCCACCTGGTCGAGGATCAACGAGCGGCTGCGGTCATCGGCGACGTCACCATCGATTTCGACGTCGCGGTTCATCGGTCCGGGGTGCATCACAAACGCGCCTGGCTTTGCGAAGCTCAGTGCCTCCATCGTGATGCCATAGTCCTGGCGGTAGCTGGCCACGTCGATCGTCAGGTTCTCATCAAACCGCTCGCGCTGGATGCGAAGGGCCATGACCACGTCGGCTTCGTGCAGAGCTTCGTTCCGATCCGCCGTCACGAACGCAGCGCCCGCCGGCGCGCGGTGGGGCAGGAGGTCCCTCGGCCCACAGAGCCTGACCTCCGCGCCGAGAGACGCGAAAAGCGGGGTACACGAAGCAGCGACGCGGCTGTGGAGGAGATCGCCGATGATCGCGATGGAGATGCCCTTCAGCCCTTGCTCAGGCGTCCGCCGAAAAGCCTTCAGGAGTGTGGCCGCATCGAGCAGCGCTTGGGTCGGGTGACCGAAGGCTCCTTCGCCTGCGTTGATGATGCCGGTGGCATAGCCATTCTCGCGGAGGACGGTACGCGTGGCATCGATGGTGCCAGCGCCACTGGCCCGAAGCACCAAAATGCTCGCGCCCTGGGCGGCGATGGTCAGCACGGTATCGCGCAGAGACTCACCTTTGTGCACCGAGGAAGCGCTGACGGGCACGGCCACCACATCCGCGCCGAGGCGCTTGCCGGCGACCTCAAACGAGAGGCTGGTGCGGGTCGAATTCTCGTAGAACAGGTTGAACTGCAGCAGGCCCTTCAGCGGTGCGCGCAGGTCATCGCCCTCGGAGATCGCACGGTCATAGCGCAGCGCTTCATCGAGGAGCGGCCTGATTTCATCGCTGGTCAGCGCGGTGATATCCGTCAGGTGCTTCATTCGGCGCCGTGCCCCTCCATAGTCCGTAGGCGATCGACCGCGCCTTCCAAGATAAACGCCGCCGCATGGCTATCGATCACCGCTGCCCGTTTTCTTCGGGACACGTCAAGGTCGATCAGCGATCTCTCTGCAGCGGCCGTGGACAGCCGCTCATCCCAAAAAGCGATCGGGATTTCCGTCTTCTTCGCCAAGTTCTTCGCGAAGGTCTTCACTGATTGCGCCTTGGGGCCGAGGGTGCCGTCCATGTTGCGGGGCAGGCCGAGGATCAAGCCCACCACCCCGCGCTCACTGGCGATTTCGAGCAGGCTCTCTGCATCAGCTGTAAACTTTGTACGCTTGATCGTCTCGAGCGGCGTGGCCAAGGTCCTCGCTGGATCGGAGAGAGCCAAGCCGATGGTCTTCACGCCCACATCAAGACCCAGGAGCGGGCCTTCGGTCGCGCGCATATCCTCAAGTGTGGTGATGCTCATCGCTGCGCTTCTGAGCTTTGTTGCTACGAATGCAAGGGCGAACGCCGACGATGTGCCTGCTTGGCTAGCCAACTTGATTGAAGAGCAAACGGATATCCTCGCCGCCGACTTAGGGCTGGCGCGCGAGCCGTTCCTCGAGCTCAGCTACCACGCTCAAGGCGTGGAGCAGGGCAGGCGCATCATCGATGCCGAGGCGGAAGCGCAGGTCGTTCGCATTGATTATGGCGGAGCCTGGCAGGTGAGCGAGCCCACTGCACGCCGCGATGCGATCCGAAATCTGGCCCACGAGCTTGCCCATGTCTGGCAGTACGAGCTCGGCATGCCGACCGAGCCGCGGTTCCTCCACGAGGGCTTCGCCGAGGCGATGGCCATCCACGTCCTCGATGAATGCGGCGCCATCTGCGGCGTGCAACCCGGCACTTTGATGATGTTGCGAGAGCGGGAGTGCGGCGACGCGCTTCGCCTGGGCACCCTGGCGCGGAACACCAGCCGCGAGGCAATCTATGGCTGCGGCGCGGTGATGGTGGCGGCGGTAGCGACGGCAGCGGGCACCGACCCGCAGGGCCTTTACCGCCAGTTCGCCGGGACCGAGCGTTCCTTCGAAGCCTTTCAAACCCTCGCCAAAGAGGCGGCAGGCGCGTCTTTCTCCATCTCTGCGCGCGCGTTTTGGCAGACCAATCACCGCCTCGCGCAGCCCTCACGCGTGATTGCGAGCTTACGCGCTGGACGACTCTGAGCACCTGCGGTAGCGACCAGCGCTATGAGCCTTTCCGAATCTGACGTGAAGAAAGTCGCCAAGCTGGCGCGCATCGCCATCTCGGACGACGACGTCCCGCACCTGATGAACGAGCTGAACGGCATCCTTGGCTGGATCGAGCAGCTCAACGAAGTGGATATCGAGGGGGTGGAGGCGATGACCTCCTCCGTCGACGTTGCCCTGCCCATGCGCGAGGACGTCCTCGCCGAAGGCTACACCGGCGGCGGCCAACCCGAAAACGTGACGAAGAACGCCCCCAAGTCCGAGGACAACTTCTTCGTCGTGCCGAAGGTGGTGGAATAATGACCGACTTCACGACCAAGACGATTGCCGAGCTTCGCGCTGGCCTTGCGGCAAAGGAATTCTCCGCCACGGAAGTGACCGATGCTTACCTTCAGCGTGCTGAGGGTTCTGAGGCGCTGAACGCTTATGTGCGTTTCACGGCTGATCAAGCGCGCGAGGATGCGAAAGCGTCTGATGCGCGGATTGCTGCGGGTGAGGCAAAGCCGCTCGACGGTATTCCGCTGGGCATCAAGGACCTCTTCTGCACCAAAGGCGTGCCGACCAACGCCTCCTCGAAGATCCTCGAAGGCTTCACGCCTGCTTATGAGAGCACGGTGTCGGCTAACCTGAAACGCGACGGCGGTGTCTTCCTGGGCAAGCTCAACCTCGATGAGTTCGCCATGGGCTCGTCCAACGAGACGTCCTACCACGGCCCGGCGATTAACCCCTGGCGCCGTGAAGGCGACGACGCGAAGCTGACGCCGGGCGGCAGCTCGGGCGGTTCCGCTTCGGCAGTCGCTGCGCGCCTTTGCGCTGCCGCCACGGCGACGGACACTGGCGGGTCGATCCGTCAGCCTGCGGCGCTCACCGGCACCGTAGGTATCAAGCCGACCTATGGCCGTTGCTCCCGCTGGGGCATCGTGGCGTTCGCCAGCTCCCTCGACCAAGCCGGTCCCATCGCCCGCGATGTGCGCGACGCCGCGATTATGCTGACCTCCATGGCCGGGCACGATCCCAAAGACTCCACGTCCATCGATCGTCCGGTTCCGGACTATGAGAAGGCGCTGGAAGGCGGCGTCAAAGGCATGAAGATCGGTATACCGAAGGAATATCGCCTCGACGGTATGCCCGGCGAGATCGATGAGCTTTGGCAGAAAGGCGCGAAGCTCTTGGAAGAGCAGGGCGCTGAGATCGTTGAGGTTTCGCTGCCTCTGACCAAATACGCACTGCCTGTCTACTACATCGTGGCACCAGCCGAGGCCTCCTCGAACCTCGCTCGCTATGACGGCGTGAAGTACGGTCTCCGCGTGCCGGATGACAACATCGACCAGCTCTATATGAAGACCCGAGCTGAAGGGTTTGGGGCCGAAGTGCAACGTAGGCTGATGATTGGGACCTACGTGCTCTCCGCAGGCTATTACGATGCCTACTACCTCCGCGCCCAACGTGTGCGGAAGAAAATTGCTGACGAGCTGGCCGCGGTGTTCGAAGGCGTTGACCTTCTCCTCACGCCGTCCACGCCATCGGCCGCCTTTGGGCTCGGCGAGAAAATGGCTGATCCCGTCTCGATGTATCTCAACGATGTCTTCACGGTGACGGCCAACCTCGCGGGTATCCCAGGTATCTCCGTACCCGGAGGGCTGGACAGCCAGGGCCTGCCCCTCGGCCTGCAGCTCGTCGCGCCAGCCTTTGGCGAAGAAACGATGATCCGCGGCGCAGCAGCCCTGGAAGAAGCCATCGGCTTTGACGCTCAGCCTACGGAATGGTGGAAAGCATGACCGAGCGAACAAACCTCCTCCGCGGCGAAACCGGCGACTGGGAAGTGGTCATCGGCCTCGAAGTTCACGCCCAGGTCCTCTCGAACACCAAGCTCTTTTCAGGCTCATCCGCCGCATACGGAGCGGGGCCGAACGAGAACGTGAGCCTCGTCGACGCGGCGATGCCCGGCATGCTGCCCGTGATCAACGAGTTCTGCGTTGAGCAGGCCATCCGCACGGGTCTTGGCCTGAACGCGAAGATCAACACCTGGTCGCGGTTCGACCGGAAGAACTACTTCTACCCGGACTTGCCCCAGGGCTATCAGATTTCTCAGTACAAAGATCCCATCGTTGGTGAAGGCGAAATCGAGGTCGAACTCGACGCTGAACGGACAATCCGTGTGGGGATCGAACGCCTCCACCTGGAACAGGACGCGGGCAAATCAATCCACGATCTTGCGCCGAAGGAAAGCTACGTCGACCTCAACCGGTCCGGCGTTGCGCTGATGGAGATCGTGTCGAAACCTGAGATGCGCTCCGCGGAAGAGGCGGCGGCGTACTTCTCGAAGCTGCGAACGATCGTGCGCTACCTTGGCACCTGCGACGGCAACATGGACCAGGGTTCGATGCGCGCGGACGTAAACGTCTCGGTGTGCCGGGCGGGCAACTTTGCCAAGTTCCAAGAAACCGGCGACTTCTCGTTCCTCGGCACACGGACGGAAACAAAGAACATCAACTCCATCCGCTTCGTGAAGCAGTGCGTGGAGTACGAAGCGCGCCGGCAAATCCAGGTTCTGGAGTCCGACGGCGAGATTGATCAGGAGACGCGCCTCTTCAACGTGAAGACGGGCGAGACGCGGACGATGCGCTCTAAGGAAGACGCGCACGATTACCGCTATTTCCCTGATCCGGACCTCCTGCCGCTTACCTTCACCGACGCTTACGTCGAGGAAATCCGCGCAAGCCTTCCTGAGTTGCCGGATGCGAAAAAGCACAGGTTTGTGCAGGCTTACGGGCTCTCCGCCTACGATGCTTCTGTCCTCGTGATGGACAAGGAGAAGGCGGAGTACTTCGAAGCCGTGGCGCAGGGCCGTGACGGTAAGCTGGCTTCATCGTGGGTAACGACTGAGCTGTTCGGTATGCTGAACAAAGAAGGTCTCGACATCTCCGAGAGTCCGGTTTCAGCTGATCAGCTGGGCGGCCTGATTGATTTGATCAGTGATGAGACGATCTCGGGCAAGATCGCTAAGCAAGTTTTTGAACTGATGCTGAGCGATGAAAAAGGCAAAGCGCCGGAGGACATCGTCGAAGCGCGGGGCCTGAAGCAGGTGACTGACACGGGTGCTCTTGAGGCAGCGGCGGACAAGATCATTGCTGCGAACCCGGAGCAAGTGGCCAAGGTCAAGGACAAGCCAAAAGCGCTCGGCTGGTTCGTGGGCCAGGTCATGAAAGAGACCGGCGGCAAGGCGAACCCCCAAGCCGTGAACGCCATTCTGAAAAAGAAACTCGGCGTCGAGTAGGGATTGAGCGAGCCTTTCCCGGCTCGCTCACACGCTTCATGAGTCAGCTGCGTCTTTCTCGATCTTGTGGATGGCGTAGGCCAGCTCACGAGCGTAATCGCTTGCGGTCGAGCCTTGGTTGGCCTCTTCCATCAGCGCGTTGATAATGCCCTCCATCAGCTCCACATGTTCAGCATGCGTCATGTTGGAGACGGTGAGTGCTGGGGTGATCTCGGCGTTCACGGGGAGGGCGCCGAACAACTCGCGGCCTTCTGACGTGGCGTAGAAGGCGGCAACCCGGTCCTGCGCTGAGGGGGAGAGGGTAAGCATAAGGTCTTCGAGCTGGGCTTTCTGACTACGGACGGTCAGGTAGTCAGCAATCGACGCATCAATCCGCGCCATCAGGACGTCTTTGGTTTGCTGGTCGAGCTTGCCCACAAGAGCGAAAGCATCGGTGAAGACCTGCATCATGGCATCCATCAGGTCATGGGCGTTTTCAGCGACAGCTTCGCTGTTGGTTTGTGGATCAGCGATGTCTTCAGCGAACGTCGGTGTGCTGAAGGTCAGAGCGATAGCGGTCAGGCTGGCGGCAAAGAAGGTCTTTTTCATGGTCCGTGTTCCTCGTCATGTTTGCGAGAGGACGCGGGATCATACGTGACGGGCGAGCGCGCAATACTGCTGTACACTGAGGTCTTCTGCGCGCGCCGTTTCGTCAACGCCCTCTTGCTTTAAGACTTCGGCGAGGCGGCCCGAAAAGATACACTTGAGGCTCTGGCGGAGCATTTTTCTTCGCTTTGAGAACGCAGCTGCCGTGACTTTCTCAAGGCTTTCAATGTGTTCCGGGCGTCCCGCATCGTCGAAAATCAGCACCGAGCTGTCGACTTTCGGCGGCGGCGTGAAGGCGCGCGCGGGGAGGTGGAAGCCGAGTCGGGGATTGCTCGCCGCTTGGGCGATGATGGACAGGCGACCATAGGTCTTGCTGCCTGGCACTGCGAGGATGCGATCGCCGACTTCTTTTTGGAACATCAGAACCATCCGTCGCCACGTGCGCGGCTTGGCGGTCAGCCACTTGATCAGTAGCTCCGTCGAAATGTTATAAGGGAGGTTCGACGCGATGATGCTGTCGCCTGTGAGGCCGATTTTAGCTTCGTCTGCACGCAGAGCATCCGCTTCTATGGCTCGCAGTCTGCCTGTGGCGTCGTTCAACTCTTCGAGGACGGGAGCGATGCGGCGGTCTCGCTCAATTGCAATCAGATCCGCTCCTGTCTCTAGAAGTGCGCGTGTTAGGCCGCCGGGGCCAGGGCCGACTTCCAGGATCGTATCCCCCGGTTGGGCTTCCGTAAGCTGAGCAATTTTTCGGGTGAGGTTGAGGTCGAGAAGGAAGTGCTGGCCGAGGCCTTTTTTCGCGGCGAGGCCATAGGTAGCGATCGTCTCGCGGAGGGGCGGCAGGTCATCAAGCCCCATGGCGCGCTCTGGCGACGGCCATATTGGCCGCAAGGCGGATGGCGGCGATGGTGCTGTCAGGCCTTGCGACGCCTTTGCCCGCGATGGGTAGTCCGGTGCCGTGGTCAGGACTTGTACGGATGATCGGTAGCCCGAGGGTCACGTTCACTGCATCGTGGAAGTGCAGCGTCTTGACCGGGACCAACGCCTGGTCGTGGTACATGGCGAGCGCGGCGTGGTACTGGCTTCGCGCTTCCTCGTGGAACATCGTGTCAGCGGGGAAGGGTCCTGCTGCGCGGATACCCTGTTCACGGAGGATTTTGATTGCAGGCAGGATGATGTCCCGGTCCTCAGCTCCCAACATGCCGTTTTCGCCTGCGTGGGGGTTGAGGCCCGAGATGGCGATCTTCGGCTCCGCCACGCCAAAGTCCGCGATCAGGCTTTGCGCGGTGACGGTTGCGGTGTGGACGATGGCCTCGGTGGTGAGGGCTTCAGGCACTTGTTTGAGCGGCACGTGAACCGTGACGGGCACTGTGCGCAACGTTGGGCCTGCGAGCATCATGACGGGGCCGCGCGCCCGCCCATCGAGCATTGCGGTGCTTTCGGTTAGAGCGCCAAGAAATTCTGTGTGCCCCGGAAATGCAAAGCCTGCTTCGCTCAAAACGCTTTTCTGGATCGGAAGTGTCACCACACCGCTTGCGCTGCCGTTGAGCGATGCGCTTACGGCGCTCTCGATGGAACTGATCACGGCTTTTGCGGAGGAAGGCGAGGGCTGGCTTAGTGTGACGCTCTCAAGACCTGCGATAGCCTCATCGCCGAGTGGCAAGACAGGCAATCCGTCTTTGAAAGCTTCAGCCGCATCTTTCGGATGTTCAATCGTCAGAACACGGAAGGGCGCTCGGGCGTCGCGTGTGATCTTGGCGAGCCTTGCGGGATCATCGATGGTGAAGAACGGCACGGGAAACCCGCTCGCTTCTTCAGTGAGCGCTGCGTAGGCCTTCAGGAGGATTTCCGTGCCGATCCCCGCAGGCTCGCCCATCGAGACTGCGAGGGGCGCAACCTGCTGGCTCATGTGTCTTGTTGCTGTCCAGAGATGAGTTCTTCGCGGACATAGACGTCGCTATCCCGCTCCACATCGCGGAGGTAGCGGCGCGAGAGAAGGTCAAACTCTTGCGCCTCAAGGCGGTTCCGCACCATCCGGCGGCGCGGCAGGCCCAGGCCCTCGTCCATCTCACAGACATAGACCATGTGGTAATAGTCCGTGCTCTGCATGATTTCTGACATATCGCCGCGGCGCAGGTCGAGGATGGCGTTGTGGAATGGCTCGCGGATCTGCGCGATCGGCAGCATCGGGAACAGCTCAACACCGACGCCTTCACCAAGGTCCGTGGACAGACCTTGTCCCTCACACGGGTTGGTCAATGGTAGACGTTTCAGCTTCTCTTCTGCTTCCGTCCGGCTGTAGAGGCCTTTCGGAACACCGGCATAGGCCAGTTCGTAGGAGGGATCGCCCTTTTCAGCAGCGGCACGTTTGGCGCGGAGGGCGACGATTTTCATCATGTCGCCGTCTTGGTTCTCGATGGGCGCGGAGACGTTACCTTCCTGCAGCTGGGCGAGGACGGCGCTCACCGGCGGCTCAAGCTCAGGTGTCCGCATCCAGCCGAGGTCACCGCCGCGGGCCGCTGAGGGGCACACGGAGAACCGCTGCGCGAGAGCTTGGAAAGGGACGCCTTGTTGCATCTGCTGCAGCATCCGCAGGCCAATATTGTAGACTTCCTGCCGGGCACCGTTTTCGCGGATGGGCAGGCAGATTTCTGACAGTAGGAACTGTTCCGCCTGCTGTTCCGTCCGCATACGGTCGAGCATGTCGTCAATCTCGCCTTCGGAGATTGACACGCGGCTCCGATACCGCCCGCGAACGAGGGTGTCCCAAGCCGTCTCTGCACGGATCTTCTCTTGGAGCGTTTCAATGGCGATCCCTGCGCGCGCAAGATCGTTAGCGAGAGCTTCCACCTGCCCGTTCGAGATACGGGCGAGTTCCTGTAGGACTTCATCGTCGGGAATGTCGACTTCGAAGCGCTCCGCTTCCTGGCGCTTGAGCTCTTCTTCGATCAGGTCGCGAAGAGCTTGGCCACGGTATTGGGCTTCCGCTCCTTCTGGCACTTGCCCGCCTGAGGTTGCCATCATCAGCCGCATGCGCTGCTCCACATCGAAGGAGGAAATCGGCTTGTCGTTGACCGTCGCGACCACTGCGTCGCCGATCACCTGGGCGCTTGCGAGGCCCAATGCGCCGCATGCCGCCGCCAACAGTCCGGTGAATAGCCGTTTCATTCGCACCCCTGCGCAAGGATTGTACCGTGAGGGGTGGTCATAGGGCGTCCGCGAAGAAGAGCAAACCTCGCTGCCGTGAAATCCTTTTAAATCAGGCCCAGAACCTGCGGAATCAGCGGGTCAGGACGGCTTTGCCGATCAATTCGCCAGATTGCATGGCTTGGTGAGCTGCCTCAACCTGGTCCATGGGGGCGCTTAGACTGACGAGCGGGGCGAGTTTACCTGTCTCAATCAGGGGGAAGAGGTGGCGTTCCACCTCGCCGCGAAGGCGTGATTTCTCAGCGGTTGGACGGGCCCTGAGGGTGGAGCCTGTGAGGGTGAGGCGCTTTCGCATGATGGCCATGACGTTCACCGCGGCCTCGGTCCCGCGGAGGAAGGCGATCGAGACGTGTCGGCCGCCTTCGCGCAGCATTGCGAGGTTTTTCGGCACGTAATCGCCGCCGACCATGTCCAGGACCACGTCCACGCCGCCAGCCTCGTCCATGGCTGCCGACCAGTCGTCCTCTTTGTGGTTCCAGACCTTGGTGAAGCCGTGGGCCTCCGCGGCCGCGACTTTGTCGGCGGTGCCAGCTGTTCCGTAAACCTTGTTTCCGAGCGCTGTCGCGATCGAGGCTGCCATGGTTCCGATGCCCGAGGTGGCGCCGTGGACGAAGAGGCGCTCTCCCTTGGCGAGGCGCCCGCCTTCGAGGACGTTGGTCCACACGGTAAAGGCCGTCTCAGGGAAGGCCGCACCTTGTTCGAAGCTGAACGCTTGGGGCAGGGGCATGGCGCTACCCTCGTCAGCGATGCAGGCTTCGGCATAAGCGCCGCCCGGGACCAGCGCCATCACCTTGTCGCCGACCACGAAGCGGCTCGTCTCCGGACCAACGGCAGTTACGATGCCAGAGACTTCGAGGCCTAACGCTTCGGAAGCACCAGGCGGCGGGGGATAGACGCCTGCCCGCTGGAGCAAGTCTGGGCGGTTGATGCCCGCCGCATGGACCTCGATCTGGAGCTGCCCCGTCTGGGGCTCCAGCAACGGGCCTTCGCGCCATTCCAGCGCGCCGTTTTCACCGACAAAGTAAGCGTGATGGGCCATGGCGTGCGCTCCTCAAAATAGGCTGAGCGGTCACTAAAGCCGCCAGGTTGGCGTTGTCACTCTCTCAAGGCTGTCCATGGTATTCTCGCCCCAGAGTTCGTGCCGGTTTCACGTGAGAGAAGAGGCCCGAGACTTGCAGACCATCCGCCCCATCATGCTCTTTGCGACACTCTTCCCAAGCCTCCTTTTGTCGATGGCGGAGACGTTGGCCGCGCAGCCGCAAGCTGAGCCCGCCTCCCAAGTCACCATCCAGCAGCCCCAGCGTGAAGTCGTTGCCGAAGCCCGCACAACGGTCCCAGTGGACGCCGAGGCGGATTTCGATGCTCTCTGCGGCGACGTCTCAGTGTCGATGATCGGCAGCACCCGGCGGGTGACGGAGGTCGAGCTCGACGGCTGTGCCCGTCTCGGTGTCCCGGCGCTGACAGAGGTGCAGCTTGGCCTCAACGGTCTCATCCTCGCCCAGGCGGCGGGCCTTGGGAACTTCGGCGTCGACCTGCGGGAGCTGTTCCTCGCGTCGGCAGCGTTTGTTCCGCAGGATGATGCGTGCACCCTCGTCCCGAACCCGAACCAGAGCTGGTCGGACGTGGGCGAGGACCTGCCGTCGCGGCCGATCAGACTCTACGCTGACCAGCGATCGACAAACGGTTTCATAGATTTGGCACTCGTCGAAGGCGCCCGTCAGATCGATTGCCTTGCCGAGCTAGAGGTCCGCGATCCAAAGGCCTTTGAGCGGGCGATCATGACACGGCGCGATGCTGCTTGGCTTGAGCCGAACGGCGACGACATCGCGATGACTGAGGCCCTGATCCAGGCGCAAGGCGCCGTGGGCCTCTTCGGCTGGCAGTCGTTTGGTGGGCTTCGCGGGCTTCAAGCCCTGCCCATCGCAGGCGTGATGCCCACCGCGGGCACCCTCAGCCGCGGTCTGTACCCGATGACGCAGCCGCAGTTCTTGTACACCACGCCTGACGCGTTGGCTGACCCGCAGGTCAGGAGCGTCGTCACCCAGATGCAAGGCCCCGGAGCCGATCGACCGATGAGGCTCTACACCACTGGCAGCACTGCAAAAATCAGCACGGTCGAAGAACGTCCCACCAGCCGCGTTCGGGTCTACAGCACCCCCGATTAATAATCGGGCAGATGCCAAACCATGGCGCGCTTGTTGCTCGTCACACCCCAACAATCCAAAAATGGGCCTTCAAACGGCCCCCAAGGGTGATAACACCGTGGCAGGCAAAGGGGATCTCTCGTGAACACAGACACTTCAACACTGGCCGAGGATCCCTCAGCAACCGACGGCATCACCGCCTTTGTCGGCTCCAAAGTTTTCAACAACCTGTTTGCCTCAGGCATGGAACTCGTTGAAGAAACAGCTCTTTACCTCGACGAAGACGGCAAGAACCAGGCGCGCACGCTACCCCGTGAGGCGGCTCTGGCCTATGCTGGTCTGTCCATGCGCTTGACCACCCGCCTGATGCAGATTGCTTCCTGGCTCCTCGTGCTGCGTGCCGTGCGTGATCAGGAAATGACCTATGCTGAGGCGCTCGATGAGAAGTATCGCATCGGCGAGCCTGAAGGCGGCGCATTGGCACGCAACCTGACCAATGGCCTGCCCGAGCGGATGCTGAACTTGGTCGAAGAGACCGACACGCTGTTCTCGCGGATCGCCCGCCTCGACCACGACCTTTTCAAGTCTCCCGGAGACCGCGAGATCGCCGAGGACGCTGCTGGTCAGTTGGCGGCTCTGCGCTCAGCTTTCGGCGAGTAAGCCCCTCCGCCGCATAGCCAAAGCCGCCGGCTCGTGCTTATCCTCGGGACAAACAACAGCGTGCCCCGGAGGATCCCCATGACTGACGCCCTTGAGACTTTCCGCCAGGAGACCCGTGTGTGGCTCGAGGCGAATTGCCCCGAGAGCATGCGCGGTGAGTATTCGCCGGAGAAAGCCTGCTGGGGCGGCAAGCGTTGGGTGTTCAAGAACCCCGATCAGAAGCTCTGGCTCGACCGGATGGCCGACAAGGGCTGGACGGTGCCGACCTGGCCGAAGGAATATGGCGGCGGCGGCCTGTCGAAGGACGAGAATGAAGTGCTCCGTGAGGAGATGAAACGCATCAAGGCGTTTCCTCCCCACGAGAACTTCGGCATCTCCATGCTTGGCCCAGCCCTCCTGAAGTTTGGGACCCATGAGCAGAAAGAGCGTTTTCTGAAGCCGATCGCTCGCGGGGAAATCCGCTGGTGCCAGGGTTATTCAGAGCCGGGCTCAGGCTCTGACCTCGCGTCGATCAAGACGAAGGCTGAGGACAAAGGCGACCACTGGCTGGTGAATGGTCAGAAGGTGTGGACGTCGTACGCAGATCAAGCGGACTGGATTTTCTGTCTGACGCGTACGGACAGTTCTGGGCCGAAACACCAAGGCATCACCTTCATGCTGCTCAGCATGGAGAACGAAGGTGTCTCCACCAAGCCGATCAAGCTAATTTCGGGTCGTTCCCCGTTCTGTGAGACGTTCCTTGATGACGTGAAGGTGCCCAAAGACGGCGACGAGGTTGTTAGCGAGGTTGGCGAAGGCTGGCGCGTGGCAACGTATCTCCTCACCCATGAGCGGGAGATGATCTCGGGCATGTTCGGTGGCGCGGCAACACGGTTTGTGGGCCATATCGCTGCGCAAGAGATGGGTACGGACGATCAGGGCCGCGTGGAAGACCCAATGCTCCGCGCCCGGGCTGCGCAGGCGGACCTTGACGGCTGGTCCTTCCTGACACTGATGAAATCGATCAAGGACCGCTCCGAGGCTGGCGAAAGCCTGGGTGCCGTGTCCTCAGCGCTGAAGTACTACGGCACGGAGCTGAACAAGCGCCGCTATGAGCTGATGATGGACATCGGTGGCTCGGACGAGCTGGAGTGGGAGACGGACCGCAACGACGACGGCGACCGCGCCCGCAGCTGGCTCCGCACCCGCGCCAACTCGATCGAAGGCGGCACGTCGGAAATTCAGCTGAACATCATCAGCAAACGGATACTCGAGCTTCCAGCCTAAGCGCTGGTAGGGGAAACGGATGCTTGGCATCAACACGTCGAGCATTCTGCTCCCCCTCGCGGGGCATCTTCTTCTCCTCGTCTTTCTTTACGCTTGGTTGTCTGCGCTGCGGGCAATCAACGTCATGCGCGGGGCCTCGTATAGTGATCTCGCGCAGCCAAAGCTTGAGACTGGGTTGACTTACCGGGTTGCAGCGAACCTCAAGAACCAGTTCGAGGTGCCGCTGCTGCTCTATCCGTTGGTGCTGTTGCTCTGGTCGCTGGGGACGGCGGATCAGTTGGACCGGCTTCTCGTCTGGGTTTTCGTCTGGGGACGGATCATTCACACGGGCGTGCAGACGCTGACGACGAACGTGCCGCTGAGGGGCGTTGTGTTCACCGTGAATTTCCTTGCTGTGATGGGTTTGTGGGCGAAGTTTCTTATCGCGTCGATCTAGCGGCGGCATTGCCTGCCAACCATCCTGTGGCGAGACATGCTGTCAGGAGATAGCCGCCGGTGGGGGCGTCCCAGTCGATCATCTCGCCTGCGCAGTAGACGCCTGGGGCAGCTTTGAGCATCAGGGTTTCATCCAGCGCATCCCACGGCACGCCGCCCCGGGTGGAGATCGCTTCGTCTAAGGGTGCGGTGCCGGTCACTTGGACTGGCAAGGCCTTAACGCGAGCGGCGATCCTTTCGTCGGTCAGAGGATGATCTTTGCCCAGGCCCTCGCGGAACAGCGCGGCCTTCACGCCCGTCAGCCCCGCGCCTTTCCGCAAGCGGTTGGAGAGCGATTGCCCCTGCTTCTGCCGCGCGAGCTTTGACCCGAGCTTGGCTTCGCTGACATCGGGCGCGAGGTCGATGGTCAGTACACCCTCGTCTTCCAAGCTCTTGGCGAGGGGGTAGATGCCGCCGCTCTCTAGGCCCGATTTGGTGATGACAGCCTCGCCGCGACTGGTGGCGCCATCAGGGCTGGTAAAACGGACATTTTTGAGGGGAGCGCCTTCGAACCGGTCGAGCAAGACGTCTGACCAAGCGATCTTCAAGCCGACATTGGAAGCTGCGAACGGCAGTGGCGAGATTCCAGCTTTGCTAAAAAGATCCGTCCACGCACCATCACTTCCCAGCCTGCGCCATGATCCGCCGCCGCATGCGAAGATGACGGCGTCAGGCTCCACCGTGGAGTTGCCATCTGACCCTTCAAAGTCCAGCCTTCGTTTGCCGTCCCAACCGGTGAGGCGGTGACTTGGCTTCACCTCCACGCCTCTCTCGCGCAGATACGCCAGCCACGCGCGGAGGAGGGGGGAGGCTTTCATCATCAGGGGGAAGACCCGGCCCGTCGTGCCCACATGCTCCTCGATCCCTAGCCGTGCGAGGAACCTGCGCACGTCATCACTGCCAAACCGATCAACGATCGCTTTGATCCGCGGGTCATCACCGTATCGGTCGAGGAAGTGGGCTTTATCCTCCGTATGCGTGATGTTGAGCCCACTTTTGCCAGCCATCAGGAACTTGCGGCCGAGGGACGGCATTTGCTCATAGACCGTGACAGATGCGCCACCGGCGCTAGCCGCATCAGCGGCCATGAGGCCCGCAGGCCCTCCGCCGATAATGGCGATCCTGCGTGTCATTCCTCCTCCGCCAGGTCGCGCCAGTCCGGGTTGGCTTCGTCGATCAGCTTACGGAGCTCTGTCTCATGCCAGCGCCTGAGGCGCAGCATCCGAGTGACCGCCGTATGCCGATCAGCAAACGCTTCGGTCAGGACGAGGAGGGGCGTCTGCCGCTTCAGGTTCCCGCAAATGCGATGGCGTAGCGCCCGGGCGCCTGCGTCTTTTGCCATGGAGATCGAGAAGTGCCGCTGGGCCTCATCGGTCAGAACATAGACCACCCAGGGGTACGCGCCCGGGTGCACTGCCTCTGCGGTGCTTGCCAAGGGGCTGGTCACCCGGCCGTATCTCTTGCGTCTGCGCACGACCATGCAGAAAGCCTATCACACCCATGCGCGCAAGCCGGGTTCCCTTCGCCTGCGGCCTGGGGCAGGTAGGGGGCCAACAAGAACATGAGGAGACGCCATGCCCCTGGTGCTGAGTGAAGAGCAACAGATGCTCCAAGACACCGCGCGCGGATTCGCTGAGGAACAGAGCCCGATTTCTGAGCTGCGCCGCCTGCGCGACGAGGATGTTGCCGACGGCTTTCACCGCGATTTGTGGGCGCAGATGGCGGAGCTGGGCCTCACCGGCGTGCTGGTGGACGAGGATCAGGGCGGCTCTGGCTTTGGCTATGTGGGCGCGGGGCTGATTGCGCAGGAGCTGGGCCGGACGCTGGCCGCTAGCCCCTATGTCTCCACCTCGATGATGGCTGCGACGGCGCTGTCGAAGTTTGGGTCGGATGACCAGAAGGCGGCGCACCTACCGAAAATTGCAGGCGGAGAGACGGTCTTTGCGATCGCCTCCGACGAAGCGAAAAAGCACACGCCGCACCATGTCGCTATGCGCGCAGAGCGTTCGGGCAATGGCTTCAAGCTGTCGGGTGAGAAGACGTTTGTTGCTGAGGGCTTTGCCGCAGACCAGCTGATTGTCGCTGCACGGACTGGCGGGGCGGATGATGACAAGGAAGGGGTGACCCTGTTCTTGGTCGACGCATCGAAGGCTGAAAAAGACCGTATGAAGACGATCGACAGTCGCGGCTTTGCGCGGATCAAGCTCGACGGCGTTGAGGTCGATGGCGACGCGGTGCTCGGCCAGGTGGACCAGGGCCTCGGCGCGCTGGAGGTGATCCTCAACGCAGGCCGCGCTGGCCTTGCAGCAGAGATGGTCGGCTCATCCGAAGCGGTGTTCGACATGACTCTCGACTACCTGAAACAGCGTAAGCAATTCGGCACCGAGATCGGCCGCTTCCAGGCGCTACAGCACCGCGCGGCTCATCTGTATACAGAGCTTGAGATGGCCAAGGCCGTGGCGCACCAGGCCCTCGACGAACTCGACAACAACCTGAACGGCGCTGGCGCGTCGATCAGCCTTGCGAAAGCCAAGGTGGCCCAGGTCGCGCGCCTGGCCAGCAACGAGGCGGTGCAGATGCACGGCGGCATCGGCATGACCGACGAATACGACGTCGGCTTCTTCATGAAACGCATCCGCGTCGCCGGAGAACTCTTCGGCGACCACGACTACCACATGAACAAGCTGGCTGAGGTGATGGGGTACTGATGGGGCGTGTACGGTGCATTTCTGCGCTGACACTTTCGCTGATGGCGACTGTTGCTTGTCGCGATGAAACCGAAGACGTCGCGAGCATCATTGAGTTTGCACAAGCTCGTTCTGACGATGCATTCTGGAGTGACCCACTGGTTTGTTTAGCGCTCTTCGAGCTGAACTTCAGCGCTCAAAGCCAAAGACAGCTAGCTAAGGAAACTATTGATGTATACCAACGATTGCTTGCGCTAGCGAAGTTGCATGCGGCTGTTTCTGTGGAACTAGAGGACAAAGCGCCCTCGTTGGACGGCTCGCTCCTGCAGGTTCGAGAGCAGGCGTCTGGAATGGCAAGTGTGGTTGTCTCCCGCTTACGTTCCGAAGGTGGAGACCACGTGGATGCTGAGAAATCCATCAATGTGCTCAGAAGCTGTCTAACGGAGCAACGATTTGCTCGTGAGGCCGCTTATCGAGAGGCTAAACAAATCTGGGGCAGCGACAGTGTCGAGCGAACTACAGGGCTCGACGATAAAATGGTCTCGGCTCTGACGCGAGCCGCGGAAGGTCCATCCCTATAAAATGCAGAATACCGAATAACGGAGGAAACACCATGAAGAACGCACTTATTGTCAGCGCGGCGCGGACGCCGATTGGGAAGGCTTATCGGGGGGCGTTTAATCAGACGGGCGCGGTGGAGCTGGCTGGGCATGCGGTGAAGCATGCTGTGGAGCGCTCAGGCGTTGAGCCTGCGAGTGTTGATGACTGTGTCATGGGCGAGGCGCTGCAGCTGCGCACCGGAGGAATGAACCTGGGCCGCCAGGCCGCTTTGCGCGCTGGTCTCGGTTACGACGTACCCGGAATGACCCTCGACCGTCAGTGCGGCTCGGGCATGATGGCGATTGCCACCGCGGCAAAGCAGATCGTCGTCGATAACATGACCACGGTTGTCGCGGGCGGTGTCGAGAGCATCTCGACCAACCAGACGGGCGATGCGCAGATCATCTTCCCGAACGATCACCTGATGAAGGAGATCCCGGCGACCTACATGACCATGATCGAAACGGCGGAGATCGTCGCGGAGAAGTATGGCGTGGGCCGCGATCGTCAGGACGAGTACGCCTACAACTCGCAAATGCGCACCCACGAGGCGCAGCAGGCTGGGCACTACGACGCGGAAATCGTCCCTATGCCGAGTGTCATGGCACGGAAGAATAAAGAGACCGGCGAAGTCAGCCAGGTTGAGGTCACCCTGGAGAAGGACGAGGGCAACCGTCCGGAGACGACGCTTGAGGGCCTCCAGGGCCTGAAGCCCGTCTTCTCCAACGGCCAGCGCGTCGCCGAGGGCAAGTTCATCACAGCCGGCAACGCCTCACAGCTGTCCGATGGCGCCGCTGCCGTCACCCTGATGGAAGAAAGCGCAGCCGAGAAGGCGGGTGTCACCCCGCTGGGCCGCTACGTCGGCATGGCTGTCGCCGGAACCGATCCGTCGGAGATGGGCATTGGCCCAATCTACGCCGTGCCGAAGGCGCTGGAGCGCACGGGCCTCAAGGTGGACGATATTGGCCTTTGGGAGCTCAACGAAGCCTTCGCGTGCCAGGTGATCGCGTCTGCGGACAAGCTTGGCATCGCGTATGATCGCCTGAACGTCGATGGCGGCGCGATCTCGATCGGCCACCCCTACGGAATGAGCGGTGCACGGATGGTCATGCATGCGCTGATCGCCGGTAAGCGGGTTGGCGCGAAGTATGTCTGCTGCACCATGTGCGTCGGTGGCGGGCAGGGCGCAGCCGGAATTTTCGAAGTTCTGTAGGGCTTAGCCAACCTGTCCAATACGGACCATTTCACCGTCCTCGGGGACCTCATACATGGGGTCCTCGACGATCAGGCGGGCCTCGACGGGTAAGCCGTCCACGTAGAACCCGTCGCGGGTCGTCGCTACGATGGTGATTGGGAGCGTTTTCACCCGACCGGTGGGGCCGCTTCCGGTGACGATGCGCGCCGCCATGCCTTTGCCTTGGACGAGGATCAGAGCACGGAACGGCACCAGCATCGGCAGGACTTGCTCAGTGTTGATCACAATCTCTGCTGCCTGCCCCTCGACCATGGTGTTGGCGCCCGTCACGGCGACCTCGAAGGTGAGGTTGTTGTCGGGGTCAGCGTCGGTATCCGGATAAACCACACGCACAGCGCTGTCCGTTGCTGCACCCTTGGCAAGGACCTGGGCCGGATCGCCAGGGATAATCACCTGCGCCTGGCGAGGGGTCATCTCTCCGGTTGCGACCAGTGATTGGGGATCGAAGATCGTCAAACACGGTTCACCCGCTTCGAGCACTGTGCCTGCACTCGCGTTCACGGAGCGGACGACGCCGTCGATGGGGCTAAACAAAACGAGCGTCTCGCCACCAACCGGCCTGATCCTGCACACAGCATCGCCAGCCGACACGGTGGCCCCAACCTTGGTTTGGACGGACACCACCCGCGAGCGTTCCTCAGCACGCAGCGCGACACGCCGTTCGGCGTTGAGCTTAGCCTTGAAGGAGACGTCCCGCATCTCGCTAGAGCTTGCCACGAAGACCACGGCGACGGCCGGGTAATAGATCGGCTTCACTTCTTCGACGCTCGCAGGGATCAGCAGGTCTGTCTTGAAGGCGAAGAGCGCGAAAACGACGGCCAAGGGTGCGAGGCCAACGGCGATCGAGCTGAAATTGATCCGCTTTTTGGGGATCTCGAGCCGCGTGGCGGTCATTTCCATGGCAGGCCT
This sequence comes from Pseudomonadota bacterium, assembly GCA_039198765.1. Taxonomy (GTDB): domain Bacteria; phylum Pseudomonadota; class Alphaproteobacteria; order Caulobacterales; family Parvularculaceae; genus Parvularcula. The sequence continues at coordinate 22,931 of JBCCTF010000034.1, forward strand.
CCCCTAGAGCGCCGCCACCTCCGTCACAGCCTCAGACGTTGCCCCGTCCTCAGCGTCAGCGCGCTCCCAAACCAACTTCTTGCAGATTGGGCCTAAGCAACCGGAAACGGACAAGGCTTCATCGGAAAGAAGGCGTAAACGTGCGCGATACGTTCGGCCGTCCTTCGGATTGTAGATCGCTCCCGCGCCCCAGGCGCCACGATGCGGCTCAAACCCGTGGAGCAGCGTCACGCCGACCATTGAGCGGCCACGTAACGCGTGGTCCGGATTGTTGTGGTCGGCCACCATGCCGCCGTGTTCAGGATGAACCGCGACCACCACACCGCAGGGTGTTCCGTCTCCGCAATCGCTAATCTCGACAATCGACGCCCCATCGGGTGTGACCCAATGTCCAGCCACGTCGAGGTCAGATGCTGCGGCAACGCTGGTGCCCAAGGCAGCCCACACCACAATGTATCGCGCGACACCGACCATGGCGCGAAACCCTCCCGAACTCACACGTCGACCTTGAAACGGCGAGGTGCTGTTTGCCAAGCACAAAGTGCGACAATTTGGTGCAATTTGTTTGAACGATCCTGTGCGCCTTAAGGCCCCTGGCTCTTTTGCCGCACGGTTGCTAACCGGCGGCGCCAGTAGCAGGAATGCCTTCCATGAGCACCGGATTTGACGACGACGATAGCAGCAAACGTCTACGCCTGGCTGTCCAGAAGAAAGGCCGTTTGGCCGATGACACGTTCGACCTTCTGAAGCGCTGCGGCCTTCGGGTGAGCGCGTCGAAGAACCGTCTCTATGCGCGGATCAAAGAGCTGCCGATCGATATCCTCCTCGTACGGGACGACGATATCCCGGCGCTCGTCGCGGACGGTGCAAGTGATGCCGGTATTGTCGGCGGCAATGTCTATGAGGAAGAGCAGGCGTCTGGCCGGTTGACCCGGACAATGGGGACGGTGGTGCCGCTTGGTTTCTCGCGCTGCCGTCTGTGTATCGCTCTGCCTAAGGAACATCAGTACACAGGGCCGAGTGATTTCACCGGCATGCGTATCGCCACGTCTTATCCTGCGTTGACCGACGCCTGGCTGGCTGAGCACGGTGTCGAAGGTGCGCGGAGCGTGATCATGAACGGCGCCCACGAGATCGCGCCGCGGCTGGGCGTTGCTGATGCCGTTTGTGATATCGTCTCCACCGGTGGGACCTTGGACGCTAACGGCCTGAAGGTGGCTGAGACGATCTTCCGCTCAGAGGCGATGCTGATCGCTGGCCAGTTTGAGGAAGGATCGGAGAAGGCGCGGATTGCTGATGCTCTGAAGCTGCGGATTGAAGGTGTGCAGCGGAGCCGTGAGGCGAAGTACGTGATGCTCAATGCTCCGCGTGCGGCACTTGATGCCATCACGGACGTCCTTCCCGCAGCCGATAGGCCCACAGTGCTGGAGCTGGCTGGCGAGTCCGATAAGGTCGCTGTGCACACGGTCTGCCGTGAAGAGGTGGTCTGGGAAAAACTTGAGGAGCTGAAAAGCCTCGGCGCGAGCGGGATCCTCGTCCTGGACATCGACAAAATGCTTGCCTGATCAGCTCTCTGGGTTGAGCGCCGTCAGCTTCAGCTTGATCCCGTTGGCCGACCGCACCGTAAGGCGAGAGACGGGCTCTGGCGTGTGGTCAGGGACCGGATCGATCTGAAACTCACGGGCGATCTGTGCAAGGATGATCGTTGCCTCTTGCAAAGCGAAGGCTGCGCCAACGCAGACCCGCGCGCCCATGCTGAACGGCAGATAGGCGTCGCGGATCGCGTCTTTGTTCTCAGGCTTCGCGAACCGCTCAGCATCAAACGTATGCGGATCTTTCCAGTGGCCCTCATGGCGATGCATCAGCCACGCTGGGATCACCGCAGCTGAACCTTGAGGCAGGGAAGTGTCCTTTAGCTGATCATCTTGGCGCACGTCCCGCGAGAGGAAAGCGACCGGCGGGTAGAGGCGCATGGACTCACGGAAGACATTCCGTGTGCGGTCGAGCTTCTTCACGTCGGAAAACTCAGGAGAGCGGTCGCCTAAAACAGCCTCGGCTTCTTCTCGCAAGGCGGTCTGCGCGTCCTGATCATGAGCCAGCAGGTACAGCGTCCAGCCGAGCGCTGCCGCTGAGGTTTCGTGACCTGCGAGGAACAGCATGGCGATCTGGTCGAGAAGTTCTGAGCCTTCAAAGCGCGTGCCGGTTTCGGGATCGCTCGCTGTCATCAGGGATGAGAGGATGTCGTTGTCAGGAACATCCTGGCCAGCGGCAACCGCATCCATCCGCCGGGCAAGGGGTTTGTTCAGCTCACCCCGTATGATCTTCGCCATACGCCCAGCTTTGATGTTCGAGGGGAGGAGGCTTATGGGGAGGCCGAAGACGCCCACCATCCCTTGGCGAAATGCGATCTCTTGGAAGACGTCGAAAGCTGAGAAGATCGTCCGTGCCTGCTCTGCGTTCATTGGCTCGGAGTAGATCGTTCGGAATATGACGTCGCCGGCAAAGTGGGTCATCTCGATATCAACATCGACCTCACTCTCCGTCAGCTGATGAAGCCGCTGGAGACAGCTTTCCGCGGCCTTCTGCATGAGCGGAAAGACCGCGCGGACTCCGGCGTGGGTGAACGCCTGGTCGACAATGCGCCGCTGGCGCTGCCACGCTTCGCCGTTAGAGATAAAGATGGAGTAGCCCGTGAGTTTGCGGAGCATCCCATCGATGAGCCGACCTTTCGGAAAGTCGAGCGGCCTTTTGACGAGCATCTCCCTGATCGCCGCAGGGTCACGCACACTGACGTTCTCTTTGTCAGCCGTGAGAGGTAGCTTGGGCACCTTCTGGCGAGAGATGCCGCTGAAGCTATAAGCGCTCGGCTTGAAAAGGCTGATGCCAGAATGGAGATACGCCGCGATTTTCGCGCGCGCGCCCGAGCCTTTCGGCCCCTCAGGAAGCGGTGGTTTGAACCCCGTCACACCATTGGCCTTGTGGTCTCTATGGGTCCCGGCCTGGTGACCAACTCAAAATAGTCGAAGCCCTCTCCCCGCTCGGTGGGGAGAAGGTACTGGAAATGGTACGCCCTCGGGTTGCTGCGTACCGCGCGAAAAGTTTCGGGGCTGAGCACCTGGTGGAACGGTGGTCGTTCCTGCTTGTGCCGAGCCCCTTCTGCATCAATCCTGTGGAGGAGATCGAGGCGGCAGGTCGAGCCTGTGTCCGACCCTGACGTGACATCAAAAACGCTTATCCGTTCTGACGTACACAGATGGATCATCCGGTCGCGAAAATCATCATCTTGTCCGTAGGCGACATATCCAGGGATGGACTGTCCGAGGAAGATGACCCGAACCTTCGGTCCGCCGTTTCCAAGTTGAGTGTTTTGGCTGAGGGCGAGGGTGACCATGCGGACGGCATGGAGCGCACCTAGGCTGTGTCCGCAGACAACGATTTCATCGGTCCCCTGCCGCCGAGCAGCCTGGATCAATCGCTCTGCAAACACTGACGAGCGACCTTCGGAGCGTGTCGCCCTTCCGTGCGCAGTCTCTCTCAGATAGTCGAGGCACCGGGTGAGCCACCAGAGTTCTGTCTTCGACGAAAAGCTCTTCCAAACGAACCAAACGCCGAACAGCCCAATGGCGACGGCAACAAACGCTCCGATCACTGACGGAAGCCCAATGGCAGCGGCGACGCTTCCGCCAAGCTGGCTGCCGAATGCGACGAGCACGAACCAGATCAGAACGAGCAACGTGACCGCGAGGGGCGGCGTCAGCACGGAGAAGAACGAGGCTCGCGCAGGCTTGTACAGGTCACCGAGAAACCCAGAGCGCGCGTAGTCGAAGAGAACGAGGAACGCGTTTACCACCAAGGTGAGCGGCTTTCTCGCTGACCAGAGGGTCCTGACGGTGTCGTCCCATCGCAGCACTTCGTAGTCGGTGACTGTGCGGCGACCGTCCGCCAGCTGCGCTTCGATCGTCCAGCCAATGGCTTCGGCGCTGCGCTTTTCGCGTTTGGAGACGCTGATGCTCCGGTCCCATCGCTTGCCTGCTTGTTCAGCGTTCTCGGTGAAAAACCGGTGGTAGGGCGAGGGACCTCGCGGGTCGAAACCATGGATATAGAAGATGCGCCTACGGAACACCGCGGCTTCCTCGTCTCCCATGGTTGGTCCTCTTTCTCGCGAGACCATTGCCTACCAAGTGTCGGCGGACCGCGCCAAGCCGCGTCGCGCAAGAACTTGACCCGCGCTTTCTGCCGCTCACATCTTCTTAAGATGTGGCGGGAGGATAGTGATGGCGGCTCAACGACGCGAGAGACGGCAGGGAATTGGCTGGTCTGAGTTCGGATCGACCCTCGCGGTGGTCCTCTCCATCGCCGCGCTGGGCGTCTCGTTGCTCGAGGCAACGACCATCAGGCGCGCAGCTGAGGCGGAGGTTTGGCCCTATGTGGACATTACCCGCACCTATAACGCCGAGGGCTTCGGCTTTCTTTTGATCAATAAGGGTGTGGGTCCGGCGAAGATCAAAACCGCGACCCTGCGCTACCGCGGTCAGGTCGTTCGATCACTCGACGAGCTCATTGTCGACGTACTGGGGCCGGACGACGCCTTTAGCTATGAGCGGTATATGGCGACTGACCCCGAAGGTTTGGTGGTCAGTCCAGGCGAGGTGGTGAACCTCTTTTCGGTGGATTGGGATCCTGTAACACGCAGGCTGAGTGAGGATCTCGGCGGAAAACTCGCGATAGAGGCGTGTTTTTGCTCAGTTTACGATCGTTGCTGGCGGACAACAATCGACACGAGAGAGCCGCGCGACGTTAAGAGCTGCAAACCGGAAGACGCTGTCTGAGGGAGACCAAAGCGACGCCTGCGATTGGGGCGGACAGCCCCGATCGGAAGTGCAGCACGGGATCACAAAGAAGGCCGCGCTCAAACAGGCCGGAAGGCCGATAGCGCACTAAAAAATGGTGCTG
>JBCCTF010000035.1:0-27858 GCA_039198765.1 Pseudomonadota bacterium
AAGCGGCTGATGAGACCCAACGCAAACTCGGACAGGAACATTGCGATGAGCGCCGGCGCCGCGAGGACGATCGCGAGGCTGAAGATCTTGTCGAGGATTGCGAGGAAGAACCGCGTATCAGTCAGCTCCAAGGTCGGGAAGAAGCTTCCAATCGGAAAGATCACATAGCTCTCATAGAGGATGAGCAGGAACAGGAAGACGGCTCCGCTCACGAAGAAATAGGTCGCGATCACCTGCGTCATGAAGATGCCCAGAGGCGAGGTCTGCGCACCGGTCATAGGGTCGACAGAACTCGCCATGGTTGAGCCACGCTGGTTGTCGATCACGAAACCCATCGCCTGAACGGCGTGGAAGATCAGGGACGCGCCCACGCCGAGCAAGAGCCCGATGACCACCTCCTTAACGATCAGGGCGAGGAACATCGCTGTACTGATCGAGCCGAGTTCGAAGGCAGGCCCGTAGATCGGAAAGACCATCAGGCAGAAGCTGATCGCCACCGCGTTGCGCGCGCTGCCCGGAAGCATCGATTGGGAGAAAACCGGCATCAGCGCAAAGACCGCGAACATGCGCGGCAGGGCCAGCGTGAAGACGGTCACCACCTCGATGAGCTCAGTGAAGCCCATCAGATCGTCGCGATGGCCTTGAAGACGCGGTCGGCGAAGTTGAAGAGTTCGGTGCCGAGCCAACGCGCCGTCGCGAAGATGATCAGCACCACCACGATGAGCTTGATTGCGAAGGAGAGCGTTTGCTCCTGCAGCTGAGTAAGCGCCTGAAGAAGGGCAACAACCGTGCCGACTAACGCCGCCGCCACGATAGGCGGCATAGAGAGATAGAGGACAAGGAGCAGGGCCTCTGAGGCCAGGTTGAGTACGTCGGCGACCGACATCAAAGCCTCCTACTGATAGCTGAGCACAAGGCCCTGGATGAGCTGCGTCCACCCGTCGAGAAGCACGAAGAGGAGAAGCTTGAAGGGTAGGGAGATTGTCATCGGCGAGACCATCATCATGCCCATCGCCAGCAGAATGTTCGAGATGATGAGGTCGATCGCGATGAAGGGAAGATAGATCAGAAAGCCGATCTCGAACGCGGTCTTCAGCTCCGTGAGCGTAAAGGCCGGGATGAGGATGAAGAGATTGTCGGGGCTGGCGGTATCGCGCATCTCCGGCGGCCAGAGGCGCTGCGCTGTCGTCGTGAAGAAGACTTTCGCCTCGTCCGCGGCGTGCTTTTCCAGAAAGTCCCTGAAGGGCTCCAGCACGTCACCCATCTGTCCGACGATCTCCTCGGCGGTCGCGTCCTCCAGTGAAACCTGCTGTGCCCGATCAAGCACCGCGGTCCCGACGGGCGCCATAATGTAGATGGTGAGAATAAGCGCGAGCCCGTGCAGCACGATATTTGGTGGGATCTGCTGCACGCCGAGCGCGTTTCTGATCAGCGACAGCACGACGATCAGCTTCACGAAGGATGTGGTCATGATGACCAGAAAGGGCAACAGACCCAGAAGCGCGACGACGACGATGATCGAGAGCGGTTCGGGCAGATCGGTCACGATTGTGCCCCGGTCAGACGGAGGACGCGCACGCCTACACGACCGTCCAGCTCGACAAGCTCGCCTTCACCGACAGCGCGGCGCCCGACATAGATCCGAACCGGCGATGCCAGGGGTGCTTCGAGCTCGAAGATGTATCCCTTCTGCAGCGCCCTCAGCTCCGACACCGAGAGCTCAACGCTGCCAATCGAGAAGCTGAGCGTCACATCGAGGGCGTCCACGTCGAGAGCCACTCCGGGATCATCGATATCGTCGGCCACCTCCTCGGCGCTGCCCTCCATCGTCTCTTCTGGCGGCGCGTCGTCGTCCTCATCAGCCATATCGGCCCCCAAAACTCCCTGCAGAACCAGCCCGTCATCCGTCATCCGGAGTGTGGCGAGCGCTCGCCCGCCAGGCCGCTGCGTTAGCCGAAGGTCCGCCGGATCGGTGCCGGCGGCAAGAAGCAGCACGTCGCCCGGCCCGAGCGCGCGAAGCTCATGGAGCCGAACATCAAGCGACATCGTTTCAATGGCGAGCGAAATCGGGGTGGTTCCTGCGCCAGGCACCGCGGCGAGATCCGGCTGGCCGGTGAGCATCTCGACGATCTCAGCCGCCGCCCCGTCATCGAGATGCAGTGTCGGCGGCTCGGCCGTCGCACCGACACGAAGGCCTATGCCGAAGCTCTGCGGCGCCTCTTCGACGGCAACATCGGAGATCCGGAACATGTGCCCGAGCTCTTTCGCATAGGCCTTCAGCACCTTGCGGAGAGACGTCTCCGCCAGCGCCGCCAGCAAGGGTGCAGGTAGCGCCTCGACGTTCTCAAGACCGCTCACTTCAGGGGCGACAGCGCGGAACGTCCCTTCCGACACCCAGAGCAGAGCCGGGCGGTTGTCGAAGAGCCCAGCAATCGCGACGCCGGTGCCTGACGCCTTGCCCGGCGGAACGGGCAGAAGCAGCTCGGACTTCGTCAAAAGGAGATTGCCGAGACGCGCATGCACCGCCTGCATTGCGGGCAGGGTGAGCCGGTGCACAGCTTCGGAGCGCTCAGTCATCCTGCGCGGTCTCCTCATACGGGTCTCGGCGGTTCCGCGAGCGACCGTCGCTTGGCTGGCCTTGCTGGCCGTCCTGCTGGTTCGGAGACCGCGCCTGTTCGGTGATACGTACATCCAATGGCGCAGCTGTTGCAGGTCTTGTCTGCGCCTGCATCACCTCGATCTTCGCGGGCAGGCCTGTGAGCGATACGAGCCGCTCGCTCAGCTTCTCCTTCATGAAATTGACATCGTCGCGGACGTCCTGGTTCGGCGTATCGAAGGTGACGCTGATCCCTTCTGATGTACGGTTGATCGTGATGCTGGTGCCCTGCAGCGTGTCGTGATCCAGCACTATTCGCACTTCGTCCGCGCCAGCGGCCGGAATGGATCGCTGAATCCGGAGGGCGAGCTTGTTCACGAGCTTCGCCACCTCCTCGGCCCTATCGACCGCGGAGGCGTGGGTTGTCGCTTTGGTCGACAGGTCGTGCGCTGTCTCGCCTAGCTTTTGCGGCGCGCTTGCGCCTGCAAGGGTCTCAGCAGAGGTTCCAGGCACTACTGGAGGCTCGTCGGCATCGATATCGATGTCGAGCGGGTCGTCAGCCGCGTGCTTCGCCGGGGCCCGTCCTCCTGGGTTCGCAATTTGCGATACCGCTCCACCTGTCGGATCCATCGCGGGCAGGACAGAAGAGCGCTTGGGCGGTGCATCTTCCGCGTCTGCGAGCCGGTTGTCGGGAGTGATCGACGAATTCCTGCGCTCAGGTTTCTGTGCCGGGACGGGCACATCCTGCTGCCGACCCGAAGAGGTTTGTTCCGGCACAGATTCATTCTGTTCTAGAATATCGGCTGTGCGGGCATCCCGCTCACCGGACGGCTGCTTGGGCGGCGTACCCAGCGACCGGCTCTCCGACGCAGACGTTGACACGCCTCGACCCTGCTGACGCCGCAGTCCCTCCCGACCCTTGGCGTCCGCATAGGGACTGGTCCGCGCCGGCTCATCGTGTTCGGCGTTTCCACGTTGGAGCTCACGCTCCAAGCCGACATCGTCGCCGCAGCGTTTGGCGCCGATATCCTTCCTTTGTTCTCGGCCCGGCGTCACGTCGTTGCGGGTCTTCGAAGTGACCCGCTCCGGCGCGGAACGCTCTCCAAGCGCCCGCTCCTGGCTCAACTGACCGGCAGATGCCTGACTTGCGCCCTCGGCCGTTTCCCTGTTGCGATCGCGGCCTTGATTGGCGACAGCTTGGCGCCCGGCATGCGCCTGCTCTTCGGCTGAAGAGCGCGGACGCTGGCTTGGGTCCGTATCGGGCTCATCCATGCTGGGATCATTAAGAGCATCCCCGCCCCGTTCTTTCAGCCCGGTCTTCATCTGCTCACGCTGTGGTGCTCGTGAGCCTCCACGTGTCGGTGTCGCCAGCTCATTTTGCTCCTTGGCGCTACGACGCGAAGGATCAGGGAGTTCGGATGCCGTGCGCCTCTCTCGCGTTTCGTCCGGAGGCTCAGGCGTTGTTCGACGGCGGGCGGGAATTGGGAGGTGGTGCTCCTCAGAGTCTGCCGCTCGGACATCGGGTGCCTTGTTGTCGTGACGCCGTTCCTTGTCGCGATCCTGCTCGAGGGCGCGTTCGAACCTTTCGGTAACTTCCAGCTCTGCGGGTGCCGGCTCTACGGGCGTCGTCGGCTCGACAGGCTCAGGCAAGGCCTGCCCATCAGCAGGCCTCGGGCCACCGACACCGCTACCCCCGCTCACCGGCCCTGTGCTCTGCTCTGGGCTGCGAAGATCGCCTCCGAGACCTCTTCCGTCTCCGCTTCTTCCCGCTCAGCCTGGACAATGGCGACGCGTTCCTTCTCGATATCCACGAACTCCTCGAACTTCTGAGTGGTCTGCTCCGCGCGCTTCACGGCCGTCCGAGCTGTAGCTACATCGTTCTCTGCTTCGGTGACCTGCTCATGTGCCTTGGATGCGCGCTTGCGCAGCTCTTCCTCCTCGGCCCGCAAACGCTCGATCTTCGTCTTCATGTCGTCGATGTCCCGCACAAGGACCGCCACGCCCTTGATCTCGTCGAAGAGCCGCTTCTCCTTCAAGAGCCGCTCAGCGTGGAAACTCTCGACCATTTCGTCGGCGCGCTCGGCCGCCGACCGGGCCGCGCGCAGCATCGCTTCGCTGTCCCTAAGCTCCGCCTTCGCCGTGTCTTCTCGCAGTCGCTTGACGCGCAGAAGCTCCCGATACATCGCCAAGGACATCGCAACTACCGTGCAAGCTGCAGCAGCGCCGAGCGGGTGTCGTTAAACTCGGAGCGCTCTTCTAGGCCCTGACAGAGGAACTGCCGGATCAACGGCATCTTCTTCACCGCTTCATCGGCTTCTTCATCCGACCCTTCCTTGTACTCCCCGATCTTTAGCAACAGCTCCACCTCGGCGTACTTCGCCATCAGCGCACGGACCTTCTGGTTCGCTCCCTTGTGCTCCTGATCCACAATCGCATTCATAACACGACTAACGGAGGCCAGCACGTCGATTGCCGGGTAGTGGTTCTCTGCGGCGAGCTTTCGGCTCAGGATGATATGTCCGTCCAGGATACCGCGCGTCTCGTCGGCGACCGGCTCCGTCATGTCGTCGCCTTCGACGAGGACGGTGTAGAGCGCGGTGATGAACCCCTTGTCTGACTGGCCGACCCTTTCCATTAGCTTGGGGAGCGCGGCGAAAACCGATGGCGGGAAGCCCCGTCGCGTAGGCGGCTCACCTGCGGCAAGGCCGATCTCGCGCTGTGCGCGCGCAAAGCGCGTGACGCTGTCCATGAGGAGCAAGACGCGGAGGCCTTGGTCCCGGAAATACTCGGCGATCGAGGTGGCGACATAGCAGGCTTTGGCGCGCTCCATCGACGGGCGGTCCGAGGTCGCGATCACGAGGACCGACTTGGCCGCACCCTCAGGGCCTAGGTCGCGCTCAAGAAACTCGCGGACTTCGCGACCGCGCTCACCAACGAGGCAGAGCACGGTGATGTCCACCTCGGCGCCTTTCACCAGCATCGAAAGCAACGTTGACTTGCCGCCGCCCGCCGCGGCGAAGATGCCCATGCGCTGGCCCTCGCCAACTGTCAGGACACCATCGAGCACGCGGAGCCCCATCGGCATCGGCTTCTCGATGATCCGGCGGGACATTGGGTCGGGGCTCTCGCGGTAGACGGAATAGTAGTCCTCCACCTCGAGCGGGCCCTTCTCATCCTCGTCCAGCGGCTCTCCCATCCCGTTCAGAACCCGGCCTTTCAACTTGGGCCCGACCCCTACCATATGGGCGCGCCCGGTCGGTAGGACCTCCGTATGGGAGGAGACGCCCTGCATTTCACCCATCGGCGTTAGGAGCGCCGTACGGCCCTGGAATCCGACCACTTCGGCCTTGAGCTCAAAGTTCGGGGCAGGGCCCCGCAGGATGCAGAGCTCGCCGATCTGTGCGCCCGGCACCATCGCTTCGATGATCGTGCCCGTGACGCGCAGAACCCGCCCGCGAACCTCGATCAGCGACGCATTCTGCACCGCGAGCGCAAGCTCATCGGCAAACCGTGTGAGCTCAGCGCCACCCATGCTCAGGCCGGAAGATCGTCGGAGAGGGTCAGGATCCGGTCGAATCCCGTGAGCCGGATAACGTCGAGGACATCGTCCCGTGCCCGAGCGACTACGAGCTTGCGCCCCTGGCCTGCAAGCCCCTTGGCGCCAACGAGGAGTGCACGGAGACCGGCGCTGGATACATAGTCAACCTCGGCGAAATCGACGATTACCGCAGCGCCGCCCTCGGCTGCGGCACCTTTTAGCTCCGCTTCCAGTGTCGGCGCCGTGGTCGCGTCGATCCTGCCGGACACGGTAAGGTACAAATCGTCTCCACGTTCGACTTTCGAAATCTCCATCGGAACCCCTCATCGATGCGACTGCATTATGCACATGATAGTCGGATCGCGGTAACCGCAATTCGTGCCTTTGGCAGTCCGATCTTCGTCCATCTTTCTGAGTGCAATGGGTGCGGCAATCCCCTATTTTTGCATTGGTTTAGGGAGGTGTGGCACTTCAATGAACGATATCGTCACCGGCGCCACCCCGCATAACACGCCAGGTCCGATGCCTTCGGGCCAGGGCCAGGTGGGTGAACAGAAGGGCGTGCTGAACGGTCAGCAGGTCAAGGTAATCGATCAAAACTCGCTGATGCAGGATGCCTTAGAGGAGCTCACATCGACGGCGTCCGAAGAGGTGGAGAAAGACGAATCCGAACGTGAGGTCGAGGACGGAAACAAGGCGGAGAGCCTCGAACGCGTCCTGAAGATCCGCGAGATCCAAGAATACACCAAGGCGCTCGGGGATCTCGACAAGCGTGACCTGATGCGGGGCATCAAGGCCCTACTGAAACGGCAGGGCGGCTCCGACGGTTACCGAGAACAGGCCAGGCAGGACTTTCAGGACCCGGTGCACCAGTTTGCGGCGCTCAAAGGGCTCGTCGAGGCCCTCAAGTCCAGAGGTGCGCCGCGCGAGCAAATTGAGGCCGCGGAGGCCGCGGTCGAGGGTCTGCGAAAGGAACATGGGCGCGAGATCGACGCCGCGCTTAATATTGGCGGCATCACCAATTCCTCGGCAGCGGCCGGGCTGGCCGACCACGCAGAACTGCGCGAGGCCTACAAAGAGAACTCGGCCGACTACCGTGACATGGCGACGACGCTCAACGATCTGAGCGAACGCTTTGGCGACAAAAAGCTGCCGCAAGCCATCGGGTTCATGATCAAGGCACTGGGTGCCGACATTAGTGCCGGTGGAAGCTCCATCGACAAATCCAAGCTCGCGACGATCGTCAGCGACCTGCAAAGGCTTGAGACGCTCACGACGATCCTCGGCAACGCGGACATTGTTGCATCACGCGGCCGGCAGCGGGGCGCCAGCAGCAGCTGCACGGGGGAGATGCTGCTCCGCCAACTTGCACCGATCCTGGACTCGAAAAATGCGAGGGCTTCTCAGTTCACGGCGATCTGCGACATGGCCGGGCTCACGGATCACGAGGCGCGCATCAACTTCCTGACGGATCTCAAGGCCCTTGGTGACAGCATCCCGGTGAAAGCGTTCCAAAGCCCTGAGGCACGATTCAATGTGCTCGGTTCCATGCAAGAGGCGATCGACGAGGCGATCCAGATCGAGGAAGACGCGGAGGCCTAATGTCCATCGTCAGCCAACATATCATCGACTTCTCGGCAACGATGGGCATGGCGCTCGACCTTGCAGAACCGGCCCATCTCGCCGTTGAGATCGATGAGGTCGGGACGTTGCACTTGGAAGAGCAGGGGGAGAGCCTCGTCCTCTACCTCTCGCGCGAGATTGCGCTGACCGATGACCGCCCAGCCGTGCTGCGCCGGGCGTTGGAAAGCGTGCACTATAACAATGGCTTGGCGGAGCAAGTGGCGGTAGGCCTTGCCGGCGACCGGCTTGTCTTCCTGACCCGCTTTCATCAGCATGCCATTGATCGTCCACGCCTTGAAGCAGCAGTGGGGCTGCTAACCTCGCTTCAGGACGAAGTACGAGCGTGAGAGAGAGGGGAGAAGAACGATGACCAATCTGAGCCTCGTCAATCCGTCGGAGGGCTTGGCCGGGATCCAGAGGCTCGACGCGCAGCGCACGGTGATGCCGGAGAAGAGCGCGGCGAAGCTTGTAGGCAATCGGGTCGAACATCACGTCGAGACGATTTTCCGGGGCCGGTCGGTGGCCGATGCCGCGCGTGAGCTCACCTTCGTCCAAGTGCCGGACCCGACACTCCTGCAACGCACCCATTTCAAGGCGAAGATCCGCGACCTCTCAGAGAACCTGAAGAGGCGTATGAACCGCGGTGCCAGGAACGGCGCAGAGGAATGCACAGAAGCGGCGGCGCGCGTGATGGCGAAGCTCGACGAGACCGGTGCGGCCTTTGACGAGGCGAACGACGCTCTGCAGCAGGCATGACGACTGAACTCGTCCTCAACAGCGAATGGGAGGCCGAGGACAGCATCTTCCTCCAGGTCCTCGCCCATATCCTCGCCGGTCAGAACCGCGAGCAGGCAGCGTGTGACCTGCTCGAGTTCGCGCTCAGCGAAGATCCACGAAACGGAGACATCATGCGCGCGCTCTGCGGCGTCTATGGCCTGCTCGAGCGCCATGATGACGCGATCACGATGGGCGACAGAGCGCTCTCGGCCGGTCAGAGCGGCGACGACATCGCGCGCATCAAGCTCGTCCAGAGTACGGCGCATCAGGCACGTGGGCGCACCACCGAGGCCGAGCTAATGATGCGTGATTACATCACGCAACGAGACCAAGCATGAACACCTCCCGCGCACAGTCGGTCATGGTCGCGCTCACTGCGCGCACCGACATCATGCTTGCGGTGCTGATGGTCGCGATCATTTTCATGCTCGTCGTCCCGCTGCCGACATGGCTCATCGACGCCCTCATCGCGATGAACATCATGACGGGCATGATCCTGCTGATGGTGGCGATGTACATTCCCACCCCGCTGGCCTTTTCTGCCTTCCCGTCCGTCCTGCTGGTGACGACTCTCTTCCGGCTGGCACTTGCGATCTCGACGACACGGCTGATCCTCCTGAACGCCGATGCGGGCGAGATCATTTTCGCCTTCGGCAACTTCGTCGTTCAGGGCAACTTCATCGTCGGCGCAGTGATCTTCCTGATCATCACCATCGTGCAGTTTCTCGTCATTACGAAAGGCGCCGAGCGTGTCGCGGAGGTCTCCGCGCGCTTCTCGCTCGACGCCATGCCCGGCAAGCAGATGTCGATTGACGGCGACATGCGCGCTGGAGTGATCGACCTTGAGGAAGCCCGCCGCCGCCGTGAGGCCGTCTCCAAAGAGAGCCAGCTCTTCGGCTCAATGGACGGCGCCATGAAGTTCGTGAAGGGCGACGCCATCGCCGGCCTTATCATAACCGTGGTGAACATCGTCGGCGGCATCGCTATCGGCACAACCCAGCACGGCATGACGGCGGCCGAAGCGGTCGAGACCTACTCAATTCTCACCATCGGCGATGGGCTGGTGCAGCAGATCCCGGGCCTCCTGATCTCAATCACCGCGGGCGTCATCGTCACACGCGTCACGACCGAAGACAGCACCAATCTGGGCGCGGATATCTCGCGGCAGATCTTCGCGCAGCCCAAGGCGATCATGATCGCGGGCTCGATGATGTTCCTTTTCGGGATCGTCCCGGGCTTTCCCACCGCGGTCTTCTTCACACTCGGTGTCACGCTTCTTGCGATGGGGTTCCTTCTTGGCCGCATCTACGGCGGCGGAGCGATCGAGGACGCGGAGGGTGCCGTTCCGGCCATGGCCAAGGCAGGCCAGCCCGAGAGCGAGGCTTCAAAACGCAAGATGGGCGCTGAGGACGAATTCTCGCTCACCGTGCCCCTGATGATCGACGTCGATGCCCAGCTTGAGGAGCGGATCAGCGCCCAGGCGCTCAACACCGAGCTGATAAAGGTTCGACGCGCGCTCTACCTCGATCTTGGTGTGCCGTTCCCAGGGATCCACCTTCGGTTCAACGACAACCTTACGGACGGCGCCTACCGCATCCTCATCCAGGAGACCCCGATCACCTCAGGCCGGATCATTCCGGGCCACGTCTTCGTGCGTGAGCAACCGAGCCAGCTCGACATTCTCAAGATCCCTCACCAGCAGGGCGAGGCGTTCCTGCCCGGGTATCCCACAATATGGGTCGACGAGACCTATGAGCAGAAGCTCGACCGTGCCGGCGTTCCGTTTCTCGACCCCGCACAGATGCTGACTTTCCATCTCTCCTTCGTGTTGACCCGTTACGCCTCGGAGTTCATCGGCATCCAAGAGACCCGTTTCCTCCTGGGCCAGATGGAAGGGCGCTTCGGCGAACTCGTTAAGGAGGTCCAGCGCGTCCTGCCCATTCAGAAGATATCCGAGGTCCTGCAGCGCCTCGTCTCCGAGGAAATCTCGGTGCGCGATCTCAGGACCATCCTCGAGGCTTTGATCGAATGGGGACAGAAGGAGAAGGACGTTGTGATGCTTTGCGAGTACATCCGAGGAAGCCAGCGGCGCTTCATCTCCTACAAGTACTCTGCAGGGCACAACATTCTTCCCGCCTACATCATGACCCAGGAGGCAGAGGAGACGATCCGATCGGGCATCCGGCAAACATCGGCGGGCAGCTACCTTGCGCTCGATCCGCGGGTGACGCGGGGCTTCGTCACGAACGTCAAGCAAGCCGTAGGTGATCTCTCCCAGAGTCGGCAGAAGCCGGTCCTAGTGGTCGCTATGGATATCCGTCGCTATGTCCGAAAGCTCATCGAGCAGGACATCTATGAGCTGCCGGTACTATCCTATCAGGATCTCACCCAGGAGATTACGGTCCAGCCGCTCGATCAGATCTCGATCTGACGATGCGCTGTGTGTCCGCCATCGGTTGGACCACCCTCTTCGGCCTCCTTGCGACCGCTGAGGCGGCAGACCATGGGCACTTGCGCACCGTCGTGGTTCTCGACAGCCATGGCTCTGGCAACCCAGCGAGCACGATGATCATTGCAGGGTTGCGCGAGGAGCTTTCCGGTCTGACCGGAGTTTCGATCGCAATCGAGCATCTCGATCTGCGCGAGCATGACGACGACGATCACGCGGATCTGCTTTCGGCTACGGTGCTGCACCGATATGCCCCGGAAGACGTGAGCGTGGTTGTCACGCTCGGGGATCCGGCACTGCGCTTTGCGCTCCAGTCCCGCGGGGAGATATTCGACAACGCGCCCGTGATCGCCGCCGAGACAGTGCTTGAGCGCGAGGATTTTGAGGCGCTGCCCAACGTTACCGGCGTCCTTGGCGAGCACCAGATCGGTCGCACGCTCTCCCTCATTATCGAGCAACGCCCCGACACCGGGACGCTTCATATCATCGACGATAACGACGATGAAGCGAGCGGCGTGCGGCGCGACCTCGACAGGGCACTCATCGACCTCGACTGGTCGCCCCAGATCCAGCGCTATAGCGGGGAAACACTCGCTGCAATGACCCCGAAGCTCGCGGCGCTGGGCTCGGAGGACTCGGTCCTGATCCTCACCTATGCGGACAAAGACCGACACACTGACGAGATCGGCAGTACCATCGCCATATCCGAGGCCGCGGCTGTGCCTGTCTATGGTCTCTTCGAGAGGTTGATCGGTTTTGGCGTCGTTGGCGGCTACCTGAAGGACAATCGATCACTGGGCGTCATCCTCGGCGGCATGGTCATCGACGTTCTTGCCGGACGCGACGTGAACTCGATCCCGGTGCACCTCGCAGCACCCCATCGCTACATCTTCGACTTCCGCCAACTTGCGCGCTTCAAGATCTCAGAAGACGGATTGCCGCCCGAGGCTATGGTGATCGACGAGCCCGACACCTTCTACTACCGCTATCGGCGCTATGTCTGGATCGCCGTCGGCGTGGTTGTCGCGCTCATCGTCTATATCGCGACGTTGCTCCTCAGCATTCGCCGCCGAGCACGCGTACAGTCTGGCCTCGAACGGCTTCTGGATCTCGATGGCAAGCCGCACGGCGAGATGGCCGGCGACGACGTGGTCAGCAGGATCGTCGCCCGGCTGCAGAAGATCGCCCCGTTCTTGCAGCCCCAGGCGGCGCTCTGGCTCGCCAGTGCGGAGGACGGCGCGGCCCTCAAGCTCATCGATGGCGATCCCGGTCGCCTCTCGCCCCTGATTGAACGCGCCGCCTCGCTGAGGAGCACGCAGCAGGCGGGGCGGGATATCGTCGTCGTGCTGCCAGACAACCGGCTTCCCGTGACGCTTGCTGCCTTCACGGGGCGTCGCGCGCCCGACGTGATCGATCGCCGGCTCGTGGATCTGGCGGCGAGAGATATCGCCCAGGAGTTTGCGCGCGCGGAGGCTGTCCGGCTCTCGGCCGCAGTCGAGACGGCTGCCGCTATTCAGGACGCTATGCTGCCGCGCGATTTCGGGGTACTCGGAGCCGACTACGGCGTCGATCTCCATGCGCTGCTCCGGCCAGCGACAGAAGTCGGTGGCGATCTCTACGACGCTTTCGCGCTTGACGAGGACCGCCTTTGTGTCCTCGTGGGCGATGTCTCGGGAAAAGGGGTACCCGCAGCTCTGTTGATGGCCATCACAAAGACCATCGTTCGCGCCGCCGCCGAGACGATACACTCACCGGGCGCCATCCTGGCCAAGGCGAATGACGCAATCGAGCGGGACAACGCGCAGGCCATGTTCGTCACGCTCTTTCTAGCAATCTACAACCGTCGCACGGGCGATCTCGCCTATGCGAATGCCGGCCACACGCCGCCTCTACTTCGACCTGTCGGTGAAGCGTGGCAGGTAATGTCGGTCGATACCAACATCGCCCTTGGCGTCATCCCTGGTCTTGACTTTGCGGAGGCGAAAATGCCCTTCCCACGGGCTGCCGCGATCCTGCTCTACACCGACGGCATAACCGAGGCGATGACGGCGCAGGGCGAACTCTACGGTGACCCGCGCCTGCTCAGCGCGGCTGGCGATGGCTCGGCTGAAATGATCAACACCTCCATCCTAGCGGCGGTCGATCGGTTCACGGCGGGAGCTCCGCAGTCGGACGACATCACGCTGCTCACCCTCGCGCGCGAGGCTTAGCGGGGCCGCGCGCTGCAGGGCCCCATCCGATCAGATCAGATCTTTGTCGCCCGTCGCTTTGGCCTGGTAGTTGATCGTCGTATTGCTGATCGTAACCGGGTTGTACGACGGATCATCCGGGTTCTCCGGGATGTTGCAGTTGATCACGCCCTTGATCGTCACCTCGCAGAACGACTGGCTTGAATCGAGCGGTTTCGCCGCCCCGCCATCCACGGAAAGATCCGTCATCGCGTTGGGCCGGATCTTCTGGGTCGCCGTGAATTCGTAGAAACCCGGCGTCAGCGCCGTAAGCGATGTCTCGACATTGTAGCTCAGCTCGCTCTTGAGATCCGCCTGCTTGTGGAAATCTGCTTTCAGCGGGCCGCTGTCGGGGTCCTTCCAGACCTCCATGTTGCGGGTATTGAAGAGGTCTTGGTTGATCGCGGCCGACATCACGCTGACATGCTCAGCGGGAATACCTGCACTGTCACAGAGGTCGCTGAACTTGCCAGCCGTATTGCTCGTTTCGTTGATGCTGCTAAAGCCGTTGCCAGCGCCATTAATGTTGTAGGTCGCCCGGTTCATTTCCTTCTCTGCCTGGTTGTAGGTCGGCGGTGGACCGTCATTGCCGACCTCGGTGAGCTTCAGATCAGAGACGACCTTTCGGACCTTGTCGTTCATCGCATTCTGGAAGTGCTGGTTCTGCGCAGCGTCATAGTTCACTGGCGGCCGCTTCTTGCCATCGAGCTTCGCCGCCTTCGGGTCCTTCGGCTTTGCGAACCCGACCTTGTCGAGCTCGTTCAGCGCCTGCTTGCTAAAGACGGTGCCGCCTCCAGCCTTCTTGGGCATTGCGCGCGTGGTGCTGCCTGGGCCAAGACCTGTCTTGCCAAGCTGCTCCAGAATTTGGTCGACCTTCTGGATCTCCGCTTGCATGTTCTTCACTTCCTTCGTGTTCATTTGCCATTTATGCGCAGCATCCATCATGCTGTCGCTCTTGTTCATCAGACGCGTGAACGGCTCGGTCCGCACCACGTTCTCGATTGAATGATCGACTTTCTCGTAGAGCGCCTTCAGATTTCTGGCGTCCTGCTCCGACATATTGGGAGAAGCCTCGAAGTTCTTTACGCTCTTTCTGAGCTTGGATTCGACGTTGATCTCTGTCTTCGAATCTTTATCGAAGAACAGCTCCTGCAGTTGGTCGTGCAGTTCCGACATGCGCTCGCGATCATCGGCGTTCGCCGGATCAAGCATCTGCATCTCCGCGGAGGAGTTCAGATAAGCCATGTTCTCGATGCAGAGATCCTTGTCGCACTGCCCGTCGAGCGCCTTCATGAACTGGCTAACCTTATGGCTCTGTCGCGCCGTGAGCGTGCCGTTCTTGTCGCTGCCGACTTCCTTCATCAGCGTGTCCGCATGGTCGGAGCCGATCTTGCGGCTAACGCTGTCATAGGTCTCTTTGGCGGGCCGCGCTCCCTTGGTGATCAGTCGAGCGTCGGCCTTCATCCCCTTGGTGACGCTCCTGGCGAACGACTTCACCTCTTGCTCGAACTTTCCGAGTTGGGAGAAAGACATCGTGTCGAGCTTCGCGGCATGCTCCTGCAGCTTGGCCCACTTCTTGGCGTCCCCGCCCGGGTTCGCCTTGTCCGTCACGAACCGGTTTGCGTACTCGGTCAGGCTGTTGCGCAGTGCCCTATGGTTATTGTTCGGGTCGAACAAGATCGACCGGTTCGCCCGGAAATTCGGCAGCTTGATCTGACTCGTGAGGAACGCGTTCCGCTTGTTTTCGACGCTGGCGTCAAGGCCGAGCTTGTCGGCGGTCCGCGCCATGTGCTTGAGACCTTCGAGCTGCTTGCCGGTTACCTTGTCCCCGATCCTCAGCTTCTTGAAAGCCGCATCGGCAGCAGCGTTACCGTAGCTCTTGGCGAAGCTCTGTCGCAGTAACGTGGTCGCGTCCTGGTGGCGCGTCTTCTGCCGGGTGATCTTCGCGAAGAGATCGTTGATCGCGCCGGCAAATCGCGACTTTTTCGATGCGTTCGCATAGATCTCCCGCCCGTTGAGACGAAGACCGCGATCACCGTCGACCTTTCCAATGTTCTGCGTGACTGTATTGAAGGTTGGCGTCGCAGTTATCGGTCCGGTGTTCGAAGGCATGGCGGAACTCTTTCTCTTGTGGCCGCGTGCTCGATCGGATGAGCATTATCTGGGCTGCCGGGCGGGTCTACGCATAGATCAGGTCGGCTTGATCGCTTCGTGCAACTTACCGATGTTGCTCAGGACCTGATACAGATCGGGGCTTTTGTTCTTTAGAGCGGTGAGCGCCTGCTGATCAGCAACGCCGTTCCAGTGCCTAATCGCATGGCCCAGGCTCTTCTGCCCTTGCGTGAAGCCATCGTTGATGCTGCCCATCAGCTGATGCGCCCGCAGATCCGCAGTATGGTACTCGTTCTTTAACTGCGTCGCATCATCTTCGCTCAGTGTGTTCTTTCCAGCAAAGCGTCCCATGGCTTGGAAGTTGGCGTCTTTGATGTTGATCTGGTTCTCAAGCCCGGGTCGCATCAACTTGTCCCAATTCTGCTTATGCATCTTGAGCATCGCCAGGCGGTCCTTCGGATCGCTCGGGTCAAGCGACTTCATCTTGTCGGACTCTTTCAAAAACTTGGGATTCTCGCTGACGAACTGTCCTTTGTGGAAGGCGGCAATGCCACGCTCGAACTGCTTCAGCGCGTGCAGCTGCCGCGGGCTGACGGCCTTCGAGTTCGGATCGATCCCGGCTTCCTTGAAGACCTGTCGGGTGAGGTCGGGGCCGTAGATATGCTCGAAGCGGTCCTGCACGCGTGCCGTCGGCGTGCTGAAGCTTAGCGCCATGGAAGATGCGTCGAGCTGCGTGGCTCGTGCGTCGACGGCCACTTTCTCGAGCCGCGCCTGGAAGTCGTTCAGCTCGATCGCTGACATCTGACCGATGCGCGAGGCGTCCTGACGAAGCGTGTTCCAATCCTCATTGCTGCCGCCCAGCTTGGGCCCGTTGAGGAACTGGGTTGCGATCTTGCTGAGATCGCTCTGCCATTCGCCGACTTTGCTGAAGCTTCGGGTGACCCCAGGCGGCAGATCGCCGACCGCATGTGCGAAATCGGACGAGGCCTTCAACGTCGGCAGCTTCACTCCGTTGTCCTTGGCCTTGTGCGCGAGCTTGTTCAGGTCGCGCATCTGGCCGGCCGTAATCTGGTTCTTGATGCCGAGCTTCTTGAACGCCGCATCCGCAAAGTCCTGACCGACCTTGTCGGCGAAGCTCTGCTTCGTGACCGTAACAGCGTTCTTCACGTTGCTCGCATAGGAGTTTCGGCGGAGTACGAAGTCGAGCGCGCGCGAGACGAACCCTTTGTGCGCGTAGATCGACTTTCCTGCGTTGAAGCGCAGCGTACGGCTGTCATCGAGCCCCTTGGTGCCCTGACGAAGAACGTTGAAGTCCGTCGTCGTCGTCGGTCTGGATCCGATCTCGTTAGCCACGGCTGGTTCCTCCGAAAAACTCTGATCTTTCCGAGAGATGGGTAGGGGCGGCGCACACTACCTGACGGAAATCGGACGCTGCCTTGCAGGTCACCCGCGTATGATCGTCCTTGGGTCTGATGCGTCCTCCACCGTTCCTTCGGGCATTTCACCCACCTCGGCGGGACCGCCCTGAGCGACGGCGCTGGCCCACGCCACGCGCCGCTCCGCGAAGTCCACCACCATCGCCGCGAGGCGCTGGCTGTCGAGCCCGCTGACGGGCAGGACGCTGAAGAGCGTGATTTCTTCGCTCAATGCATCGAGGCCGAGGTAGATGCCCCCGGTAAAGGGCCACATATTGTTCACGCGGAGAGCGAAGGCATAGAACGAGGCGCTCTTGTCCGGTGGTGGACTGCCGAGGTCCGAGGAAAAGATCAGGCAGTCGCGGTCATGGTCCGGCTCAATCGTGATCTGAGCGGCTTCGAGCACGATCTGCCACGCCTCCCGATCCTCGGTCTCGGCAATCATCGCCTCACCGAGGATCGGACCGATATCGGCAAGCTGCTCCGTGAACTCTGCAGTATCGATCATGGCGTTGTCCCCCGTTCCATCGTTGTCTCGTTCAGCTCATATCGGCGGCTTTGTTCAGGCCGCCGATATAGCTTGAGCCCGCTCCAGCCAGATCCGAGTTCATCTTGTTCATCATGTCGAGCACATCGTGCATGAAGGACTGGAGATCGCTCTGGAAGCTCTCGTCCTCCGACATCTGAGCGTTGATGATGCCCTGTTTGCCCTGATGGTCGGCGTCGATCTTGCCTTTGATGCCGTCGACCGCGCCACCAAGCGCACCGCCAAGGCCGTTCAGCGGCAGCGTAAGCCCGCTCAGGTCATTCGTATTGCCGGATGTGCAGGCTGTCGCACCCGCCGCCGCCTGGAAGGCACTGTTCACGACCGCGCTTCCGATCGCCATGCCGAAATCCTGCCAGCCCTGCTTCACAAGGTCTGCCGCTAGGTCTTTGGCATGCTGCATGTGCTGGGTACGCATGTCGACATTTTGCTTGGTTGCCGATGCGTGGAGATCCTTCATCACGACATGCAACTGGGCCACGAGGCTATTGTAGAGGTCGATCATCTGATCGGACTTCTTCCAGTTCTCACCAAAGAAACTCGGGAGCTTGCCGGATGCCGTCGCGCTCTCACATCCATGCGAGCCACCTTGCGTCGTCCCCACGCCCCCTTGGTGGCTGGTCGTCAGCTCCGTATTCGCAGTGTTGCCGACATTCTGCGTGTTGTTAACGTTATCTACGTTGTTGATTTGGGTATTATAGTTGTTGCTACCCGAGCCCACTCCGTCGACGCCGCCCATTTCTCTTCTCCTATTAATTCTGATCAGACCGCGCCGGTACCGGTGTTACCGATCCCCTGGGTGATCTTGGTTTCAGATTGATAGACTGACTCGTCTACTTTGATCGGGATCGACATGGCATTCGAGAAGTCCTCCATGATCTTCTTGAGCTGGTCGGCCATATCGTTGAGCGCGCTTTCGTCCGCGCCCTGATCGGCCAGGATGAGCTTCAGCTCGGACTTCAGGTCGGCGATCTGCTTGTCGATCTCGGCAATGGTCATCTTGTTCCCGAACGAGGCACCGGCGGTTGCGATCTGGCCGAGGCCTGAGGCCCGCTTGATCCCATCGGCGGCTTTGTCGAGCTTCGTCTTCTCCGGCTCCGCCTCCTTTTCCACGACCTTTCCGTCTTTGCCGGTCTTCGCAGCGTGATCGACATCCTTGCCGGAGCCGCTCGCCTCCTTGGCCTTCGCCGCATCGTCTACGAGTTCGTCACCGCTCTTCAGGACCTCATCGCCACTCTTGAGAACCTCGTCGCCGACGCTCTCCACCTTCCCGAGATTGACGCTCTCGACCATGTCGTCGATCCGATTGACGAGGAGCTCGCTCGCCTCTTCCGGTGAATCGCAATCCGCCATTTGCTTGCCGAGTTTCAGGCAGTCCTTCATCAGGTCGTTTGCGGCATCGTCAGCGTTTTCGAGCAGCTCCTTCCCGCCGGCCACCAGGTCATCGGCCCCCTTCACCACCTGCTTGCCAATCTGGGCACCGGTCTTCACGGCATCGTCCGCCAGCTCGCTGGTGACCTCCGCCACCGTGCTAACCTTCGCAGCTAGGATCGCGGTCACGACCTGAAACGCCATCAGCGAGTAGGTGAGCGCCTGGGCGCCCTTTGGATCCTTCTCCATCATCTTCGCCATTGCCGGGCTGGAGCTCATCGCCTGAGCCGCGATCCCGGCCGCGAGCGAGACCGTCATGAGCGCAACGCCGGCGCTGGACAGCGTACCGAGCGAGGCGGCCGTCACCAGCGCACCCAGCGCCGTGCCCAGCCAGCCGAGGATCTTGCCCACCTTCTGTTTCTTCTCGGCGTTCTGGTTTTGCGTGTTGACCTTCGCCTGCTGGTCCGCACGCATCTTGTTCAGATCCTTGATGCGCTTCTTGATTGCCTTGATGGCGTTCTCGGCCGACTTGCCACGCGTTTCTTGCAGCTTGGCTGAGAGAGTGGACACCATCAGCGCTACGGCACTCAGGGTCTGGGGCTTCTCCAGCTCGTGGAAAACCCCCGTATTGAGGGACTTGAGCGCCTCCTGCTTGCCAACCGTGAGGTCGGTATCGACCCCGGCGGCCTTCTTGGTCGGTGCGGTCGGTTTGGCGCCAGGCGGCGCGTTGATAGTCGGGTCGGAGGTCACCGGAATCGGTGTTCCCCCTCCCGATCCGATGTTGGTGTCCGAGCCGCTCATCTCACGTCTCCTCGCCGATCAGCTCGAGCAGCGTTTCTGCCTTGGCTCGGAGCTTGGCATGAGCGGCGTCGGAGCCGGCGTTCTCGATGGCGAGTTCCAGGGCCGCGCGCGCCCGCCCGCCATCGCCAAGCTTCATCAGGCTGTCCGCGGCCTGCAACGGCGGCTCCGGGTTGCCCGGCGCCATCATCGCCGCCATCGAGTAGGCCATCACGGCCGTCTCGTATTGCTCACGGTTGAACCGGGCGGCGCCGAGCGCCATCCAGTACTTCCGCTCGCGGTGCTCCATAGTGCAGACGAGCGCAAAGATCTTCTCCGCCTCCTCGTAGCGCCCGGCCTGAAACTGGCTGAAGCCAAGCGCGTACATGCTCTCGATCTCGTCGTCGCTCAGGCCTTGGATATCGCGCATCGCGGTCGTCCCGGTGAAGAGGCCGACGAAAGCGTCGCCGACCCCCTCGGGATCTCCCTCGGGCACCTTTCCGGTGCGCACGAGAGCTTCCCTGATGTGCTCCTCGGTGAGCTCTTGTGTCCCGTCCATGGTCCGGCCCTCCTTCTTTGCTTCAGGCTTACTGGCCAAGGTTCCGGGCGATGCTCTGCAGCATCGAGTTCCACTTCGACAGGAAGTTCGTCAGCATGTTGACGGAGGTGGAGTACTTGTCCATCGCCTGCTGGAGCCGGGTCATCGAGAGCTGGCTGTCCGAAGACAGGCTTTCCGAGTGCGAGTTCAACGAGGACCGCAGGTTGTCGAGGTCCGCTGCACTCATCTTCTTCGGGTCGACCCCATCGCCGAGCTTGATGTCGTTCTGCGACATGTAGTCGGTTAGCTTCATGGTCTTGCCGCTGATCGGATCGTCGAAGGTCGTGCCCGAGATATCGACAGTCTTGTCCTTCGCAGGGGCAGCCGGAAGCTTGTCGATCGCAGCCTGGACCGTCTTGATCTGGTCATTCTTGGCCTGGACCTGCTTACCGTAGGTGCGGACCGTCTTGTCCAGTGCCTCGCAGCGACCCTGCATCACCTCGAACATCAAGGACCCGAGATCCATGGTGTCGAGATCAGAGTAGCCCTGTTCCTTAAGGCCCGAGGGCGTCACCTCCACACCGTCGGTCCAAGGATTACCGATGACCCCATCGTTGTCTTGGTCCTTGTTGAACTTCTTCTCGGCGGCCCAGTTCGCCACATTGGCCGGATCGGCCTCTGCGTTCGTCTGCGAGTGGACGATCGCGGAGTAGACCACCTGCTTGTCGGTGGGGGTGATGTTGGAGTCCTTGAGGTGCGAGTTGAGCAAGTTCGCTTGCTTCACCGATAGCGTGCCGTTGGCCATCGCGGTTTGAAGCGTATTGATGTCGTTCACACCCAGGCCATCCATGTTCGACAGCGCCGTCGACGCCATGTCGGCCGTGACTTTGACAACCTTCTTGTCTCCGGTGCCCTCAGAACGACTGTTCTGGATCGAGTTCTCGATCGCTTGCTTCAGGGTCTGTTTGTCGTCGTCGGAAAGATTCGTGTCGTCGACGTGGTCAAGCAAGAGCGAGATCTGGGAAGGCGACAGCGAGTTGCCTTTGATTGCAGTCGTAAGCGCGGTTTTCTGCTCGGCGGATAGGCCAGTCGTGTTGTCGAGCGCGCTCTTGATCTCCGCGTCCGAGATCTGGACCAGCTCCTTGAACTCATGAAGCGGATCGTCGCTGTTGACGTTGCTGTCACTATTGCTGCTGCTATCGGCACCTGCCGGCGTGTAGTCGGCATTCTTGTCCACCGAAAGCTGGTTCAGGTACAAGCGCGAGGGCGCGTCGGCCGGGTTCTTCCCGCCGAGGGCGGCGAAGAGGATCGCGGCATTGTCGATCCCGGACACCGCGCTGTCGGGCACCTTCGCCGTGGTCTTGGACTCGGTCTTGAAAGTGTCGACGAACGTGTCGTCGGCGGCGATCATCGACGGGTCGCTCTTCAGCTTTGTCAGCAACGCTTCGTTCGCAGCGTCCATTTTGCCGCTCACCATGCCCTTGAACAGTGCTTCCTTCTCCGCCGCGGTGAGTTTCCCAGTGCCCGAGATCATCTGGTAAAGAACCTCGATCTTCGTCTGGTCAGCCGCCGAGACGTTGAGGTGCTTGTTGCTCATGAACCCCGCAGCGAGCGCCGGGACGTCCGGCGTTGTTTGCGACAGACCCATCTCCATCGCGCCGGTTTTCTTCTGCTCGACGTTCGCTGCGTTGAGAGCGAGCTTCTTGAAGACGCCCATGAAGTTAGTGAGATCGCTCCCGCTCAGCTCGCCGAAGTTGTTGCCCTTCTTGCTCAGCGAGAGCCAGGTTCCGAAGTCGTTGCGATCGAGCGAATCGGTATCGACAGTGACGGTAGGATCGATGACGCTTGCCAGGAAGTCGCTGCCGGTCGGGTCAGCCATGCCAAGCGCCTTGATCGTGTCGCTGTCGGCATTCTTGAGCAGCGCCACCGCGCTCCTCGCCTTGTCGCTGATGCTACCCCAACTTGACGAGATATCCTTGAGGTCGTCATTTCCGGCGGCGTAGTTCCCACCACGCTGGTTGTACTTTGCCGAGACTGAGGCGCTCGTGTCGTCGAACTGATCGGCGATGTAGCGCTGCTGATCCCTCGGCAGGTTGCAGTAGTTCTTCATCGCGGTCTTGATGTCGCCCTCGCTCATGCCGAGCCCAGTGCGCATGCCGCTCAGCACGCTCAGGAAATCAGCCTGGCTCTGGGTCAGACCGTCGCCGCCCACCATTTTCTGATAGGAACTCGGCGGCAGGAAATTGAGAATGTCGCCGCGGCCACCCAAGTCACCGTGCTTTCCGCTGCCGATGGTATCCCCTTGCCGCTTGTCCGTAAGCGAGCCCTGGGCGACCCATTCTTTCTGAGCACCACCTTTATAGTAGTCGTTGTACTCGGTCAGATTCTTCAGATCGGGATAGTTCCCTGCCTTAAATTCTTTAATGTAATTGTCGATGTTAGCTTTGTCACCGACGACAATCTCTTTGGACTTGTTCAGGACCCAGTCCATCTCGGACTTGCCGTCCTTGTGGTACATCCTCGTCCGGAAATCGACGGTAGCGGTGAGGCCAGTGGCGGTGTTGCTGACGGTTTCGTTGCTCATGGTTCTCTCCTACTGGTCTGGCATTGCGCATCTGCGCGACTTGGTCCGGGAAGCGGGCCAGCGTGCTGGCCCTGCTGGATCAGAGCCTGAGACGCGTCTTGTGCTTTTTCGGCGCTTCCTCGGGCTCGACGATGAGGCCGTCGTCGGTTCCGCGCGCCATTTTGGCCATCACATCGGTGAGGCCGCTCATGCGGGCGCGCTCGGCCATCTTCGCCGAGGAGATGTTGTGGGATGAGAGCTCGGCCTGGCGCTGGTCGCGCATCGCATCGAGCTTCTTGAGGATTTCGTCGACCTCGTGCGAGCGCTTGTCGAGCTCGCTCATCTCTTCCGGAGCAGGCTTGTCAGACATGGATCCCTCCTAGTTGCGCCGGGGTCGGTAAGCCGACCGCCACTCGGATATGCCCATTGCGGGCCGCCCAGTCCTGACGAGATTATGACTGTCCAAGTGCGGAGAGGATTTCCGACCTCCTTGATTTCTGTTTTCAGTCTTCCTGACGAATAAATGCGTGCACACTGTTCCGATTAGTGTGACGCACGTAACAGAGGTGTGTCGAAAGTGCCTGGATCAGGCGAAGTCCGTGACCACCCGGCCGGTCGGGATTGGGGATCGGTACATTCTCCGGGTCAGTGGGATCGAAGGCGGGGCCAGGATAAGAGATCTTGATCGCCGCCTCGTCGGCCACCGCGCGAAGGCGGAGTGATGCGCTAACGCCCTCACCGGCATGGGAGAGCACATTGGCTGTGAGCTCTTCCATGACCAGAAGGGCTCGGCGGCGAAGACGATCGCTCGCGCCCGTCGCTTCCAGGGCATCGGAGAAAGCCGTCAGGAGCCGCCCGAGATCAGCGAGCCCGCTGACCTTCTCATCAAGCTCGATCCCTCCGGTTTCGCTATCCAATCTTGTGCCTCGCTGCAGGGCTTTCGGAGCGAACCGTGCCACCGCGAAACCGATTATACCCCGTCAACGGCAGTGAAGCGGAGGAAGATTTGCAGTTGACGTCCAAAATTCGTCTCTTGACGCATCTCTCCCCAGTTCCGAGCTTGTGGTATTAAAGGGCGGGGCGATCTGGTGTCCTTGCTCTTGGGGACTGCTGCAAAGGTGCGTGGTGATGGCGGAGGCCAACTCTCAGCTGGATCGACTGCTCGTCGACTGGGCGCGGGCAAGAGACGGCTTCGCCCCTGAGCGCCGCGACGGGCACTATGTTTTCGTCTTCGACGGCGAGTACGAGGTCGAACTCAGCCAGGACGGCTCGCGCATGCTTATGCGCAGCGAACTCGAGATGCTGCCGGCCGACATCCGTTTGGCGAACACGCTTATCGAACGTGTGCTCTCCATCCATCTCGGCCGGAGCATGGCCGGGGAGGAAATCGTCACGGTCGAACCGGAAGGCAAACGGCTGATCCTCTTTCGCGAACTCCCAGTACCGGAAAGTGTGACGCGGTTTTCCGAGGCCATCGGTGCGTTCGTGAACGCCGCCGCCTTCTGGACACGTCGCCTCCGGGCGGAGATCGCCACCGAGACAGCACCCCGCGGCCCTCAGATGCGAATGATGTACCCATGAGGCGCTGAGGCATGTTGCAACCGCAATCCGATCAACCGGTGCCGATGTCTGAGGACGCGATTGTCTTTCGTGTTCTCCGCGGGCTTCAGTCCGGTGCGGTCGCGGCCCTCGGCAGCGGCCGGCATGTCATCGGGGCGGGAGACGAGGCCGACCTCGTTTTGCTCGGCCGTGGCATGGTGGACAGCCATCTTGCGGTGACGTTGGGCGGTGCCGAGCTGCTTGTCGAAGCGCTGGATGGCGAGGTCGTTCTTGCGGACAGGAAGCTGTCGCAGGGTGAGCAGGCGGAGTTGCCCCCGGGCGTTGCGATCGAGATCGGCGACACGGTCATTGGTATCGGTCCAGAAGACACCAATTGGTCGGCCCTACCGGAGCCGGGCTCGGCGATCGTGGCCGAACCTGAGCCCCAGCCTTCACCCGAAGCTGAAGAGCAGCAAGGAGCTGAGGAAGCACCGCCAGAGACCGCTCCGGAAACGTCCGCCGCCGTGGATGTTCAGGAAAGCTCCGACACCGAGACCGAAGATCCTGCCGATGTGCCGCCTGCCGCGCCGCGCGAGCCGTCGATCGGTCTCCGCGCCGGGGCCGCGGTGGCTCTGGTGGCAGCACTGCTCATTGGCGGGTTCGATAAGCTCCGCGAACTTGCTGCGCAGTCGGGCGTCGAGTCGCCCGCTATTGGCGATGCGCTAACGGCACCCGACCCGCGGCCCGCCCGCGATGTCATTGCCGCCCTTGGACTGCCGGAGGTCCGTGTGGCCGTGCGCGGTGGACGACTGACGCTGCAGGGCTTCGTACCAAACGCGCAGTCCATGGAGAGGCTCGAAGCGGCGCTCGCCAAAGCGGAAATCGATGCGGATAACCGCGTGGCGAATGTCGCCACTCTGCTCACCACCGCTCGGGAGCGTGTCGAGAGCTACCCGTGGCCGGAGCCCGATTTCGGGCCGCATCTCAAGCTCCGCTACTCCGGAAGCGGCGTTTTGACTATCGACGGTTTCCTCGGGAGCGAGATCGATCGCGCGGCGCTGCGGCGGACCCTGCTGGTGCCTGAACCCGCGCTTACGGGCATCGAACTAACGCGGGACAGCTTGGTCGATTGGCGCCGCATCCTGCAGCGCTCGATCGAGGCGGCGGGCCTTGGGATCTGGCTCAAGGTCGATGAGGTGGACGGGTTGCTGCGCGTGTCTGGTAGAGTCACGGCCCGCGAGGGCGAGACGTGGCGGAGCGTTGGCCAGGACTTCGTTGAGCGCTCCGGCGGCTGGCCGCGCCTGCTGATCCGGGTCGAAGCGACCGAGGGCACGATCGTCAACACCGATGATGAGCCTGCACCACAACCGAAACCCGTGGCAGAGGTGTCCGAGCCGGCGGAGCCTGCACCAGAGAATGTCACTTCTCCGTCCGAACCGGTGCGGCGCCCAGACCTTAAGATCATTGGTGTGATAACCTCCACGGACGGAGCGTCCCGGGTCCTACTAAACGATGGTTCGAACCACGTCGCAGGGGATGAAATAGCCGACGGCGTCTATGTTAAAGATGTCCAGTATGATCGGGTGATCGTCACAAGAGATGACCGCGACTTCGCCTACAGGATCGAGGGAACACAATGAACGAAACGACCACAAAACCCGACCTATCCGATCTTAGCGCAACGCTCATGGAGGATCCTGAGGGCAAGGCCCGTGACGCTATCATCGCGATGGCACAGGAAAAGGCGCGCGTGGTCAAAAGCCAGCTCGATGCCGGCGTCTCACCGGCCGACTACAAAGTTCTTGTCGCCATGCATGCGGCGCTGGAGGCAATTCCTGATACTATCAGCATGGTCTGGTCCGTGTATCAGCTCGAAGACGAGCAATCGTAAGGAGGCTCCAAGATGGAAATCAAATCAGGGTCCAACACCATCAACATGGACAATCTGCAGAAGGGTTTTGAGCAGATTGGCAAGGACATGCAGGATCCGAATATCACGAATGATCCTGTGAAAATGACCGCGCTGCAATTTCAGATGCAGACAAAGATGATGCTGCTCAATACGATCACGAACGTCCAGCAGGCGTTCTACAACTTCTGCAAGAACCAATCTCAGAAGCTTGGCCAGTCCTGATCACTGACCGTGGCACAACAAAAGGGACGGGTTGAGAATGGAAGTTGATCGAGAGGCGCTGCAGCTCATTGCGGCGACCGCGACACTCACTGGTAGTCACGGCTGGAAAGAGCCGACCGAGAAGATGATGGATGCAATGGTTGCGGCACGGCCTGCGGATCCCGACGCCCTTGCCATGGTAGCCTCTATCCAGCTCATGCTGAACGACGTAGAAGGTGCCAAGAAACGGATCGCGGATCATGTTATGCCGATTGCGCCCGAGCACAGCTTCGCAAAGGCCGTGCTAGTCATGATCCATCATAGCAAGGACGAGAAGGCCGAGCGTGACGCCCTGTGCAAGGCGATCATTGCGGCAGACGACGATCCGGACGCCGTGACAGTTGCAAAGGAAGTGATGGGTAGCTGAGGCTGCCCGACTCCGACCCGGCCGAAGGAGAGATAGGCGATGATCGAGCCAATTTCCGCGGATCTGAACAGTGCGATGTCTGGCGTGCTTGCGGAAGTGCCTCAGGGACCAGCGCACACCGCAGCTGCGCGGATTGAGGACACGCTGCGCTTCGACGAGGCGATGATGGCGCCACCGACTGCAGCCGAAACCGTGAACGGCGTCGAAAATCGCGTCGCGGTGGGGCTCGAGAGTGGTGAGCAGTGGGTTCTGCCTCAGGGAACGCTGACGCCTGCCGAACCAGCGGCGCCCACTGTGGGCGACCGGATCCTGAACGGGATGGATACCCTCAGGGACGGCTGGTCCGGCGTGCAGCATTCGATCAGTGAGGCGATGGGCATCAGCGATTTCACGCCTGCTGACATGCTGCGTCTGCAGTTTGAGATGCAGCATGGCATGTTCACCCTGACCCTCGTCGGCAACGAGGCCGCGGCGATCCCGAAGAAGGTCGATGGCCTGCTTCGAACGGCCTGAGCGGAGCTGCTGAACGATGCGCACCCTGATCGGCTGGCTTCGCCCGGCGCTGGCTGTAGGTCTGCTACTGGTGCTCGGGGGCTGTAAGGTGGAGCTCTTTTCCGAGATCCCCGAGGCGGAGGCCAACGAGATGGTGGCGCTCCTCCTCTCCGAAGGGATCGATGCTGAGAAGGGTGCGATCGACAAGGGCCTTGTCACGCTCAATGTCGAGTCCGCCGATCTCTCGGCCGCGATCGAAATCCTCAACCAGAACGGCTTTCCGAGAGACAGCTTCTCGGATCTCGGTACCATGTTTGGCGAGCAGGGGCTGATCTCCTCTCCGCTGGAGGAGCGTGTGCGCTTCGTCTTCGGGCTCTCACAGGCGATCTCCGAGACGCTGACGCAGATCGACGGCGTAGTCACCGCGCGCGTCCACCTGGTGATGCCGGAGCGTCATCCCCTGGACGAGGTGCCGACCAAATCGACCGCCTCGGTCTTCATTAAGACGCGTCCCGGCTTGGTGATCGATGACAAGATCCCGCAGGTGAAGATGCTGGTCCAGAACAGCGTCGAGGGCCTCGCCTTCGAGGACGTTTCGGTCGCCGTCTTCGAAGCCAATCCGCCAGATACGCAGCGCAATCCCGCGCCGCCGATGGCGGACATCTTCGGCTTTCGCTACCCGGCCGATCAGGAGGGCAAGCTGATCCTTTGGGGTGGGCTCGCAGGCCTCGTCATGCTGATCCTGCTCGTCCTCAA
>JBCCTF010000036.1:0-27585 GCA_039198765.1 Pseudomonadota bacterium
CCCTCATCGGTCACGGCGGTGTTTCCTAAATCAAGCTCCCTGATCTGACTCGCCACCGGAATCACCGCTTTGAGTTCCTCATCTCCGAAATTCGCCGCTGTATTCAATGCCGAGAAGTCGAACGTCTCCGCTCCGGCATAGGTCTGACTGATCCTAGCTCCAATCGCCTCGTTGATGTTTACCACCGCAGCCTGCCGTTCGGCATCGGTGAAGCTCACCAACTCGACCTCTGCCTCTTCCAGATTGGGTGGGAGTTCCACTGCAGCAATCAACTCCTCGGCCTCTACCTCCACTCCCGGGAGAGTGAGGCCGTCCGGCAGCTCGACTGCCGCCACTGTCAGATCCGTCTGCGCTCGATGCGGAGGAGTTCCAACGCCAGTGTCGAGCCGTACGAGATGCCCCAGATGTTCCAGCTCTCAAGCTCCAGCGCTTTTCGCAGCGCGACCACGTCCAGCGCATTGTCTGGGTTTGAATAGCCTGTGAGATCGACACCCGCGGCCGCTGCGTTCTTGAGGCAGACGCGGTTCAGCATCAGCTGCGCGTCGCCATACGCTTCGAAAGTCGCCACGTTGGTGGCTTCAGGATCGGCGCCCCCGAAGTGCGGGCAGAAGTCGCCTGAATAGCCGACACCGCGTTGATCAAGGATAATCAAATCACGCATCGTCCGGTCGGCAATGAAGCGGAAACGCTCGGTCCGGGTATAGCCGGGACCGCCGGGGCCGCCGTCGAGATAGATCATCGGATCAGGCCGCTTCTCCCAAGCGCCTTTCTCATCCGCATCCCAATCCTCGGGCTCTTCCGCCTTCACGGTGGTGACCAACAGCTCGATCATCCGCGTCTCGTCGGCCGAACGGTTCTCGGGAACCTGCAGCATCTGACAGCTTGTAAGCTCTTTGTCGTAGTCGACCCGACCGCCAAAGGGGCAGACGACTGGGCGCAGACGGAAGGTATCGCGAGCAAACGGGTCGATTGTCTCGGTCGGTTCGTCGCTAAGGGTCGGAAGACCCTCCTCACCGACCTCAAACGGGCCTTCTTTGATCTCCTCAGGCGTCAGCCCTGTCTCTTCGAGCGTCTCAGCATCGAGCGTCTGCGCGGATGCGGACGCCAGCGCACAGACAGCGGCAGCCGTCACTGCCTTGAAAATAGTGAACATGTTACCCAATCCCACCAGTTTGTGAGAAAGGTTAACAGTTTGAGAGCTGCGGGGGAACCGCTTCCGCTGCTGGTTTTAGAGGCCGTTCGGGAACAGGGAGCTGGGCGGACCGCCGAACGGGGTCATCTCCTCGTCCTTGCCGTGGTCGATGACGAAGTCCTTCTCAGCGAGCAGGCGTTCCGTCTCTTTCCAGACCGCCTTCGCAAGCTGGTCGGGATCAGGCGGCAAAGTCGGCTCAGCCGGCTTTTCCTTGTCCCAGTAGAGACCGTTCTGCCAAGCGCCTTCATCGGAGAGGGCGGCGGCAATCGTCGTCTTCGCGCCTTTCTCTGCCGAGATCTGCATCGGTTTCGTCAGCACAAAGAGGGCTTGCCACGCGCCAGGGAAATGACTGGATCGCCCGAAGTCTGAATTCACAAAGCCAGGGTGCACGGCATGCGCCCGGATGCCCGCCATGCCGTAGCGCCGTGCCATCTCCCGCACGTGGAGCAGGTTGCAGAGCTTACTCTCCGCATACGCATCACGGCCCATGCTCTTCTTCTCGGGCATCAGGTCAGCGGGATCGAGCTTGCGGGCAAACTGGTGAGCCATGGAGGACAGGTTGATGACCCGCACCTCGCCGCGCTCTTTTGCTGTCGCTTTCAACTTCGGCATCATCGCTTCGGTGAAGGCGAACGTGCCGATATGGTTTGTGCCCATCACAACGGGGAAGCCGTCTTTGGTCTCGCCGCCTTTGGCGTGGCCCATGCCCGCATTGTTGATCAGGCAATCGATCCGCTCTTCCTTCTCGGCGAGCTCTTCAGCGGCCGTTCTGATAGAGCTGAGGTCAGCAAGGTCGAGCAGCTGCAGGCTGACGTTCCCGCCCTCACTCACTTCCTTCAGTTTGCTGACGGCTTCCTCACCGCGCGTTTGATCGCGAGAGGCCACGATGACCCGCGCGCCGATTTCGCAAAGGGCTTTCGCGGTGGCGAGGCCGATGCCGGTGTTTCCACCGGTGACGACAAAAGTCTTCCTGCGGTGCTCGTACATACTCAGAATAATAATCTGCGCCGATGTCCCCGCCAAATGTCTTTTTCGGTCATGTTGAAACGGGCCAGCGCGGGGTAGGGCGCCGGCCCGTGTTCAACGCACTCTGCCAGATCGTTTACTGCGGGTATTCCATCTGAACACGGACGGTTTTACCGCGCTTGGTGACTTTGAATTTGACGTCGTCAAACTGCCAGCCGCCGTTCTCTGCAGACAGCGCCCAGCCGTCGAGCGGCATACCATTTTCGGCCCGATCAAACTCGCCGTTGCCGTCTTCGTCATGCCAGATCGACACAGCGTAAGTGCCTGTCGGAACGTCATATTCCATGGTCATCGTGCCTTTGTCAGGCGACTCGATACCGCCGGCGGTGCCGGATTGCTCCATGTACTCATCCTCGGCTTGGACCGAGATGTAGATATCGCCTTTCTCCGAACGAACGTCCTCAACGATGACGGTCAGCGGGGCGAGCATCAGCAGGGTGGTGAGCATTGTGGGTCTCCTCTCGTTTCCACAACATAGTTTGTAATGCAAACTTATCGTGGTTTCAAGGGACAAGTTTGAGATTCAAACCTGGAAAGCGCATTTTTTTTGCAGTTCGCGTTCATCATCGCGGTGCCTGAGCGAATTTGTCTGCGACAAAAGGAGAAGCTCCGGCAACGGAGCTTCTCGCGATTTCTTGACCTCAATCAAAAAAGGGCCCGGCCCCAGGCTTAGGGGCCAAGCTGTTGATTGAAGGAGATATCTTATGCGGAAGCTCATCCTCGCAGCCGCACTCGCCACCACCGCGCTCGCGCCGATTTCGGCCGCTGCAGAGGCTGGTGATTTTCTGATCCGTGGCCGCATCATCGGCGTTCTGCCGAACGATGACGCCAGCGGCATCATGCCCGCGTTCCCCGGTGGTTCGGTGGAAGTCGACAACGCTTTCGTCCCGGAAGTCGATTTCACCTACTTCTTCACGAACAACATCGCGGCCGAACTGATCCTCGCGACCAGCCCCCACGACATCAACGGTACCGGTGATATTGGCGGCCTTGGTCAAGTGGGCGAGGTTTGGGTTCTGCCCCCGACGCTCACTGTGCAGTACCACTTCAACCCATCGGGGCCGATCCGTCCTTATGTCGGCGCGGGCATCAACTACACGATCTTCTACGGCGAAGACACGACCAGCAGCCTCAATGATGCCATCGGCCAAACCTCGCTGGACGTGGACCCCAGCCTCGGATGGGCCGTGCAGGCCGGTGTCGACTACGACATCACAGAGAAGTGGTTCGC
The DNA here is from genome assembly GCA_039198765.1 of Pseudomonadota bacterium. Taxonomy (GTDB): domain Bacteria; phylum Pseudomonadota; class Alphaproteobacteria; order Caulobacterales; family Parvularculaceae; genus Parvularcula. Next base: position 3,450 of record JBCCTF010000036.1, read on the forward strand.
CAACGTCGATGTGAAGTACATCAACATCGAGACCGAAGCGATCCTTCGCACAGGCGTCGCGGCAAACAAAGTTGACCTGGATATCAACCCCTTGGTGGTCGGTATCGGCGTCGGCCGTCGCTTTTAGATGACGCCAGCGAGGCCAAGCGGGCCCTAACGCTTGGCCTCGCAGCTCCCTTCCTCTAGCCGTCTTGTCATGATCCCCCACATGAAGGCGGAAACTGGAGGAAGGGCCCCCTATGACGACAATCATCGCTGTCCGCAGAAAAGGTCAGGTTGCCGTTGGCGGCGATGGCCAGGTTTCCATGGACAAGGTGATTTCCAAAGGTGACGCCCGAAAAGTTCGCTGCGTGGCGGGTGGTCGTGTCATCTCTGGCTTCGCTGGCCGTACCGCCGATGCGTTCGCGCTGCTTGAACGGCTTGAGGCGAAACTAGAGCAATACCCAACCCAGCTGACCCGCGCGTGCGTGGAGCTGGCCAAAGAGTGGCGTACGGACAAAGCGCTACGACAGCTCGAAGCCTTGCTTATCGTTGCTGACGAGAACACCACCCTGATGCTCTCCGGCCTCGGCGATGTGATCGAGCCTGAAGCCATGGACGAGGGCAGCTTGGTGGCCATCGGCTCCGGTGGCAACTTTGCCCAAGCGGCAGGGCTCGCGCTTCTTCAAAACACGGACCTCTCTGCTGAAGAGATTGTCCGCGAGAGCCTCGCCATCGCAGGCAAAATTGATGTGTTCACGAACGATCACCCCACCGTTGAGGTGATCGGCGGGTGACTGCGCCAACGCGGACACCCTATGCCTTGGTCAGTGGGGCGCTCTTCATCGTTCTGGTGCTGATTGCCCTGTTCGCCAGCGGCGGCTTGCGGACCCATGGCGGCGACCTCGTGGTTGTCGTATGGATGGCGGCAACCCTGCGTATGCTGACGTTATGGAACGTCGCCCTGTGTGGCGCGATCGTGCTGGCCATCGCTTTTGCCGTGGAAGCGGGGCAGGCGATCGGGCTCACTGCGCGCCTCGGCCTCCCTGACAACGCCGCCACGCGCCTCACCTTGGGGCACAGCTTCGATCCCCTCGACCTTATTATGTATGTGTGCGGAGCAGCTGCAGCTGTTGCTCTCGACACGGCCTATCTGAAAGGACGCTCATCATGACCGACCTCACCCCCCGCGAGATTGTCTCTGAACTTGACCGCTACATCATCGGCCAGCGCGATGCGAAGCGCGCCGTCGCTGTGGCCCTCAGGAACCGTTGGCGCCGCCGCCAGCTGGATGGTCAGCTTAAGGACGAAGTGACGCCCAAGAACATTCTGATGATCGGCCCAACCGGCGTTGGCAAAACGGAAATCTCCCGCCGTCTCGCCAAACTCGTTGGTGCGCCTTTCGTCAAAGTGGAGGCGACCAAGTTCACCGAGGTGGGCTACGTCGGCCGGGACGTGGACTCCATCGTCCGTGATCTGGTCGAGGTGGCTCTGCAACTCGTCCGTGAACGTCGGAGAGAAGAGGTCCGCGCGCGGGCGCAGGACGCCGCCGAGGCCCGGGTCATTGACGCTCTGGTCGGCGAAAACGCTGGCGAAGCCACCCGCGAAAGTTTCCGCCGCAAACTGAGGGACGGTCTCCTCGACGACAAGGAAATCGAGATCGACGTCATCGACCAAGGCCGCGGGATGCCCAGCTTCGACATGCCAGGGATGCCTGGCAGCTCGGTGGGCATGATCAACCTCACCGACATGTTCAAAGGCGCCATGGGCGGCCAACGCAAACGCAAGTCGATGCTGGTGAAAGAGGCCTACCAGCCGCTGATTGAAGAGGAGAGCGACAAGCTCCTCGACGACGAGCAGATCAACGCCGAAGCGCTGGAGCTGGTCGAGAACGAAGGCATCGTTTTTCTCGATGAGATCGACAAGGTCGCGAAATCCTCCGACCGCGGATCAGGTGACGTGAGCCGCGAGGGCGTTCAGCGTGACCTCCTCCCGCTCGTCGAAGGCTCCGTCGTGCCGACCAAGCATGGGACGGTGCGTACGGATCATATCCTGTTCATTGCGTCAGGCGCGTTCCACCTCGCCAAGCCCTCGGACCTCTTGCCGGAGCTGCAGGGCCGTCTGCCGATCCGGGTCGAGCTGCGCTCCCTCACCCGCGATGACTTCCGCGCGATCCTCACCGACACAGAAGCAAGCCTATTGCGCCAGTACGAAGCGCTGATCGATGCAGAGGGCGTGAAGCTCGCCTTCACCGAAGACGGCATCGACGCCCTTGCTGACATGGCCGCCAAGGTGAACGAGCAGGTCGAGAACATCGGCGCCCGCCGCCTCTCGACCATCCTCGAACGGGTCCTTGAAGAAATCAGCTTCACCGCCCCCGACCGCTCCGGCGAAGAGATCGCCATCGACGCCAACTACGTCGCCAAGGCGCTCGAAGGCCTCACTGGCAACGAAGACCTCTCAAAGTTCATTCTGTAGACAGAAAAAGCCCTGAGAGCTCACGCTCTCAGGGCTATGTTTTTTGCAGCGTGTGGTGTGTCCCTTACGCAGCCTTACGACGGCGGGCGAAGGCGAGAGCTGCTGGTGCGAAGAGCAGCGCTGCTGCTGGAACCGGGACTTGGCTCATCGTGTCGCGATAGGTCACGTGAACGGCAAAGCCCTCACCGCCGTTGTGCGCGCCTTCGTCAAATGCCACCGTCAGTGTATCGGCGGTCCAGGTTGCGACCGTGTTGGTGAAGATGCTGCTGGTGACCAGTGCACCAACGATCTCGGTGCCGGAGAGCGGCAGCGTGAACGTGATCTCTGTCCTACCGGTGACGGAGAAGATACCGCCGAACGAACCAGGAGCGGCCTCGTACTGAACGATATCACGGCTCGTACCCGCATCGACGTCAAATTGCGCGTCAAAGATAACGAAGTCGAAGCCCGGCTGGACGGTTTCGGTGTCCGAAAACACGGAGAACCCGCCGTTCTCTGCATCTAGGCCGACGGTCCCGCCGACGACAGGAGCTGCAAGCGCGAAGCCGACGGTCGCGGCAATGGAAGCGGCGCCAGCCGCAATGGTTTTAAGAAGATTCATGGTTATCCCCACTCTGTTACATATTAACGTAAACAGCCCGTGAGCGAATTTGTCAACCTTAATGACTAGAATGTTAACGTGGGTGGGCATCTCAATGAGCGTCCGGGAGTCCAATGGCAGTTCTCAAATGAGCGCGCTCGGCGAGACGGTTTCCTTAGCGATCACGCCACCGAGTGATTGTGCTTTTGGCCTCAATTGACGAAGGCTGCTCGCGCATAGATCTCGAGAAAACACTGAGCTTTAAGCGGCTCAGCAGGGTGAAAACCCGTCGCCACTAGCGCAATCCTTTCATCCGCGTTAACTTGTTCTCCTGAGGCGTGGGAGGCATCACGGTGGCCAATCAATTCGTTGCGTTCATGGACGAGCGTCATGGCCTCGGCGCATGGGTCGCCGAGCAGATTGCTGCTGACCTGTTCAGGAACGCGGCTGCAGAGCCGAAAGCCAAGCCGCGCAAGGGGAAAAAGGGCAAAGGCAAAGAGGCCTCGGCCGATCTTTCCGCCCGCCAGATCTCCAGCGCTGACCTGCAATTGAGCCTTCTCGGCTCAGGCAGCCGCCGCTCTTATGGCGCTGCTTCTGCCCCTGTCGCGGAAGCCGCTGCGCCGACCGCGCAAGCCTACAAAACCTGGACCAGCCCCCGCGCCAGCGCGGAGAGCACGTCGGCCGCTGTCATTTCAGGCCAGGCGCAAGTGGGCGTCCTGCCGCTCTATGAAGAGGCCACCGGCTTCAACACCGACACCCTCTCCGCGCTGATGGATTTCCCCCAGGAAGTCGTCGGCGAGTATGTGGCGGAGAGCAATTACGTGCTCGCGGTTCCCACGGACCTCATCCATGAGGTGGACCAATCGGGCTTCACCGACAGCTTCGACGGCTCCGGCACCAAGGCGTTCCAGTGGACCGCTGAGAAACAGCGCAAGTATCGCGGCCGGGTCGGCACCGTGCTCGCAGCGCCGGATGCGATGCGCCATTGCTCCGCTGCGATTGAAGGCATGCGCGCTCGCGGTATCGAAGTGCAGCAGCTGCCTGATGGCATTGATGCCTACCGTGCGGGCCTCGACCAGGCGCACGCTCGCCTCGACCCGAACCGAGAGATCGCCACCACCTACGGCCCGAACGGCCAGCAGCGGATTTCCAAGATCAAAGCGGGCAACCACGGCAAGCCTCTGGTCGGCGTGCTGATCGCCTTCGACAAGGCGCTCGGTGACGGCGGCTACAGCTTCGACAGCGATTACAAGGTTCTCGAGGCCGAGATGGCCGGCGCGGACCGAGTCCGCACGTCCTTCATCGCGACCACCCAGAAGATGGAAGGGCGCGATCTGCCGCCGCTTCTTTACGAGATTCCCGGCATTGGTGACCTCGCGCGCTGGTTCATGGATGATTGGTCCGAAGCTGCGCGGCTTGATACCGCTGCGGTGCGGAAGCTGTTCTCCTCGCGGATTTCACGCCCGGGTGCTGAGACCCAAGGCATGCGCACAGTCTCAGGCTTGAGCGACCGCGGCGTCGGCGTCAGCCGTGATGCGCAGCCGTATCCCTACGCGCGGATGGTCTACGCGATCCCGACGGTGGGCCCTTACGCGAAGGATCACTCGAAAGTGCTCCAGCGTCTGTCAGAGAATGGCCTCTCCTACCGGGTCCAACCGGTCGAGAACCGTCCAGATCGTCCTGTGGTGGTCGCCATCGACGTGCCGAACGGCCACACGATGAAGTTCAAGCGCGTGGCGAAAGCGGTGCGGAAGCATCCAGGTGCGCGCCGTCTTGCAGTCTTCCCGTCGGTCACACCGATGGTGCCTGAAGAGATGGTTGCTGTGCCGATGGAACCGCGCAGCTGGGCCGTTGTCAAAACCGGTCTCGCCGTGATTGGCCTGGGCCTCGTCGCCTTCGTCGCCGCGTCTTTGGCAGGCTGGGTCTAAACCGCAGCGCCGGGCAGTACGAACCCGTAAATCGCAACGAAGTGGCAGATGCTCCCTGCCAGCACGAACACGTGGAAAATCGCGTGGGTGTACATCTTTGACTTCCAAGCGAAAAACCCTGCGCCAACCGTGAAGCATAGGCCTCCCGCGACCAGCCAGATGAAGCCTGCCAGCGGCAAGTTTTGGAACAGCGGCCAGATGATGAACAGCGCCAGCCACCCCATGCCCACGTAACCTGCGAGGCTGATCCAGTCGTACTTTCGGATGTTCGAAACGAAGTGCGCGATGAACTTCAGCACAATGCCGATCGCCGCCAGCGCCCAGACCAGGATCAGGATGCCTTTGCCCAGCGCCGCAGGCAGGGCGAGGAGGGCGAACGGCGTGTAGCTGCCAGCGATCTTCAGGTAGATCGCTGCGTGATCCACCACCTCAAGAAACGGCTGGAACGTCGAGCGGAACGCCGCGTGGTAAACCGTGGAGGCGAGGTAGAGCAGCACCGCCGTACCGCCATAGATCGAGACCGCTGTGATCTCCTTCGCGCCGCCGGCGAAGTTCGCCTTCAGCACCAAAAAGACGAGAGCGACCACCGCGAGGACAATGCCGATTCCGTGGGTCGCAGCGTGCCAAATCTCTTCAGCAGCGGTGTGCGCCCTTTCGGCGGCGTTGGCGAAGCGTTCGGCCATGATCATAGATGGTAGCATAATCCATGCCGCCGCGGGCATCTCGTTAACGTTACGAAGCGACACGAGATGTTTCAGTTCGTACCGCTGCAGCGCAGCATTTATGCGGATTCGCAGCGATGTCTGGGGTTAAGGCGCGGTCGTGACAGCCCTCGCTACGGCCTCGCGCATGGGCACGGTTTCCTCGTCAGGCAGGCAGGCTTCAATCATCGCCATGCCATCAATCATCGCGAAAACGAGGGCGGCGTTGCTTTTGCGCTCATCGTCCGTCTCGCCCTCGATGCGGTCGATCATCCACTGAAGGAAGAACCGCGCGATGCGCGTGGCGACAGGACCGTAGGGGTCAGGTTCACGGAACGACTTGGCGATGATCTCGATCCACAGCGCCATGAAGAGGCGCGTCTCCTCACTCCGGAGAGCAGCCGTCATCGTGTCGAACATCGCTTGCCGGGGAAGCCGAACGCCGGGCGGCAAAGCGGCCGACAACATGGCCTCCATCCGCATCGCCGCGGCCATCAGCACCTCGCTGACCGCGGTCGCCTTGTTGCCGAAATAGTAGATCAGCATCCGGTCGCTGATCCCCGCCGCCGCTGCCAGCTGGCGCACGCTCACCTGGCTCAGGCCCGTGGCGAGCACATGCTCCACCAGAGCCTCCGCCACCTTGGCGCGTTGTTCCAATCGATCTGCCATTCCCTCTTGTAGCGCCTGCTACATCGTGATAGCAAATGTAGCGGTCGCTACATAACGCGCGACCGATTGGAGAGACACCATGCCTTATCAAGCTATCGCCCTCGTCACGGTCGCCATCGCTTTCGCCAGCGTCGCCGTGATCACGCAGCATAAAGAGCAGGTTCGCTGGCCTGCGTGGATCTATCCAGCCGTCCTCATGATCGTTTTCACCGCTTGGTCGCTCGGCGCCGTTATCACCGAAGGCCCCCTCGGATTCTGGCAGAACCACGTCGCCAACATGTGGGGCATCCAGGTCTGGGTGGACCTCCTGATGGCCGTCGGCGCAGCCTACTTCCTGCTCCTCCCCCGCGCACGGGCGGTCGGCATGACGTCAGAAGTGTGGATCATCCTGATCTGCTGCACCGGCAGCATCGGCCTGTTCACTATGCTCGCCCGGATGCTGTTCCTCGAAAGGCAGCAGGCGAGCTGGGATTAGGATTCATGCTTAATCAAGACCGCCGAGAAGGACCACTTTTGGCCCTTAGCGGACAGAACCGCTTAGAAACGCTATGACTGCTTTCGGCTGTAGAGGAGATGTTAGACCGCTCTTATTGACACATCTGAACAATCGAGCCGAACATCTCCCCAATCACCCGACAAATGCAACTTGTCTCCTGCGACGCTGAAGTTATCAATATTACCGAGATCGACTTCGCCATTCAGGCCAGTTGATGGCCTAATTGATTTTCTTAACCAATGAATATTGGAGCAGTTTGTCAATTCTAAAAGAATTCTTTTGTAGCAGTGTCTTTCATTTGGCTTCGGTGAATGGTAATCGGGGTGGCCTTCTGTCAACACTGCCTCCAATTCAAAATGGAGTGAATTCTGGAATTCGATCAAACCTAATACATATGAGTCTTCGAGATAGATATACCTCAAACACTCAATCTGTTCGTAGTACGTATCGGACTGAGCCATTACAGGATCTTCGCACGCTCAGGTTTCTGAACCAAGCCTATGCCTACTCCTGACCTAAAGCAGTCGTCGGCGAACTCAGTCGCGCTGTCCGTTTCTGGCGAATTCCCGTGATTAGTGTTCTGTGCTGGAACCAGCTTGCGTACCGCTCCCGCGGTGGTTAACGTCCGTTAACTTATCCGTGAGGGGGACCCGTTATGCGTCTGTTTCAGTTGGCCAGTCTTGGCGCCATGGCGTTTGCCTGCGCAGGATTCACTCAACCCGCTGAAGAAGAGGAGCCGCTGCCGACGCTGCAGGAAACGGTTGGTGATACGATCGCGATCGATGATCTGCGTGCGGATGAACTGAGTGTAGAGGAGTTGAGCCTGGACGAGCTGAGCATTGAGCCTGAGGAGATGCTCGATGACACCCTAGAGGCCTATATCGATGGCCTGCTCGACGTCTATCAAGCGACCTACCGCGTGCCCGGTTATGTGGTGTCTGTGGTGCGTACGGATGAAACGCTGCTGAGCAAGGGCTATGGCCTCGCCGATGTTGACCAGGTGCTGCCTGTCTCGCCGGAAGAGACCCGCTGGCACATCGCGTCGATCTCGAAGACCTTCGTCTGGACGTCGATCATGATGCTGCACGACCGCGGCCTGCTTGATCTAGACACGGACGTTAACAAGTACCTCAAAGAGTACAAAGTCCCTGAAGGGGAGAAGCCGCTCACCCTCAACATGATCATGGCCCACCGCTCTGGTCTTGAGGATGGCTACGATGTCTTCGACGACAAAATCCAAGATCTTCCGCGTGCGGAGGCTATGGCGCTGACCGAGCCGAAGCAGGTCTATGATCGCGGCAACATCCGGGCCTATTCCAACTGGGCAACGAACCTCGCGGCCCTGATCATCGATGATGTGACCGGCAGCTACGATGATTTTCTGTTCACGGAGATTCTCGAGCCTCTGAAGATGACCGGCACCACCCTTGGTCCTGTCGGCGATGCCTATGAACAGCTGGACGCGGCGAAAAACTACAGCGTCACGCCTTGGGGGCCTGAGGACGACACGCAGATTGATTCCCGCGCCTTCGCCCCGCTGGGCGGCATGACCATTACCGGCGCCGACATGGCCACCTGGATGCGTTTTCACCTGGGCCGCGGCGCGGTCGGCGACGTGCGCCTGATGTCGGAAGAGACCTACGCGCTGATGCGCTCCCGCGCCTATGGCGAGAACAGCGTCGGTGCCGACATGGCCCACGGGTTCAGTGACTGGATCTTCCGCGGTGTGCGGGTCTACGGACATTCCGGGTCGATCAACTCGGTCTTCTCGGTCTTCCTCGTGGCGCCGGAGCTCGACCTTGGCGTCTTCCTTGCCCAAGGCAGCCATGAGACGTACACCCCACTTTCTCAGATCGCTCCGCTGGTGTTCGAGCGCCAGATGGGTTTCATCGGACTTGAGCAGGAAGGCATCCTTCCAGGCGCACCCGAAGGCGATGCTGCAGTGCAAGCCGCTGAAGAGCTGGCAGGCAAGTATGTGCCGAGCCGCCGTCCGCATACGGATTTTGAGAAATTCTTCGGCGTGTTCGACAGTACCGAGGTCTCAGCCAAAGAGGGCCAGATCATCTTCGGCAATGGCGGCGGCGGTGCTTACCGCCCGATCGCTCCGGATACCTGGGAGAACGCGGCTGGTGCGCGCCTCACCGTTGCTCGTGACGAGACGGGCGCTGTGGCCGGCATCCAGGACTCCTTCGGTGCATCGATGCTCTTGCCCCAGACGTTCTGGACCAACGGCCTCACATTGATCGCGCCGCTTGGCGCCACGTGCGCCTTCTTGGTGACCACGGTGCTGGGCATCTGGCGGCGTTTGGGCCGTTCGGACGAGGTCAGAGGCATGGGTCGCCTGTTGTCGCTCCTCGCGTTCGCGTCGATCGCGCCGATGGGTTGGTTCTTCTACAACCTCCAAGGCTTCGACAAGCTAGGGAACGAGCCTTACGCCAAACTGTTCCTCGACTATCCGCCTGCGTTGGCCAGCACGATGAGCCTGTCCGCCAGCCTGATCACGGTGGTCGGTGCGGTGATGCTGCTGAGCCTGATGCCAGCATGGTCGAGCTCGGGTTTCTCGATCTGGAGGAAGCTGCACCACTCGCTCCTGTCGCTCTCCTACGGCGCGCTGGGCATCGCCCTCATCCACTGGGGCCTGTCCTTCAACAGCCTCGTCCTTGGCTGACGAAAGAGAGCCCTTTCGCAAGCCCGATCCGAAAAAAAAGCGGTGGCCGAAAGCCACCGCTTTTCTTCTAAACGACGATGCTCTGGCGTTTACTGAGCTTTTCTGCGCCTGCGAAGGCCCAGGGCACCGAGGCCAGCGAGCATCAATGGCGCGGCGGCCGGTATCGGGACCGTCGCGGCAGTGCCCATTCCATAACTGACTCGGTCGAAACCGACTTCAGGTCCTCCGCTCACATCGACGGTAAAGCTTGTGAACATGCTCGTCGCGATGATCCCGAAAAACACCGGACTGGTGCCCACGGAAATCGACTCCGTGAAACCTGGGCCAACAATCGACGCGGTCTCAGATGCCGATGTTGCGATATCGAAGCCGACGGCGTTGATCGGGTTAGCAAAGCTGAAGTTGGCGATGCTGTCGTCGTTATCATCGTACCAGACTGAGCCGCTACCGTCCGTGACAGCGTTCGTGAAGAAGACGCTGATCAGAGAGTTGGTGATAGAATTGATGCCGTTCGTTTCCTCGATGGTGAGGTCCCCGTAGGTCACTACCGCATCGAACTGTGGATTGTTTTCAAAGCTTTCTGTGAAGAACGACGTCAAGGCAGCTTCAAACGCCGCTCGGTCCGTAAAGACGGTGTTGGCCTGTGCAGCGCTGGAACAAAACGCAGCGAGCGCGGCAGTGGATAAAAGCAGTTTTTTCATAGGTCCCCTCCTTCAGAGATCGTTAACGGTACGGTCTCGGTATGGGAGCGGTCAATGTTCGCCGGTACCGAAAGTGTGTTGCCAGGACTGGCGGGTCACTTGTCGGTGGCAACCTCTAGCGCCTTTTTTCGCCCGATGAACGAATTCTGCGTGAGGCGAAAAATGGTAGCGGAGGAGGGACTTGAACCCCCGACACGCGGATTATGATTCCGCTGCTCTAACCAACTGAGCTACTCCGCCAGAGGGCGCGGTGTATGGCGCGAGGAAACGCGTCCGTCAATCCATAGCTATGGCGGAAAGGGACGACCTTCAGTTACATTTTGCGACCAAGACCCCCGCCTGCTGGGACACGCCAGGGACATGGGGTGTCCACATAGGTTTCGTCGCCGATGCCCATGAGAGCGACAGCCATGAAAGGAAACCCGAACCCATGTCTCTGAAGACCACCATCCTGACCCTCGCTTCCGCCGCCGCAGCACTTGCCGTGACGGCAGAAGCTGCCCAGCGCGGCGAACGCCCTGAGCCGCCGCGCACCCGCGAAGAAGCCATTGAACGCGCCATCGAGCGGTTTGACCGGATGGATGAAGACGGCGACGGCTACATCACCATTGATGACCTTGGCGAAGGTCGCCGTGCAAAGATGATGAAGCGCCGCCTGAAGAACCAAGATACGGACGAAGACGGCCGCATCTCGCAGGCCGAAGTCACTGAGCATGCTGGCGACCGTTTCGATGAACTCGACCTCGACGGCAACGGCGAGCTGAGCGACGAAGAGCTGGAAGCCGCGCAAGAGCGTGGCCGTGGACGCGCGAAAGGCCGCCGTGGATGACCCCTGCTGAGCCAAAGGCTGCCAAGCTGCTCCTCGTCGATGACGAGCCCTCGATCCGGGATCCGTTAGCGGATTACCTAAAGCGCGAGTGCTTTGACGTGACGACGGCAGCGGACGCAGCCGAGGCTCGCACCCATGTCGCCGAGCAGCGCTTCGATCTTGCGCTGCTCGACGTCATGATGCCGGGTGAGGACGGTCTATCCCTCGCCCGGTACCTCCTCGCGGCGCAGGACCTCCCTGTCATTCTGCTGACCGCGCGTACGGAGGAAACTGACCGCGTCGTTGGACTTGAGCTGGGTGCTGATGATTATGTCGCCAAACCCTTCTCCCCGAGGGAACTGGTGGCGCGCATCCGTGCTGTCCTCCGCCGCGGTCAGCGACATGCGCCAGCGGACTCCCCTGCCGAGGCGTACGTTTTCGACGATCTGACGATGCAGCTGACGACCCAAGAGCTCGTTGGCCGGGATGGCGAGGCGATCACCTTGACGGGCGGTGAGTTTCGCCTGCTTCAGGTGCTGGCCGAACGCGCAGGCCGCATTATCAATCGCGACGATCTTCTTGAACTGACCCAAAACCGCAGAGCCGATGTGTTCGACAGGTCCGTCGACAATCAAGTGAGCCGTCTCCGGAAGAAAGTTGAGCGCGATCCCGCCAACCCCGCGTTGATCAAAACGATCCGCGGCGGCGGCTACACCCTCGCAGCGAAAGTCCGTACCCGGTGAAAAAACCCGCTTTTGGACTATCGACACAGCTGACGCTGCTGACTGTCGTGCTGATCCTGGTGTCCCAGGCGATCAATGCGGCGATCCTCGTCCAGGTGGAGCGCGATCTGCGGGCCAAGCGCTTCCAGGCTGTGACGGCTGAGCGCCTGACCCAAGCCGTCCGGTTGATTGATGAACCGTCGGGCCGTGGGCGTATCATCATGCGCCGGCTTAACGCCCGGATTTTTCCTCAGCCCCCTGACGAAGGGCGGCCGGAGCCTGTGATGGAACAAGCGTTCCGTGCAGCGCTCGATGAGGCTGATCTTGGCGCACGCGAGGTAGTCGTGCGGACCTTGCCAGAGGATGATCGGCGCCCCTCTGTGGTGGTGGGCCTCAAACTGCCGAACGACCGCTGGCTGCACCTGCGCCAGCCGTTGCCGCGGTCAGCCGGTGTTCCGTGGCGAGCAATCCTTATACAGACGATCATCCTGACCCTCGTACTCCTGCTGCCCGCGGTGTGGATTGGCCGTGTCGTGGCCACGCCTCTTCGCCAACTCACCGCTTCAGCCGACGGGTTTCTGACCGGGAAAGATGCGCCTCCCCTTCCGTCTGCAGGGCCCGCTGATGTGCAGGCGCTTTGCGAGGCTTTCTCCGCCTTACAACAGCGGATCCTCGCCGCGCTGGAAGAGAAGACGATGATGCTCGGATCCATCGGTCATGATCTGCGGACGCCGCTCGCATCGCTCCGTATACGTGTGGAGTCCGTGGATGATGACAAGCTCCGTGAAGAGATGACCCAATCGATCGAAATGCTCTCCGAGACTCTCGATGACGTCCTCGCTTTCTCAAAGTCGACCAGCCGCGAGGCGGTAGAGGAGACGCGGACGGATGCATTGGTTCGGAATCTTGAGCTCAGCTACACTTCCGACCAGCTCACGGTGGGTGAGGTTCAGGCGCTCAGTCTGCAGTGTTCTCCTCAGGCTGTCCTCCGTGCACTGCGCAATATCGTGGACAATGCTGTGCGCTATGCGGGGCGCGCCGAGCTTTCGGTGATGCGCCAGGGCGGCTCGGTGCTGTTCGAGGTCGCGGACCGCGGACCCGGGGTTGATCCCGACGCGCTGGAACAGATGCAACGGCCTTTCACACGGGCCGAGGGTTCGCGCAGTCGCGAAACAGGAGGGGCGGGCCTTGGCCTTGCGATCGCTCGTGCAGTGGCTCAGGCCCACGGCGGTGCTCTCACCCTCGCCAACCGAGAAGGCGGAGGCCTCTCAGTGATGCTCAGTCTACCCCTTGTCCGGGCTGAAACCGCTGACGTACCATAGGCAATTCCGATAATCTCGGTCGCTTGGCCACTCTCTCAAACCTGTCAAAGTGGTTCGTCGGTGGGAGAGAGGTAGACAGCGCCGATGGACGGCCAACAGACGCAGGAAACACCAAGCCTCGAGGCCAGGTTGAGCCGCTTCGCGCTCACCGTCGCGCGTTCCAGCAACCAAGCCTTTGCCGCCATCCGCTCGATCAATGCCGAATTCGCAAGTGGTGCTTCGGTTCCTGTCGAAGAGGCGTTCCGTCATGTTCTCGAACGGCTTGGCGAGCCTGACCTGCGTGAGCCCGTCATCCCGCCTGATGAGCCTGTCGGCCTCACTGCTCGCTTTTCTGCTCTCAGTGACGACCAGCGAATCGCCTTTGCGCTCGTGGTGATCGAAGAATTTACGGTTGATGCGGCGGCCCGAATTATGGGCACGGACGAGGACCGCGCCCATACGCTTCTGACATCAACCCGAGACAGGTTGTTTGCTCCGACGAGGCGGACTAACTGTGACTAACCAACGCAGTAACCACGATAGGCAGCTCCTTTCGCAATCGAACCAATTGCACGACTTTGCGTATCGCTTTAAATTCGACCGAATGAACATAAATGCCCGCTCACCCAACGCTGTCGTACGCCAATTTTCGCGTGCAGTGTTTGCAGACCGTCTGATTGGCGACGAACTGCTACGACTGACTATGGCGCGCGTGACGATTGATCCTGCGAGTTCGTCGTCATCCGTCGTCGACATCATGGCAGCGTTTCTCCATTCTTGGCGGATGGCTGTGAAGGAGCGGGTGGCCGACGCCACCCTTTTCTCCGATGCTGCCCTTGTTGGTGCGTTGCCTATTCCGCCGGATAACGCCCGTCTTCTCGTCCTGATGGTTGATGCCCTTGGTCTCAGCGCTGAAGAAGCCGCCCGCGTCCTAGCGCTGACCTCAGATCCGCTGCCGTTGCTTCAGGAAGGCCGTCAAGGACTTCGCGTTGCCAATGACGCCCGTGCTTTGGTGGTGGAGAATGAGCCGCTCATCGCAGCGGATATCCGCGGCATTCTCGAACGGCTCGGCGTCAAGGTGACTGCGCAGGCTGCCTCAGCGGATGCTGCGGTGGAGAGTGCGCTCGCCGAACGGCCGGACATTATCCTCGCTGACTACAACCTCGATAATCACGGCACCGGTATCGATGCATTGGTTAAAATTAAAGAGACCCACGACTGCCCTGTGGTGTTCATAACTGGTTTCCCCGACAAGGTCCTGCATGGTCATGAAATTGAACCCGATTTCGTGATCAGTAAGCCTTACACCCCCGATAATGTCCGTGCTGCAGTTGTCCATTGCCTTGACGTCAGGCGGGCCTAACAGCACAAGAGAAAGTGATGCTGCGACCTTTTGGCCGTACGCTAGAGTAAGGAGTGTCGACGCTTTATGACGGCACATGAAAAGCGCCTCTCGAAGTTGCAGATTCTGGTCACGGACTCAGAGCTGCAAAACATCGACGATTGGCGTTTTGACAAGCGGGCTGAGAACCGATCCTCAGCTGTCCGCGAGTTGATCGCCTTAGGTTTGACTTTGACCGTCGAGCGCCCCGACGAGGCGGAAGCCCTGCTGAAGGCGCTGCGTGACGCTAGCTAGCCCCTCGCTGCGCTGACCCGGAAGGCCAGCGACGATGAAATTGCCTGGTTCGCAAACGGCATCGTTCTCTGTTCCTGCCTCATGGACGGCCGTGCTTGATGACGCTGAAGTCCTTCGAGTTCTTGGTGTTGGTAAGTCCCAAATCAGTCTTGCCGATGTCTGGCGGATGTTGCCTCAAGCGGCACGCCGGGCCCATCGCCGATCCATACGGTTGTTCCTAAGGGAGAAGAGCTCGGCGCAGCTTCTCTTGCCCCTACGCCTTGACGACGGGACGCCTCGCCATATCTCCGTGCAGCTGTCCTGGGCCGAAGGGCCGGATCGCCTCTTGGTCGGAGACATCACAGACGTCACCGATGCCGCTGCAGGGCACCAGGCGATGCTCGAAGCTGCAGAGCACCACGCAGCTTCCGCTGTTGAGGAGCTCAACCACGGCACACGCAACATGATGTCGATGGTGCTTTCACTTCTTTCCTTGTCCGCGCGGTTTGCTGATGACGTCGACAACTACGCACAAGCGACGATGGAGCGGGTGCGGGCTCTCAACGTTACCCAGAGCGAATCAACCGGTGGTTTGCTGCGTTCGACCGAAGGCGGCGCCAATGTGGATGTCTATGCCCTGGTCAGGGGGGTCTTCAGCGCTTTGGGCGCCCCGCAAGAACGGGTGATCCTCGAAGGTGCACCTCTCCGCGTCCCTCCATCCCGCAGCTCTGCGCTGGCTCTGATTGTCCACGAGTTGGCGACCAATTCCTCGCGCCACGGCGCTCTTCGGGGCGAGAGAGGTGTCGTCAGGATCAGCTGGCGAGGCGACCGGACCAATATGGACTTCCAGTGGATTGAGGACGGCGTCCAGGTCTCGCCCGAATCACTCGCGCCTGGCTTCGGAATGACCATCGTCAAACGGGTCGCGGAGGAGACGCTAGGCGGTCAAGCGGCGTGGACTGCAGAAAGTCACCGTCTCGTGATCGTCGTTTCCGGCACCCAGCGATAGGATTTGCCGATTTAGCTCCCGCTATACGTGTGCTGCGATGCAGCACTTCTGAGTAACATCCGCGTGATCGAGCGAACATGCCCGCTGGTCGTGGCCGACGACCTGAGCCCTCTACTGTGTTTGCGGAGCACCGATCTACGTAGAACCTACGTTTCAGCATGAGTGACACACTCATATGCTGTGATCGGCGTATTCTCCATATAAAGAGTACAATAAAGCATAATAACGTCAGGTGTATTCACCGCTCTATGACAGTGTTCACATAAAAATGACACCCAATACGTGTGGGTAACAATGGCGCACCTTTTCCTTTGCAGAACACATTTTCATGACTTACCGTAGCGTCAGATGTTGAATGGTGAGGTTATTGAAGAACATGACAAATTTTTCCATGACCGAACTCCATGCTATTTTGCCTGCACTGAACCGCTTTGCTTATACCTTGACTAGAAATCATGATGCAGCGGCTGACTTGGTTCAGGACTCAGTTGAGCGCTGTTTGAAGAAGAAGCATCTTTTCGATGGTCAAAACTTGCGTTCGTGGATGTTCACTGTGTGTCGTCGTGTTTTTCTCAATCAACTTCGCCGCGAAAAGTCGCGGGGAACGTCGGTTGATATCGAAGATGCTCCCCAGTCGCACCTGTCTATTCGCGCCCTTCAGGAGGAGAACATGCATTACCGGGATGTGGTCGAGAGTTTTCGTGAGTTGCCCCTGAACGATAAGGTGGTTCTGTCTCTCATTGCGATCGAAGGTCTTAAATACGAAGAAGCTGCTGATCTTCTTGAGGTTCCTGTCGGGACCGTTCGTTCGCGGCTGAGCAGGGCACGTTCACGCTTGCGCGAACTGATCGAATCTGGGGTGACAGAGGGAACCGAAGCGTCCGCCACCGTGTAAATGGTGTATGGATAAAGAAGTTCACCTCATCACGGAACAGGATTTACACGCCTATATTGATGGTGAACTTTCGATTGAGCGCCGCAGGGCTGTTGAAGCTTTTCTCGCTGAACGCGACCTCCCTCTAGAGCGTGCCGTCCGGTACTTACGCAACACCTTCGATCTCCGTGCGATGAAGGATAGAATCTACGAAGAAGACGAGTTGAAGTCGGCAATCGACGAGCTCTTGTCCAGGCGTGCGACCTCGAACAACAAAACTGCCTGAGTGACCAAAGCGTCACCTACCCCTCCGGACACAGACGGCTTAGACAGAGCCCATGTCCGAAATCCTCCCCGAAGATCAGGGCTTCTCGGAAGCCATTGCCACCTACCACGGCCGCTTCAAGCCCGAGGCGTGGAGCCCCCATCGACCTGAGCGCCCGGAGAAATCAGAAGGCGGCCGCCCGTTCGAGGTGGTCTCGGACTACGCGCCCGCCGGCGACCAACCTGCCGCGATTGAAGAGCTCGTAGACGGGGTCAAAGTCCACGAGCGCGACCAGGTGCTGCTCGGCGTCACCGGTTCAGGCAAGACCTTCACGATGGCCAAGGTCATCGAGGAGTGTCAGCGCCCCGCGCTCATCCTCGCCCACAACAAAACGCTCGCGGCGCAGCTCTACGGCGAGTTCAAGGCCTTTTTCCCGAACAACGCGGTGGAATACTTCGTCAGCTACTACGACTACTACCAACCCGAGGCCTATGTTCCGCGTACGGACACATACATCGAGAAAGAGTCGACGATCAACGAACAGATCGATCGCATGCGCCACTCTGCAACGCGCTCACTGCTCGAGCGGGACGATGTGATCATTGTCGCCTCGGTCTCCTGCCTTTACGGCATCGGTTCGGTGGAAACCTACACGGCCATGGTGTTCGACCTGTCTGTAGGCGAACAAATTGAACGTAAGCAACTTCTCGCGGATCTCGTGGCGTTACAGTACAAACGCAACGATCAAGCGTTCCAGCGCGGGACGTTCCGTGCACGGGGCGATACGATCGAGATCTTTCCCGCGCACTATGAAGATGCAGCTTGGCGTGTGACCCTCTTTGGTGACGAGATTGAAGAGATTGTCGAGTTTGATCCGCTGACGGGAAAGAAGGTCCAAAACCTCAACAAAGTTCGTCTGTATGCGAACAGCCACTATGTAACGCCGCGTCCAACGCTGTCGCGGGCGATGGATGACATCAAGGCGGAGCTCGCGCGAACGCTGCCTATTCTGCATAAGGAAGGGAAGCTGCTTGAGGCCCAACGGCTTGAACAGCGCGTTCAATTCGATCTGGAGATGATGGCGGCAACGGGTTCGTGTCAGGGTATCGAGAACTACTCCCGTTACCTCACAGGCCGGAAGCCCGGTGAACCGCCGCCCACGCTGTTCGAGTATCTCCCGGACAATGCGCTGCTGTTCTGTGACGAGAGCCACGTGACGATCCCTCAGATCGGCGCGATGTTTAAGGGCGACTACGCTCGAAAAAGAACGCTTGCGGAGTATGGCTTCCGCCTGCCCAGCTGCATGGACAACCGCCCACTCAAATTTGAGGAGTGGGACGCCATGCGCCCGCAAACCTTGCACGTCTCGGCGACCCCGGGGCCGTGGGAGCTGGACCGGACCTCCGGCGTCTTCGTTGAGCAGGTGATCCGACCGACCGGTTTGATCGATCCGCCTGTCGAAATCCGTCCGGTGACGAAGGACAACTTCAGCCAAGTCGACGATGTGATTGATGAGGTGAAGCAGGTTGCGACGAAAGGCGGCCGCTCACTCGTCACGACACTGACGAAAAAGATGGCCGAAGACCTGACCGAGTACATGCACGAGCAAGGCGTCCGTGTACGGTACATGCACTCCGACGTGGATACGGTCGAGCGGATCGAGATCATTCGCGATCTCAGGCTTGGTGTGTTCGATGTGCTGATCGGCATCAACCTTCTGCGGGAGGGGCTCGATATCCCAGAATGCCAGTTCGTGGCTATTCTGGATGCGGACAAAGAAGGCTTCCTTCGCTCAGAAACATCGCTGATCCAGACCATCGGCCGGGCAGCGCGGAACGTTGAAGGCCGTGTCGTTCTTTATGCTGACAAGATGACCGGTTCGATGGAGCGCGCGCTGGCGGAGACGGAACGCCGGCGGACGAAACAGATTGAGCACAATGAAGCCAACGGCATCACACCGCGGACGGTGAAGGCCAAGATTGCTGAGATCGTTGATAGCGACGATGAAGGCGTCAAAGCAGCCGCCGGCACAACGTTCAGCTCCGCGCGCCTGACCGGCGGGGTCGGCGGCATGGCCGAAGACAAGGCCACGTTCGAACCTGGTCCCAACCTTCAAGCGCATATCTCGGGCCTTGAAAAAGAAATGCGTGAAGCGGCGGCTGACCTAGATTTCGAGAAGGCGGCGTCCCTTCGTGACGAGATCAAACGTCTGCAAGAGTTGGATCTCGAAACAACGTAGGCGGATGAAGTGAATGATGCAGGTAGGCCCGTACGGAGCTCGTATGGGCCTTTGCTTTCGTTGACCTTCTCAAAGCCATGATGACTCCCTACATAAGGCAGATGTGGAGGGGCCACCGATGACATTGACCTTGCCTGAAGAGATTTTGCTGCTGATGCTCGACGATGAGTCGGGGCACAATAAGGCTGGTCTGCCTTCTTATCTCACCTCGGGTGCAGCGCTCGCAGACCTTGTCTTCAAAGGTGTTTTGACCACGACGGGTGAGAAGAAAAAGGCGCGGTTCGCCTTCGTCGATGGTGCGGAAGAGCCCGATGACAACTATCTCCGGGCGGTGATCGCGATTCTTCGGGAGAAGGGGGTCTCGGCCCATCCGCGCGATGTGGTGAGCCGCCTTGCGAACAAGCGTGTGCTGATGAATTTGCTTCGCGATGGCTTGGTTCAGCGCGGCGTCCTTAAGCGAGAGACAAAGAAGATCCTCTTCTTCTTTACACAGACGACCTATCCGACCTTGGACCCTGCGCCCGAAAGAGCATTGAAGGATCGTCTGCGGACGGCCCTTTTCACTTCCGGTCCCGTGGCGCCAGAGGATGCGGTGTTGATCACCTTGGCCCAAGCGGGCGGTGCGTTGCGCCGAAACTTCGACAAAGCTGAGCTGAAAGAGCGCAAGGCGCGCATCAAAGAGATCACCAGCGGGGATAACGTTGCAGCGGGTGCAACCAAGGCAGCGATCGAAGCCCTTCAGGCCGCAATCCTTGTCACCACGATCATTCCAGCGACGGTCGCTACCACCTAGCAACCTGCCGCCCCCTGACGTAGCGTCTCAGGCGGGGTGGGTGGCGTCTTGCTTGCAAGCCTCGTCAGTCTGACCCTGCGCTGAAGAGGAACCTGTGTTGCAGCCCGCATTGACCTTGCCTGAGGAGATCATGCTGCTCGTGCTCGATGAGATCACGGCGTGGGCGGGCGCGATCAAACCTGGCTACCTGGCAGCAGGCGCGGCGGCGGCGGAGCTGACCTATCGCGGGCACATCACGCCAGTGGGCGAGGGGAAGGCGACCTGGTTTCAGCCGACTTACATGAGCCATCCGCGGGATGAGATGTTGTCCCATGCCCTCGACACGATGAAGGCAAAGAGCTTCGAGAAGCGCGCGGGCGAATTGGTGGCCGCGGTGGCGATGCGCAATGAGCTGGTGCTGGGCCTCCGGCAGGGCCTTGTGATCAAAGGCGTTTTGCGGCGGGAGACGCGGCAGCGGTTCATCATTTTCTGGGAAACGCGGTACCCTGAGGATAACCCGAGCCCGAAGGAACAGCTTCTCCGCCGCATGGCTGACGCGATGTTCGGCGGCGGCGATGTGAGCATGCGCGACTCGGTGATCATTACCCTGACGAATGCGGCCGGTCTGTTGCCTCGTCATTTTGACAAGCGCCTTTTGAAGATCCACGCGCACCGAATCTATGAGATCAGCAGAGGCGGGGCGTTGCCGAGAGCGGCCACAGAGTTTGACGTGGACGCCATGACGACAGCCTACATCTCAGCACTGTCCGTACCCGGATCATCAACGTTCATGAAGGGCCGAGCGAGGGCCTAGCGGTAAGGCGCGTCGAGCTCGATGTTCCGGGCCAACTCCCGCTCCCAGCGGTCACCGTTCGCGAGCAGGCGTTCCTTGTTGTAGAACAGCTCCTCTCGCGTCTCCGTCGCGAATTCGAGGTTCGGACCTTCGACAATCGCGTCCACCGGGCAGGCCTCCTGGCAATAGCCGCAGTAGATGCACTTGGTCATGTCGATGTCGTAGCGCGTGGTCCGGCGGCTACCGTCCTCGCGCGGCTCGGCCTCAATCGTGATCGCCTGGGCCGGGCAGACCGCTTCGCAGAGCTTGCAAGCGATGCAGCGCTCTTCGCCATTGGGATAGCGGCGCAGCGCGTGCTCCCCCCGATAACGCGGGCTGATCGCCCCGCGCTCGTAAGGATAATTCACCGTGTGCTTGGGCCGGAAATAGTACTTCAGCCCCAGCCAAAAGGCCGAGAGAAAGTCCGTAAGCAGAGCACCTTTGATGGCCTGAGCAATCCGCGCCATGATCTATGACCTCCAGCCGTGGAACATATCCGCCGCACCCGGAATATAAAGAAGCATAAGCGCCACCAGCATCAGGTAAACGATGGAGGTGGGCAGGAAGATTTTCCAGCCAATCCGCATCAGCTGGTCATAGCGGTAGCGCGGCACGATGGCCTTTACCATGGCGAACAGAAAGAAGATGAAGACGATCTTCACCGCGAACCACAGCGGCCCAAAGGCCGGAGCGTTGAGGCCGAAGAGGTCGCCCACCGGCGACAACCATCCGCCCAGGAACAGGATCACCGTCATCGCGCACATCAGCACGATGTTCATGTACTCGCCGATCATGAAGAGGAGATACGGCGTCGAGCTGTACTCCACCTGATAGCCGGCCACGAGTTCGGACTCCGCTTCCGGCAGGTCGAACGGCGGGCGGTTCGTCTCCGCGAGCGCTGAGATGAAGAACATCACGAAAAGCGGGAACAGCGGCCAGACGTGCCAGTTGAGGATGCCCAGGCCCCGGTCCTGGCTTTCAACGATATGGCTGAGGTTCATCGAGCCGACGAGGAGCAGGACGGAGATGATGATAAAGCCGAGGGAGACCTCGTAGCTGACCATCTGCGCGGCTGAGCGGAGTGCGCCGAGGAACGGATACTTCGAGTTGGACGCCCAGCCGCCCATGATGATGCCGTAAACACCCAGCGAGCTGACCGCGAAGAGATAGAGGATGCCGACATTGATATCGGCCACCACCAGGCCCTGACCCACAGGGATCACCGCCCAGGAAATCACAGCGAGGACGAAGCTGATCATCGGCGCGATGATGAAAACGGTCTTGTCCGCCCCGTCAGGGATGACGACCTCTTTCAGCGCGAATTTGATGAAGTCCGCGAACGACTGGAGCAGCCCGAAGGCGCCCACAACGTTCGGCCCTTTGCGCATCTGCACGGCGGCCCAGACCTTGCGGTCAAACAGCAGCAGGAATGCGAGGCTCACCAACACGCTCAGCAGCAGGATAGTGGCCTGGCTCAACGTCGTTAGCGTGCCGAACAGAGGGTTTGCCCAGTCTCTGGTCGTTAGAAAATCCATCCCCAGCGGGCTAGCGGAACTCGGGGGATGGGGGAAGAAGTTCCATCGCGGAAATGTGTTTCCGCTCGACGCGGCCGGCATGCGGTTCGTCGCAGTGTGACGGCGCCCACGTGGACGGCCTGTGTCCCCGATCTAACCTCTCGTCGGACGCAAACAGGTGAGGGGCGCAGAATGCATAGCTTTTTGAGATGTTGGGGGGCTGTTTTTCTCGTTGTGGCCATGGTTGTCCCGCCGGCCCACGCACAAATTGGCGAAAGCCAGGCCTCGTCACTGAGGGCGATGATCGATGAGATGATCGACGAGGGCGAACCCGGGGTCGCCGTTGGGGTCGTCATCGACGGCGATGTGGCCATGACCCACTATGCAGGACTCGCGAACCTCGACGTGCCGTCAGACATCGGGCCGAAGACGCGCTTCAATATCGCCTCCGTCGCAAAGCAGTTCACGGCCCTCATGGTGCTGGATCTCGCATCAAGCGGGCAGATTGACCTCTCCGAAGACTTCCGCACCTATCTGCCGACAGCACTGCCGGAGGTGGAGCAGCGGATCAGCGTGAACCAGCTCCTGACCCACACCAGCGGTATCCGCGATATCTACGATCTTTGGGCGGTGACCGGTGTGACATGGTACGAGCGCCCGTTCCGCAACCGCGATGTGATGGCGCTGCTCAATCGGCAGACAAGCCTCAATTTTGAACCGGGTACGAACTATTGGTACAGCAACTCCAATTATGTGATCCTCGCACAGATGGTTGCTCGCGTGACGGGTGAGCGCTTTGATAAGTATGCTGCTGAATTTTTCTCAGCCCGGAATATGCCCAGCACGGGTGTCAAAAACCGCTACGGCGACATCGTCCCCAGCCTCGCGCGGGCCTATGGCAATTGGTCCGGCTGGTTTGAGAATGCAGCCATCGCCAACACGCACGGCGATGGCTTCCTTTTCACAACGCTCCCTGACCAACTTCGCTGGGAAACCCAAGTTTGGGGGAATGATCCGACGCTTTCAGCCGAGGTGATCGCCACCAGTCAAAAGCCCATCGATGGTATGTTCACCCAGACCTATGGCTATGGCCTTGAAATGGGATCGTACAAGGGGCTTCCGACCGTCTACCATGTGGGGAGCACCGGCGGCTATAATGCGTACACGTTGCGTTTCCCTTCGAAAAAGATGTCGATCGTGGTGATGGGCAACACCACGCAAGTGGGCGTTGTGGGCCTCGGCAACGGGATCGCTGATGAGCTTCTTGAGTCTTCGTTCACCGTTGAAGCCACTTTTCCCCCGAGGCCCGAGGTCGTCAGTGAGCTGAAGAGCGTCGACGACTATCTGGGCCTCTACGAGCTCGACTCCGGCACCTTCCTCCGGCTGGTTATCCGCGACGGCGATTTGTTCCGTGAGATCGAGGGTCGTGATCCTGTTCGCATGGTCCCTGATGAAGGGAACCTCTTCGACTATGAAACCATCCCCGGCCTCAAGCTCGCGCTCATGACGGATGACGAAGGAGAGCGGTCCATCGGCCTTTTCTCGCCTGATCAAGCGCCTCAACTCGGAACGCCCCTTACCGAGGCCCCCAGCGGTGACCGCTATCGCAAGGGTCTTGAGGGCACCTACGTCAACGATGAGACGGACACGGAAATTGTTCTTGAGCACAAGGAGGACGATACCTTCATAATGACCAAGAACGGGCGTGCACGCAACGCGACGCTGGTAAGCGAAGGCTATCTCATCTGGAACGGTTATCGCATTCGCGTTCAGCGGCGTGGGTCGCGGAAACCTTACGGGCTTATTGTTGATAATGGACGCGCACGGAATATCCGCTTCGATAGGCAGCGAGACTAGAAGTTCTTGCCCAGCCAGAGCCTGAAGTCTGTATCGGGCGAGGCTTTATCCATGCCGAACAGAAGGCCCGTTCTCAGATAGACCTTCTGAGTGACGGGCCAGACGGCGAAGGGGCCAAACTGCTGACG
>JBCCTF010000037.1:0-27357 GCA_039198765.1 Pseudomonadota bacterium
CTTCGCCGAGGGTGTTGATCTCGTCCAGGAACTGACGAATGTCTGCGCCCGCGACGAAGGACGATGAACCGCTCCCTGTAAAGACGATCGCTTTCACATCGGACCGGCGTTCGAGGTGGGCGACGGTGTTCGTCTCAAACCCTCCGGTCAACGCCCTCAACGAACGGGCGCTCGATGAGCTGAACATCATCGTCGACCACCTCGAACGCCGGTCCGATGTGAAAGCGATCGTCTTTACAGGGAGCGGTTCATCGTCCTTCGTCGCGGGCGCAGACATTCGTCAGTTCCTGGACGAGATCAACACCCTCGGCGAAGCGCGCGCCCTCCCGAACAATGCGCACCTCGCGTTCAAACGCATCGAGGCGATGGACAAGCCGTGCATCGCGGCCATTCAGGGTGTCGCGCTGGGCGGGGGGATGGAGTTTGCCCTCGCGTGCCACTACCGCGTGGCTGAGAGCTATGCACGCTTTGGCCAGCCGGAGATCAACCTGCGCCTCTTGCCTGGCTATGGGGGCACCCAGCGTTTACCGCGACTTCTCGCTGAGCGCCGCGGCCTTGACGGCCTGACCGATGCGCTGGAACTGCTCCTCGGTGGGCGGTCGGTCGATGCTGAGGCGGCGCTTGCCAAAGGCATGATCGATGAGATTGCGCGGGGTGCGGACGATGTCCTCAACCGTGCCCATACGCTCGTCCGTGCATTTGCGTCAGAAGGCGGTGACAGCGTTCTCGCTAAGGCGCTAGCAGGTCGGAAAGAGAGCCTGAAAAGCTGGAATGAGCCAGCGAGCGAAAGCCTCGATGAGGCGCTTGCTGATCCGCATCTCCAAATGATCGCTGCACAGACAGAATGGGCTGGCCGCGGCGGCGCGTACACCCGGTGTCTTGATGCCGTGAAAACGGGGTGGGCGGACGGTTTTGAAGCCGGCCTCACCCGCGAGGCGGCCCTCTTCGCCGAAGCCGTGATCGATCCCGAGGGCGGCAAGACAGGCATCCGCGACTTCCTCGAAAAACGCGCGAAGCCGCTGCCCATCCGCCGCGGCGGTGCACGGATCGCCAAGGACGAGGCCGCAGCCGCCGATGCCCTCGTGGCGCAAGGCGACCTCATCCCCCGCGGCGGCGCCTTCTTCCCCGGCGTCACCAAAATCCCGCGGTGGCAATATGCCCACGGCGTCTACCGCCACCCCGAAACCGGCGAGCCGCAGTTCGGCGTGCCCGAGATAGCTGAGCAGCAGCTCATCGCCCCCGTGGCAGAGCCAGGGCCCAACGACGCGCTTGTTTACGTCCTCGCGTCGGAGGTGAACTTCAACGACATCTGGGCCATCACCGGGATCCCGGTGTCGTCGTTCGACAGCCACGAAGAGGACATCCAGACCACTGGCTCCGGCGGCGTCGCCCTCGTGGCCGCGCTCGGTGAAGAGGCGCGCCGCGAAGGGCGCCTGAAGATCGGCGATCTCGTTGCGATCTATTCGGGTACGAACGATCTCCTGTCACCCGCCGTTGGCCTCGACCCCATGTTCGCTGGCTTCTCGATCCAGGGGTATGAGACACCGACCGGTTCGCACGCGCAGTTCCTGGTGACCCAGGCACCGCAGCTGCACCATATCCGTGCGGACCTCACCCTTGAAGAGATCGGCGCCTTCACCCTCAACCTCGGCACTGTCGTGCGTGCTTTGTTCACGACACTGAGGATTGAGGCCGACAAGCGCATCTTCGTCGAAGGCGCAGCCACGGGCACAGGGTTTGACGCCCTGCGCTCCTCCATCCGCACGGGCCTCCACGCCACAGGCATGGTGTCCTCCGAAGACCGTGCACAGACAATCCGTGATGAAGGTGCTGTCGGCGCCATCAACAGGAAGAGCCCAGAGCTGAAAGACATCTTCTCCGCCGTTCCTGAGGATCGCAGTGAAGCGCAGGCGTGGGAGAAAGCGGGTGAGCCTCTGCTCGACGCCTACCGCTCCGTGAACGATGGTCAGCTTGCGGACTTTGCCGTCAGTCACGCTGGCGAGACGGCGTTCCCTCGAACGTTCCAGCTCCTCGCGCCCGGCGGCGTTCTGGCGTTCTACGGAGCATCGTCAGGGTACCACTTCACCTTCATGGGCAAAGAAGGCTCGGTCTCACCCGGCGAGATCCTGTCTCGCGCAGGCATGCGCGGTAACGAGTCGGTGCTGGTGTTCTACGGCCCCGCATCAGAGGAATTGGCGGACCCGGTCGGCCTCGAGATCCTCGAAGTGATCCGTGCACGGGGCGCGAAGGCCGTCGTCGCCGTCACCACGGACGGCCAGCGAGACTTCGTCCAATCCCTCGGCTTTGAAGCCGCCGTCGCGGGCGTGGTCTCGATCGAGTCCCTCAAGCGCCGGTCGGGCGATGACTTCGAGTGGCCATCGGCTCTGCCCCGCTTGCCCGACGCCAAGGACGACATCGAACTGTTCAAGCGAGCGGTGCGCTCGTTCCAGGAGAAGACGATGAAGCCGTTCGGGGCAGCCATCGGCAAAGCGCTCCGCTCACCCGACAACCCGCGCGGTGCGCCGGACATTGTCTTTGAGCGTGCAGGTTTTGACAGCCTAGGCGTCTCCAGCGCGCTGGTGAAGCCTTACACGGGCCGCATCGTCTACTCTGAAAATATGAAGGGTGGCCGGTTCAGCTTCTACGCGCCGCAGGTGTGGACCCGGCAGCGCCGGATCATTATGCCGACTGCGGAAATTCGGGGTACGCACCTTTCCAACGCGCATGAGGTGGCGCAGATGCATGACCTCATCGCCGCGGGCGTGCTCTCCGTCACACCGCCCACCGTCGTGCCCTGGGATGACCTGCCCAAGGCGCACCAGGCGATGTGGGACAACGTCCACGCTGGTGCGACCTATGTCGTCAATCACGCCCTCCCCGAACTTGGCCTGCGCAGCAAAGACGAGCTCTTTGAAGCCTGGTCGCAAAAGACCGACTAGCGCCCCGTGGCGATCTTCGATTTTCTAAAGGACACAAAGATGAGTAACGATCAGCACACAGAAGGCCGTCTTGCAAGGAAAGTCGCTCTCGTCACAGGGGCGGCGGGCAACCTTGGCGGCAAGATCATCCGCCATTACCTGCGCGAAGGCGCGACCGTCGCCCTCACGGGGCGGACGGCGAACCGGCTTGAGGAGGCGCGCGAAGCAGCTCTCGCCGATACAGGCGCGCCGAGCGATCGCGCATTCTGCGTGGTCTTCGACGGCGGCGATCCTGACGGCGTGCGCGCCGGAGTGAAGGCTGTCCTTGATAAGGCAGGCCAACTCGATATCGTCGTCAACAATGCGGGCTCCGCCGGTCCGAAACAGCCCCTCGAGAAGCTGCCCGTCAGCGCCGACGACCTCGCCGCCCTGCGCGATGAGGGCAGTGCGGACAATGAGACCGTCGGCGACGCCATGCGCAACATTCTCGGCGTGACATGGAACGTCGTGCGCGCCGCCGCGCCGCACATGACGCCTGGCGGCTCCATTGTGAACGTCTCGACCATCTTCTCACGAACCAAGTATTTCGGGCGCACGGCATACGTCGTACCGAAAGCGGCGCTCAACTCGATGTCTCAGTCATTCGCGGAAGAGCTGGGCCCTCGCGGCATCCGCGTAAACAACGTGTTCCCCGGTCCGATTGAAAGCGACCGTATACGGAACGCTTTTGCCGCCATGGACAGCCTTCGCGGCGATGAGCAAGGCACCACGGCGAACGAATTCACCGACATCATGACCCTCTCACGGCCCAACGCCGATGGTCAGCCTGAGAAAGTCTTTCCTCAACCCGCTGACGTTGCGGGCGCTTGCGTGTTCTTAGGCTCCGATGAGTCCTCAGCCCTCAACGGTCACGATATTGATGTGACCAACGGCATGAAGGTGTCCAAGCAGTCGCGCTCCACCTGCATCGCACGGCCCAGCCTGCGCGTGGTCGATGCAGGCGGCATGACCGTCTTTATCGCGGCGGGCAGCCAGGTGGACGAGGCCCTCGCCATCGCCCGAGTCCAGGCAGAAATCGGCGCTGACGTGATCCTCAGCTACACCCTCGAAGGCGACGTCCAACTCGCCCGGTCGCAAATGCGTGGCGACGAGGTTGATGCGCGCATCGAAGTGACCAAATGCGACCGCCGCAACACCGCCGAGACCGAAGGCGTGCTGGACAAGGGCGGGCCCTCGGGCGCGCCGATCTCGGCGGCGATCATCCTGCCTGCCTACGGCTCTGGCCTCGTGGGCGGTACACTGATCGAAGCCAAGGACAATGACGTTAAGCTGTTCCTTGATCATGAACTATCGGGTGCCATCTCTCTCGCCCGGTCCTTAACGCGCTACTGGATGAACCACGACGACCTGGCTCACGATCCACGGTTTGTGTTCATGACCAATGCATCGTCCCCTGATGATCCGTATGCAAATGCCCTGACAGCAGGGATGGAACAACTGACCCGCGTGTGGCGCGATGAGACGGAGACCGACGTCAAGCACGGTCGCCGCAAGCGTGTCGAATGGGGAAACCAGATCATTCGCGGCACCAACCAAGAGCCTGAGAACCTGCCGTTCGCCGCGACTCAAGCGTCGAGCATTTTGTTCTCTGAACGGACGATCAAGGACGTGAACCTCCACGTGCCCAAGTCCATTTCGGAAGTGACCGGGGCCAGCAAAGCGCTCACCGGGTTCACCGAAAATATCACGGGCCTGCACCTTGGCAAAGTCGCGCTCATCACCGGCGCGTCGATGGGCATCGGCGGCCAGATCGCTCGGCTCCTGGCGCTCTCAGGCGGCAAGGTCATGCTCACCGCTCGCCGCGAGGCCGAGCTGGAGATAATGCGTGATCAGATCATCAGTGAGCTGGAAGATATCGGCTATTCGTCGCCCCACCGCCGGATCAAGATCCTCGCAGGCATCGATGTCGGCGATTTGCGCACCCTGCGCCGCGCGGTTGAGGCGACGCTCAAATCGTTCGGGCGGATCGACTACCTTATCAACAATGCAGGTGTGTCGGGTGCGGAGGATATGGTCGTCGACATGAACCTCGACGACTGGCGCTTCACACTGGATGCGAACCTGGTTTCCAACTTTGCCCTGATTTCCGAGGTCGCGCCGATCATGCGCAACCAAGGCTCCGGGTACGTCGTGAACGTCTCCTCTTACTTCGGCGGAGAGAAATACGTCGCCGTCGCCTACCCCAACCGCGCGGATTACGCCGTCTCGAAGGCAGGCCAACGGGCCATGGTCGAGACGATGGCCGGGATCCTCGGACCGGAGATCCAGTTCAACGCCATCGCGCCAGGCCCCGTGGACGGTGTCCGCCTGCAAGGCGTGGGCGGTCGCCCCGGCCTTTTCGAACGCCGTGCACGTCTCATTTTGATGAACAAGCGCCTCAACGCCATCCACGCTGCGGCCGTCAAAGCCGCCCGGCGCGGTGTTGAGATGAACACGATCCTTGCCACCATCGCAATCAACGACAACGCCGCCATCGCGGGCAATGCCGACGCGCCTGAGGAACTGCGCACCCTCGCCCAGAAGTGCCAGGGCGAGGCTTCCCCTGATTGTGTGTGGGGTGATTATCTGATGACGGAGGATATGGTCGATCGTCTGGTCACCCGTCTCGACGGCGGCGGCTGGATCCAGGAGCCTGCGTCGGAAGAAGAGCGCTACCGCTTCGTCCTCCACCGCTTCCCGCCCGATGACCGCCCCTTCCTCCCCGTCAGCAAGGTTGCCAAGACTGCGCAAGGCGTCGGTGACGGCGTCCGCTCGCTCCTCAATTTGGGACGTATGCCGACGGAAGAAGAAGTGGCCCTCGCCACGGTCTTCTTCCTGGCCGACCGCGCGGCCAGCGGCCAGACGTTCCAGCCTTCTGGCGGCCTCGCTCTCGAACGCTCGATCACTGAGCGGGAGCTCTTCGGCTCTACCAAGCCTGAACGGATCGCAGCGCTGAAAGGCAAACCGTGCTGGCTCATCGGCGAGCACCTCGTGGATCATCTGGCCACAGCTGCGCGGGAGCTGATCACCACCTGCGGTGTTTCCTCCGTACACCTCATTACCGCGACAGAGAAAGGTGCCGCTCGCCTCGAGGAAGAGTTGAGCGACCTGCCCGAGGGCTCTGTTGTCACCCACGTCTCAAGCGGCAAAGGTGTCGAAGACGCGATGTCTTCGGCCATGGCGGCATCAGGCGCACCGGTGATGGTGGTCTCCACGCCGTTCCATGAGATCCCCGACGTCCTGTTCGGCGGCCCGGGCGAAGACCGCGTCGATCCCGCACAGTTCCGGGAGCTGGTGGAAGACAACCTCACCCACCATTTCCGCGTCTCACGCAAAGCCGCGCTCATCGACGGGGCGCAGCTGGTGCTGGTCACCCCCGACGTAGACATGGGCAGCAAGACGCCGGCCTTCGCGCTGGCGAACTTCTTCAAGACCTCGCTCCACGCCTTCACCGCGACCCTTGCGGTAGAGTGCGAGCGCCTCGTCCACGATACGCCGGTCAACCAGATCAACCTGACCCGGCGCGTCAAATCCGAGGAACCACGGAACGAGGCCGAGCGGGCGGAGGAGAGCAAACGCTTCGCAAGGGCCATCATCCTCGCGGGCGCACCACTGCCCGATGCCGAGGACTCCCGGTACCGCGCGCGCATTTATCGAGGCATGGCGATCACCGTCTAACGGCGACGCTGCCTCACTCTCCGGCAGGAAGAGCGGCCATCGCGCCGCTCTTTCAGCGCGCTAGGTGCAGAAACGTGTTGGCATCCGCTTAGAGATTGTGTGGTATCATCACGTTTTTTGCGCACCCCGCGCCGACGTCGGAGAGACCCATGATCAGCCGCCCCCGCCTTCTGTCCCTTCTTGCAGCGGGGGTCAGCGCCCTCGCGGTTGGTCACGCGGACGACCACAGCCCCCTTGCGTCGATCCCGATGCGCGAGCTTGGCCCGGCGATCACCAGCGGGCGGATTTCCGACTTCGCGATGATGCCCGGCGGGCATCACCACATGGTGGTCGGCACAGCTTCTGGCGGCATTTGGATCACCGAGAACGCAGGGACGACGTGGAAGCCGGTCTTTGACAACTACGGCTCCTACGCCATTGGTGTGGTCGAGATCGCGCCATCGAGCCCAAATGTCGTCTACGCAGGCACCGGTGAGAACAACTCCCAACGGTCTGTCGCGTTCGGCGATGGCGTCTACCGCTCCGATGACGGAGGAAAAAGCTGGCGCAACATCGGCCTGAAGGACTCAGCGCACATTAGCCAGATCTGGGTCGATCCAAACGATGCCGACCACGTGCTCGTCGCCTCTCAAGGCCCACTCTGGAACGAAGGCGGTGACCGCGGCCTCTACCGCTCGCGCGATGGCGGCGGGAATTGGGAGCTGGTGCTGGAGATCGACGAGAACACCGGCGTCAACGAATTTGTGGTGCACCCTGACGATCACGACATGATCATCGCCTCCAGCTATCAACGCCGACGTCACGTCTGGACACTGATCAATGGCGGCCCAGGCTCAAGCGTTCACATAACGACCGATGGCGGCAAGACCTGGAAGAAGGGCGCGCCTGGCTTCCCGAAAGGCGAACTCGGCCGGATCGGCCTCGGCATGGCACCTTCACAGCCTGGCACGGTCTACGCCATCGTCGAGGCGGACGACAAACAGAAGGGCGTCTACAGAACAACCAGCTTCGGCACCCGTTGGGAGAAGCGCTCATCCTTCGTCGCAGGCAGCCCGCAATACTACAACGAGCTGATCGTTGACCCCAAAGAACCAAACCGTGTCTACGCCATGGACACCTTCGCCTCGGTGTCTGAGGACGGGGGCAAAACCTTCAAACGCCTGTCCAACAAAGCGCGCCACGTGGACGACCACGCCCTCTGGATCAATCCGGAGAACACCGCGCACCTGATCATCGGCGGCGACGGCGGCATCTACGAAAGCTATGACCGCGGTGCCACCTGGCGGCACATGCGGAACCTGCCGCTGACCCAGTTCTATCGCGCAACGCCCGACAACGCGGCGCCCTTCTACAACGTGTGCGGAGGGACCCAGGACAACAACTCTCTGTGCGCCCCGTCGCGGACGCCGACCAAGCACGGCATCACCAACGCCGACTGGACACTGATCCTCGGCGGCGACGGCTACAAACCCGTCAGTGATCCGACGGATCCCAACATCATCTACACCCAATACCAGTACGGCGGCCTCGCCCGTTACGATCGCCGCACGCAGGAGCGCGTCTTCATCGTGCCGATGGCCCCTCCGGGTGAAGACCAGTACAAGTTCAATTGGAACACGCCCTTGCTGATCAGCCCGCACGACAGCAAAACCATTCTGTATGCAGCGGAAAAAGTCTTCCGCTCGAAAGATCGCGGCGACAGCTGGGAAGTCATCAGCCCCGACCTCACCCGCCAGCTTGACCGCAACGCGCTTGAGGTCATGGGCCGCGTCTGGGGCGTCGATACGATCGCCAAGAACGATTCCACCTCCATGTACGGCTCGATCATCGGTCTGTCGGAAAGCTCGCTCGCCAAGGGCCTCATCTACGCTGGCACCGACGACGGCGTGATCAGCGTGACCGAGGATGACGGCGCCACGTGGCGTTCGGAACGTTCGTTCTCTGGCGTGCCGGACATGGCGCTCATCGAAGACATCATTACGTCCGTACACGATGCAGATACCGCCTACGCTGTCTTCGACAACCACAAGAAAGGCGACCATAAGCCCTACGTGTACGTCACGACCGATCGCGGCAAGAACTGGAAAAACATCGGCAAAGGCCTGCCCGAGCGCGGCGCAGCCCACACGATTGCTGAGGACCATGAGAACCCTGACCTCTTGTTCGTGGGGACGGAGTTTGGCCTGTTCTTCACCCGAGACGGCGGCAAGGACTGGCACAAGATGACGGGCGGCCTGCCGACCATCGCCGTGCGTGACCTCGAAATCCAGCGCCGTGAGAACGACCTCGTCGTCGCCACGTTTGGCCGAGGTATCTTCATCGTCGACGACTATTCTCCTCTGCGTGCTGACGATGAAGCCCTAGAGGCTGATGCTGTCCTGTTCCCTGTCAAAGACGCATGGCAGTACATCGAGGGCGACATCTGGGGCGGCTACGGTGGCCCAGCCGCCTTCCAAGGCGACGCGTTCTACAACGCCGATAACCCCGCCTATGGCGCCGTCTTTACCTACCACCTGAAAGATGGCTTCAAGTCGATGGCCGACGAGCGGCGTGCGGAAGAGAAGAAGATCGCCAAGGACGGCGGCGACACGCCTTACCCGTCATGGGACGATCTGCGTGCGGAAGACCGTGAGCAAGCGCCAGAAGTCTACGCGATCGTCCGCAATATGCAGGGCGACGTGGTCCGCAGGATCAAAGCGCCGAAGTCGAAGGGCATGCATCGCATCTCTTGGGACCTGAGCCACGACTCGGCCCGTCCCGTCAGCCTCTCGGCGCCTTCACGTTCGCTGTTCGGCGGATCATCCTCCGGGCCGATCGCTAAGCCGGGGACGTACACGGTGCACCTGGTGAAACAGCACGGCGGTAAGGAAGAGACGCTCACCGAAGCTCAATCCTTCACCGTGAAACCACTCAACCGCAGCCCGGAAGCCGCGGAAGACCGCGGGCAGCTGGAGGCTGATCATCTCGCCATGCGTGATCTGTCGATCGCGATGTCGGCGGCCACGCGGAAAGCTGGCGAGGTCAAGGAGCGCATGCGCTATCTCGAAGCCGCCATGGACCGCGTTAATGTCGGCACCGCAGAGCAGCGCGCCATGCTGGCTGAGGCACGCACCAAACTTCTGGACACAGAGGAAGTCCTCTACGGCGACCGCACCCGTGCCAGCCGGAACGAGCCTTCGCCGATTGGCCTCTCGTCGCGCATTGGCCGCGTCACCGGCGCAACCTGGGGCACCCTCGCCCCCGTCGGCGGCCAGCATAAAGAGCAGATGGAGTTCGTGACCGCCGAGTACGCCAGAGTGCGCTCGTCTCTCACCGAGATTGAGGGAATGGTGGCTTCGATTGAGGAAGAATTGACCGCTGCAGGGGCGCCCTACACGCCGGGCCGCTCTCTTCCGACGGCGCCTTAAGCCCATAATTCCATTGATTATTTGAAGCCCAGGGCCTGTGCGAAAGCGCAGGCCCTTTTTATTGATTCAAACTATTCAGCGAGGCGCCACTGCGCCTTAACGCGCGTGATTTCATCTCACCCCATAACTTTCAGGAGCGGCGTGGCGAGCCCCGTTCCTGCCTCAGACACGCCACAATCGTCCGCATGCTGGCGGTCGATTGTGCCCGAAATGCATGGTGGACGACGAACATGGCCTTCACACGGAACGCGCTCCTCGGCGCTGCTTGTCTTGCACTGACAGCCTGCTTCGGCAGCGAAGAAGAACCCGGCGGCGGCATCCCGCGCAGCTCTGGAGATCAAGGTGCGCCGGGCGAAATGACGGACCAGGCCGCCGTCCGTTTCAAGCAGCAAGCCACCTTTGGTGCGTCTGCTGATGATCTGGACGACTTGAAGCAACAAGGCGCCGACGCGTGGATCGTCGAGCAGCTCACGCTACCTGTTTTCCCGTACACGGAGCGTGTTCGCGAAGAAGCTGAAGACAACTGGACCAACGACAACACGGTCCAGCGCCTGTTCTGGGAACGTGCGATCCACGGTGAGGACCAACTCCGCCAGCGAATGACCTACGCCCTGTCGCAGATCGTTGTCGCTTCGATGCGCGATCCGCAGCTTGATGGCCGTGCACGGACCTATAGCGTTTACCTGGATATCCTGCAGGACAACGCACTCGGAAATTACTGCGACCTGATCCGCGAGGTCTCGTTCAACCCGGCCATGGGCCTCTTCCTCACCCACCTTGGCAATCCCAAGGCCGACCCAGTCACAGGGTTCGTACCCGATGAGAACTATGCCCGCGAGGTGATGCAGCTTTTCACGATCGGGATCGAGGAGCTCGACAGCAGTGGTCGTCCGCAAGGGCGTGAGACGTACACGGCTGAAGACGTACAAGGCCTGGCCGCGGTGTTCACTGGCCTGAGCTGGGCGGACACGGACTTCTTCTTCCCGCGCGTGACGGACTTTAACCGATACCTGCCGATGGAGAGCTTCCTCGCCCAGCACGAGGATACCGAGAAGCAGTTCCTTGGAACATCCGTAAACGTTGGAAACGACGCCGTCGCAAGTGTTGAGATCGCCCTTGATTACTTGCTTGAGCACCCCAACGTAGCGCCGTTCATCAGCAAACAGCTCATCCAGAAGCTGGTCACGTCGAACCCCTCACCGGACTATGTCCGCCGCGTGGCGGAAGCCTTCGAAGCGGGTCAGTTCCGCCTCAGCAATGGCAGCATCGTCGGTACCGGGCAACGGTGCGACCTCGCAGCAACCGCCGCCGCGATCCTGAGTGATCGCGAGGCACAGACGGTTCCCACCGATCCCAACGCGGGGAAGATCCGTAATCCTATCCTCCGGGTCGCGAACTTGATCCGAGCATTTCGTGTGGAACAGCAAGTGACAAGCTCGGGTGAAATCCCAGACGCCTGGCTGCTCG
Organism: Pseudomonadota bacterium; assembly: GCA_039198765.1. Classification (GTDB taxonomy): domain Bacteria; phylum Pseudomonadota; class Alphaproteobacteria; order Caulobacterales; family Parvularculaceae; genus Parvularcula. The sequence goes on from JBCCTF010000037.1 coordinate 11,510, forward strand.
ACCAGCTCGAGCGTTCGGACAACCTCAACATCAACGCATTCGTCTCTCCATCCGTGTTCAACTTCTTCCGCCCAGGTTATGTTGGTCCGGGTACGGAGAGTGCAGAGGCTGGGCTCGTAACACCCGAGTATCAGATCGCTACAACGCCAGCGCTTGTGGGGTACATCAACGTCATCGAGGACTTTATCGATGGTCCTCCCTTGAGTGATGACAACCGGAACGTGGCTGTGATGAACGCCTCTGATCTGCTGGTGCTGTCAGACGATGCAAGCGCACTTGTTGCTGAGATCGACCGGCTCCTCACGGGCGGAATGCTGACTGAAGCCAACCGTCAGTACATCGAGGAAACTGTCGATCTGATCGAAGTCGCCGGCAACAACATCGATACCGATAGGCGGCGGCGGGTGCAGCTTGCCCTCCTCATGACCGCCACCTCCCCTGAATTCATGGTTCAACGCTGAGGAAACCATCATGATGATCTCGAGACGGAACTTCCTCCAAAACTCCGCCATGACCTTTGGCGCAGCGAGCCTAGCGCCGATGGCAGCCCTTGCCGCGGATACGTCGGGGTACAAAGCCCTTGTCTGTATCTTCCTCTTCGGCGGATGCGACAGTCAGGACATTCTGATCAATCATGATCAGCCTTCCTATGATCAGTGGGCTGAAGCTCGCCGACCGATCCTCGACCGCTTTCCCGGCGGTTCATTAGAAGGCGCTCGCGCAAGGGGCAATCTCCTCGCGCTGGATCCGATCAACGGCGGGCAGTTTGGGTCGTCCCAGTATGCCTTGCCGCCTGAAATGTCTGGGATCAAGTCCCTTTTCGATAACGGGCAAGCCGCAATTGTCCCCAATGTCGGACCACTCGTTGAGCCCGTGACACGACAGCAGGTTGAGGACGACACGGCCATCCTGCCGGCGCGTCTTCAGTCACACAACGACCAGCAATCAACATGGCAAGCGTTCTCGGTCGAGGGCGCACGCCAAGGTTGGGGCGGACTTCTGCTCGACGCTACGCAGCAAAGCTCTCCGTATACGGCGATCTCCGTGACGGGCCAATCGGTGTTCCTGTCAGGCGGAAGCACGAGGCAGCTTCAGCTGTCATCGTCGGGGAACATCGAACGCGCATTCGGAACAGACCGCCGGGTCTACGGCTCGGATGAAGTGACGGATCGACTCCGCGCCTTCTATCGTCAGAGTGCGGACAGTGTTCAGAGCCCGATGATGCGAGACCTCATCGCGGCGCAGTCCAAGGCGATCAACGACACCGACACTTTGGCAACGCTACTTGAACAGCAACAGCTTGGCGAACAGGTCCGTCTTGAAGGGAACCGCCTCTCTGACCAGTTGGCCGTGGTTGCCGATATGATTTCGGTACGGAACGCGACGGAAACGAACAGACAGATCTACTTCGTCGGCATGGGCGGCTTCGATACGCATAACGATCAAGCCAACCGCCTCCCAGCTTTGCTCAGTACACTGTCGGAGGCGATGACGCGCTTTCAGACAGTGATGAACCAGGCAGGGCTTGGCAATGAGGTCACGACCTTCACGGCGTCAGACTTTGGCCGGACGTTCACATCGAACGCCAGCGGCACGGACCATGGTTGGGGTGGCCACCAGATCGTCATGGGCGGCGCTGTGCGCGGTGGGCGCATCCTGGGTGATGTTCCTCCGCCGACGACAGACCACGACAATGCCTACCGGAGCCGCGGTTCGCTGATCCCGCAGATCTCGATTGATCAGTATGGATCAGAACTGGGCCGCTGGTTCGGGCTGACCGACAGCGAGCTCAACACTGTCTTCCCGAACCGCAACCGGTTCGATCCTCTCGCACTGCAGATGTTCTAGTCGGTCTAGTCAGCAGCGCCGAAATTGTAGACGATCGCCAGGGTGTTGGTCGTATCCGTCGTTTGCGCCGTGGCCGGTGCATCGGTCTCGATATCGATCTCATTAGAGATACGCAGCGCAAGCCGCTTGTAGAGCGTCGTCTCAAGGAACGTTAGCAAGTTGATGATCTGCCCATCACCGAAGGACGAGCGGAAGTCGTTGCCAAAGCGCCAGTCGCCCCAAAGCTCCTGACGGAAGCGGCTGTCCACACCGAGGATGGGCGTTGTCGTGATCTCCGTACCCGGACCATCGAGCCTATCGAACCGTGCACCAGGACCAATCGAGACCCGCCAGTTCGTCGCAGGAGTGTCAAAGACCTGATAGCTCGGGCCGAGGCCAACAGCGATGCGGTACTCGAAGCCGGAGAAGTGGTCGCGTTCGGCGGTTAGGAACCCTGCCCATGCCCATTTCCCGGAGATCTCACGGCGCAGGTTGGATGCGATGAGGTACTCCTCCTCAACCCGCACCGTGTTTGCGCGGGTGAAGTTGTGCTCCAGCCGATAATCGGTGGCCCACTTGCCGAACGCCCGAGTCGCATCGACGGCGAAGTTGACCTCTGTTTCCTCCGTGTTCCCCCGTTCGATCTCGATGCCGAGGTTGACGTTGCCGGCCCAGCCGTGGCGCCAGCCTGTGGGTGCTTCGATTTCTCGTGCTTCAGGAGCAGCGTCGGCAACAGCGGCCGCTGCGTCTTCCGGAACAGCGACTTCAGCCGCAGCATCTTGAGCATCAACGACAGCCGTGTAGACGTCGCGGATCGAGGCTTCGAGGTCTGGGCGGGCGGAAATGTAAGCATCGACAACGTTCTGAACGACGAAGGTGTTGCCTGATGCCTGCGCGCTCTCGAGCGCGGAACGCGCGCTTTCAAGAAAGGCTGCGTCATCAGCCATCGCGACGCCGCATGCCATCCAACAGCTAAGTCCTGCCGCCAAAACGTCTCTGCGCATGACACCGTTCTCCCCTGAAATCCGAGCCAAACTTTTGCTGGACTCATCACGAACATGGTCAACAGGAGATTAAGGATTACGCCGTGTCTGGCGCCGATGGGTGGCGTAGGAGCCATTTGCGGCCCAGATAGAGCGGAACGCGCGATTGGTGAGGTTGTCATGAAACATCTCAAATCCCTGGCGGTGCTGCTACTGACCCTCAGCCTCGGCGGCTGTGTGCGGATGACAATAGCCTGGGCACCTGATGCCCCTCGCGGGCAGGCAGCCACGCCGTCGGTACTGCAGCCATTGGGGGGCGGAGATGAAATCACGAGCGTTGCCGAGTGGGAGGCTGAGCGTTCTACCGTTGCGGAAGCACTGCAGAAGGACGTCTACGGGATGCTCCCCGCCGAACGGGACGTTTCCGTCCGTGCACACCGTGTTATCGATACCGCTGCGCTGAATGGCCAAGCCATCTACGAAGAGTACGATCTGGTTTTCACGCCGATCTTTTCCGGTGAAGTGGAGCCCATTGGTCGAGGCGCAACTCTCGCCGTCCTTCGCCCAGCGGGCAGTGCTGCCAACGCGCCTGTCATCATGACAGAAACGTTCTGCCCGCGCTGGGCAGCACTTCCGCATCCGCAGGCGACGAAACCGGCGGGCACGGAGGATGCAGGTGAGATGCCGGGCTTCGTGTCCTACCTCTTCGGCCGCTACATCTGCACGCCGCCGCTGGAGACCATCATCGCTCGGGGGTACGCCCTCGCCGTGATCGCCTCGACAGATGTTGTTCCTGACCGGGGCGAGGCAGGCCTCGCCGCGTTGGGTCAGTTAGCATCCGGCTTCGACGACCAAGACACCCGCTGGGGCGCGATCGCGGCCTGGGGCTGGGTCTTTTCAGGCATGGCTGATGTTCTGCTTGCGGAGGATCACTTCTCAGACAGCCCACTCATCGCCTACGGCCACTCGCGCTACGGCAAAGCCGCCTTGGTCGCAGGCGCATTCGATGAGCGCATCGATGCTGTGATCGCCCACCAGTCAGGCACAGGCGGCGCATCGCTGAACCGGCGCAAGGTTGGCGAGAGCGTGAAGGCGATCACGAAGTCCTACCCCCATTGGTTCGCCGCCAATTACGCACGCTACGCCGGTCGCGAGGACGCCATGGCGGTCGACCAACATCACCTCCTCGCCCTCATCGCACCGCGGCCAGTCCTCCTCGGCAACGCGCGTCGCGATGTCTGGTCCGATCCGAACGGTGCTTTCAAAGCCGCGCAAGGTGCTGATCCGGTGTATGAGCTCTACGGGCGACAAGGCCTTGCGACAGCGCGGCTCGACGACTTTGATCCTGAGGCAGACCTCAGTTTCTGGCTACGCCCAGGTACCCACGGAGTTGTCGAGGAGGACTGGCCAGCATTCCTCCAGTTCCTCGATGCTCACGTTGCGCCGCGTTGACGCGCGCGGATCACCTTGAACAGCACATAGACCATGAGGACCGACAGCGCGGTCAGGGACACGATCAGCACCGCGCTGTCTCCCACTACATCGCCCAGGACCCTTAGCAGCGCGAAAAGCCCGCCGATCAGCACCGCTGCGCTGGCCACAATGAACACCGCAAACCGCCAGAACGGCGCAGAAAAATAGCCCGCGGCGATATAGAGCGCGATGCGGGTCCCTGGAACAAACCGCGCCGCGAAGATCGCCTGGCCCAGCTTCTCCCGCACGACGCGGCCTGCAGCCTCCACCCGCGGTTTCTCAGCAAAGCGCTTCGCCCAAGCTTGCTGCCGGGCCGCCATGCCGATCGTATATTTCCAAAGGTCACTAGCGGAGAGCCCTGCCAACGCCACGCCGAGGATCGCCGCCTCCTGACCCATCCCGGTCGCCGCAAGGGACGCTGCGCTGATCACAGCCGCGTCTTCCTGCACGAAGGGGGCTAAAAAGATGCCGAGATACACCCACATCATGTTTTCGGACATCAGCAATTGGGCGCTATCGATCACGGAGATTGCATTTCCTTGCCATTCCCCCTTTTCAACTGCGACATTCTTGCCGACAACAGGAACGTGTAACAAATGCGGCGGGTAGGCGCGAAGATCGAGGTGAAAGCAAACTGGTGGCATGCCATGACCGCAACTTCCTCCTATGCGACGACCCCGCAGCTGCTGCGTCAGCTGACTTCTGACCTGCGCCCCACCAAGCGTGGTCTCCAAGTCCGTGCGACGGGCCACCATGTGCCGCTTACTCTGGGCACCGTGATCGATGTGTGGCGGTGGACCAGTTTTGAGCGCGCTTTGCGCAAAGCCCCGAAGCTGGCCCCTGGTCGCGTGAAAATCGCCTTCACACCGATGCATGCCCGCCCCTGGTACTTTGCCCGGTCGATCGCCGATTACCTTGGAGCGGAGATCGTCACCGATATCGCTGATGCGGACGTTGTTTGGGCGTTCAATGATGCAACGTTCACAGACGAAGTCCGCGTTGCCCCGCATCAACTGGCGCTGAACGCTAACTGCATCGATGTTTCTAAGACACTCGTTGGACGCCTGTCCGAAGAGGTGTTTGGCAGCACACTGACAGTTGATCCCCTCACCTATAACGGCCCCATGGTCGAAAAGTCTGAGATCAATGGCGCCCATGACGGGCAGATCGTCCAAGGCCCAGCACCGCGCCGCCGGGGTTCCGTCTATCAACGCCTTGTCGACAATCGTATCGATGGCGGCATGGTTGAGGACCTTCGCACCACGATTATGGGCGGTATGCCCGTGTTGGTGTTCCGTAAACGGAGGAGTGTAGGCGAACGCTTTCAGAACTCGAACAGCCAGGTTGAAATGGCTGAGCTGACCGATGTCTTTACGCCCGGGGAGATCAACCAGATCGCCACTTTTGCGCGTCGCCTGAAGCTTGATGCCGGCGGCCTCGACGTCCTCCGCGATCGCGGGACGGGTGAGCTGTTCGTCGTGGACGCGAATAAAACCGATATGGGCCCACCCATGGCGCTGCCGATTGAGGACAAGCTTCGCGCCACAGGGCTGATGGCTGAGGCCCTCCTCCGCCATATCGATGCAGCGGGCGGAAGAAACGTCCGTACACCAACTCTCAAGCACCCTCTCGAGGTAGCTGTCTGACTATGCCGATCCCTTTTGTGAAAGACATCGACGTCGCCTACGGACGTGTGGACCAGCTTAGCCCGCTCATCAGGCGAGTGATTGCCAACAATCCCGGCTCGTTCACCTACACCGGCACCGGCGTCTATATCATCGGTCACGGCGACGTCGCTGTTATCGATCCAGGCCCGGCGCTCGACGACCATTTCGACGCGGTAAAGAAAGCTGTCGAAGGCGAGCGGGTCACCCACGTGCTTGTCACCCACGCCCACATGGACCACTCCCCCCTCTCCCATCCGTTCGCTGAATGGGCAGGATGCTCCGTCTACGCCGGTGGTCCTGGCGCTGCGAGCGAGAGTGCCGTGCGCATGGAGGCAGGCGACGACCTCACGTTTAAGCCTGACATCACAATTGAAGATGGGTGGGAATGCTCCGGACCCGGATGGACCATCGAGGGGATCGCAACGCCAGGGCACACGGCGAACCACTTCTGCTATGCCCTGCGCGAAGAGAACGCGCTCTTCTCAGGCGATCACATCATGGGCTGGTCCACGTCCATCGTTTCCCCGCCTGACGGCAGCATGAGTGAGTATCTCAGAAGCCTACGCAAAGTGCAGAACCGCGGCTTCAGCACCGTCTATCCTAGCCATGGCGCGCCGATTGATCATGATCCCAATGGCTTCATCGAAGCCTATATCGAGCACCGGCTGACACGAGAGCGAGCAATCATCGCAGCCGTCGCAGATGGATGCAGCGAGATCACGGATATCGTGAAAACAGTGTACACGGACATCAGCCCGCGCCTTCACCCCGCCGCGTGCCACTCTGTCCTCGCCCACATGATCGATCTTTGCGGCAGGCAAGTCTTGACCAGCAGCGACGGCGAAGCCCAGATCAACTCCCATTACGCACTGCGCGCGCCGCTGAAGTCTGCTGGATAACGATCTGTGTGCACCGTAACAGCCCTGCGCCGCGATGGCGGCTGGCTGGTCACCATGAACAGAGACGAACGGCGCACCCGGCCTGCAGGTGAAGAGCCGAGCTACTGGCCAAACGAAGACATCCTCGCGCCCCGCGATCCCGAGGCTGGAGGAACATGGATCGGCGTTAGGCGCGATGGTGTTTGGGCATGCCTCCTCAACGGCTACAACGACCGTGACAGGGTTTGGCCCGCAACAGTCGCCGCCCAAACGCGCGGCCGTTTGGTCCCTCTCATATTAGCCAGCGACAGCCCGCAAGCCGTGCTGCCTGACATCGACCTCAGCGCGACCATGGGCTTTCGTGTTTGGATGAGTGTGGACGACAGAGTGCTGGAATATTCCTGGGACGGAACATCCCTCAAAACCCGGAGCTTGGATGCCGAGAGCTCGCTGATGACCACGTCTTCTTCCGTCAGACAAGACGAGGTCACAAGGCTCCGCCAAGGCGTCTTTGCTGAGTGGACAAGGCAAGGCGGTGAGTTGCACACGAACGGCATTCCAACCTTCCATCTGGACCCTCTAGGCCTAGACAGGGAAGATGCCGTGCTCATGGCGCGTGACTTCAGCCATACAAAGAGCTGCACACAGATCATCGTCGAGCCAGCCTCGATCACGATGAAGCATTGGCCGTTGGAGACCATGACGACGGAAACCACTGTGGGCGTCGCGTTCCCAAGCGGCTAAACCCGCTGACCGTCTGCGTCGATCATTAGCTCACCATCTTCCTTCGCATAAGGACCCTGAGGCCATGTCTCGAGGAGATCGAGCACTTTTTCGGACGGTCGGCACAGGGCAACACCCTTCGGTGTACAGACTATCGGCCGGTTCACCAGCACCGGATGCGCTACCATCTGCGTGAGGAGTTCGTCGTCTGAAACCCCCGGCTCGAGCAGGCCCAGCTCCTCCGCAGGCGATCGCTTCTCTCGCAGCGCCTCGCGCGGCGTGATGTCAGCAGCAGCAAAGAGCCCGAGAAGCTGAGACCGGGTCCAACCCTCCTCGAGATAAGCAATCACCGTAGGAGAAGCCCCGCTGTCTTGAATGATCCGCAAAACGTTGCGGGACGTACCGCAGTCCGGGTTGTGATGGATAACAATCATGGTTGGCCTTTGCTCTTCGATTCGCACGCTGACAGACGCGAGACATGGCACGACAGTTTGAGGAATAATGGTGCCGTTAGCCATGCTTCGCCATTGGAAAGTCCTATGGCCATTGTGTTTTTTCGTCGAGCGAGACATTCAAGCGTTGTGAACGACGATGACAACACTCTGGTCTCGCAATTGAGCGCCTTGGCCCAGTCCACCCGGCTTCGCGCTTTCAAGACACTGATCCGCTCTGGCGCTGATGGTATGGCGGCAGGCCAGCTTGCATCAAGCCTTGATGTGGCACCGAACACCCTATCGGCCCACCTCAACATTCTGCAGCGATCTGGCTTGATCCGGCACAGGCGAGACGGACGATCGGTGATCTACTCGGTTGAGATTGAAGAAGTCTCCTCGATGATTGAAGCCTTGGCCGCTGACTGCTGCGCGGGATACCCTGACGCTGCCGCTGCTGAGGCGCTCGCCAAGCCTCTCGCCTGCTGATCTGACAGCTCACTCCGATCATCCATGAGGGATGGCGACTCTCGGCAACGGGGTCTATGCCGGGCCGATGAGCATTCTCATCAGTCCCTCTATTCTCGCCGCGGATTTCTCCAAACTTGGCGATGAAATCCGCGCCGTGGACGAAGCAGGCGCTGACATGATCCACCTCGACGTCATGGACGGACACTTCGTGCCGAACATCACCATCGGCCCCGACGTCATCAAAGCGCTAAAACCCCACACCCATAAGCCTTTTGACAGCCACCTCATGATCGCGCCCTCAGCGCCGTATATTGAGGCTTTCGCCGAGGCCGGCTCAGATATTATCTCCGTCCATCCTGAGGCTGATCCCCACATCCACCGGACGCTGCAGACGATCAAAAACCTCGGTGTGAAGTCCGGCGTTGCGATCAACCCTGGCACGCCCCTGACCGTCCTCGATCCGCTCTATGAGATGTGCGATCTCATCCTGGTCATGTCCGTAAACCCCGGCTTTGGTGGCCAGGCATTCATCGAGGACAGCCTCTATCGGATTGAGCATATCGCTGGCCGCATCCAATCCCTCGGGCTCGATTGCATTTTGGAGGTCGATGGCGGCATCAACGTGAAAACGGCTCCACGTGTGGTCGCGGCTGGCGCCACCTCCCTTGTCGCCGGGACCGCAATTTTTCGCTCTGGTCTAGACACTTACGCCGAAGCAGTAGACAGCTTAAGGTTGTAGGAAGCGCGTTAACCTTAGCGCCATCTTACACTCCCAAGATGTCGCCCAGTTGTTGCCTTATCTTTTTGTATCAAAGGCTTTCGGTGAACAGACCAACGTGATATTCACCTCCGGGGGAAGGATCGGCCTGATGTTCGATAAATTTTTCAACCGCCGATCGAAAAGCGACTCTCCTGTGGAGAGCACCGTTTGTTGCGACCTCGACATTGATTGCGAGGCCCTCCTTGGCCGGACGGCGCGTCCCGTGAACCTGGCGCTCGCAACCACCATGGTCTCCGGTCGTAACGTTCTTGTGACAGGTGCCGGCGGCACAATTGGCAGCGAACTTTGCCGTCAAATCGCAAAGCTTGGTCCAGCGAAGTTGATCCTCGCAGACAATGGCGAATTTAATCTGTACACGATCGAGCAAGAGCTTCGTGAGGCCGGTTACGAGGATATCCTCGTCCCTCAGCTGATTGATGTTTGCCAGCGTGATCATGTGATGGGGCTCTTTAAGAAGTACAGCCCATCCCTTGTCCTCCACGCTGCTGCACTGAAGCACGTCCCAATTGTTGAATATAATCCGTGTGCAGCGGCACTCGTGAACGTGCTCGGTGCGAAGAACGTCTTCGATGCAGCCATGGAATATGCCTCATCGAAGGTGGTCTTTATCTCGACCGACAAGGCGGTGAACCCCTCATCATTCATGGGTGCAACCAAGCGTATTGCCGAGCTCTACGCTCAGGCCCTTGATGTTGCGCAAAGTGACACTCGCTTTGTCACCGTGCGGTTTGGCAACGTTCTTGGGTCAACCGGCTCGGTTGCGCCACTGTTCCAGCGCCAGATCGAGAAAGGCGGACCGATCACGGTCACCCATCCTGACGTTCAGCGGTACTTCATGACCACGCAAGAAGCCGCTTGCTTGGTTCTCAACGCAGCATCCCTCGACAAGGACGACGGCGTGGTCAGTCACGACGGTCGAATCTTCGTTCTCGACATGGGTGACCCGATCAAGATCGTGACCTTGGCTGAACGGATGATCGAAGCTGCTGGCAAAACACCGCACGAGGACGTCGAGATCATCTTCACGAAGCTTCGCCCAGGAGAGAAGCTGTTCGAAGAGATCTTTCACTCGCTTGAGAAGCTTCTCACCACCGGCACCGATGGCGTTCTCCTTGCCTCGCCGACAATGATCGACCTGCCGCTTCTTGAGCCGAGGTTCTCTGACGTTGTTCGCCACGCGCGCGTGGGGAATCGTGAAGCGCTGCTGGATGCAGTGCACCACTTGGTGCCTGAGTTCAAACCGGCCGCGCCTGCTCCTGTGGACGATCCTGCCCTTAAGCGTGTGGGCTGAAGCACGCCCTTTCAAACTCCTGTGGTCATGGCTTTGTCGCTTGCCGCGCCTGCGCGGGAGGCCGATAAGCGCGAGCAGTTTTTGACCCCTCACATCAGGAGCTGTCTGGCCCACCATGAACGCCCGTTTTCAGCCGCGCCGCGCCCTTCTCTCCGTCTCCGACAAGAACGGGCTCGTGCCCTTCGCTGAACACCTCGCTGGGCATGGCGTGGAGCTGGTCTCCACCGGCGGCACCGCGCGCACCCTTCGCGAAGCAGGGCTCAATGTTCGTGACGTGTCCGAGCTGACCGGCTTCCCTGAGATCATGGATGGCCGCGTGAAGACACTCCATCCGTCGGTGCACGGAGGGCTCTTGGGTCGCGAGGGCACCGATGATGGCGCGATGGCTGAGCACAATATCGGTCCGATCGATCTCCTCGTGGTCAATCTCTACCCGTTTGAGGAAAGCGTTCGTCAGAACGCTGATGAAGCAGGCCTTGTCGAAACCATCGACATCGGCGGCCCCGCCATGATCCGCGCAGCGGCTAAGAACTTCGACCGCGTCTGCGTCATCACTGATCCTGAAGACTATGAGCCCTTGCTGGCTGAGCTCGAAGCTGGCGGCACAAGCAAGGCCTTCCGCAAGCAGCAGTCATCGATCGCCTACGGCCGGACAGCGCAATACGATTTGCTGATCAGCTTGACCCTCCACGAAGGCGACGAGCCGCCACGGCGCACAGGATCCGTTGGCCGGCTCGCCCAAACCCTCCGTTACGGCGAGAACCCGCACCAGAAGAGCGCGGTCTATGCGACCGCCGAAATGCGCGAAGGAGCGCTGAGCGCAGACGTTCTTCAGGGTAAGGAGCTTTCCTACAACAACCTCAATGATACCGACGCTGCAGTCGAGCTTGCTGCGGAGTTCCGCGACCAGCCCGCTGTCGTCATCGTCAAACACGCCAACCCTTGCGGCGTCGCCACCGGCGAAAGCATCAGCGAAGCGTACAAAAGCGCACTCCGCTGCGACCCAGTTTCCGCTTTCGGCGGCATCATCGCTTCCACCCGCCCCCTCGACGCTGAAGCCGCTTCCGAGATCACCAAGATCTTCACCGAAGTGGTCGTCGCCCCCGGCATTGACGATGAAGCGCGCGCTATCTTTGCGAAGAAGAAAAACCTCCGTCTGCTGATCACGCCCGAGCTGCCGCTGCCCAGCCAGCCGCGCCAGATGATCCGCCAAATCGCCGGTGGCCTCCTCGTGCAAGACCAAGACGCGATCACCCTCGGAAATGACCTCAAAGTGGTGACGGAGCGCGCACCGACGGACACGGAGATGACTGACCTCCGCTTCGCCTTCACCGTGGCCAAGCACGTCAAATCCAACGCCATCGTCTATGCCAAAGACGGCGCCACCGTCGGCGTTGGCGCAGGCCAGATGAGCCGCCTCGACTCAGCGCGCATCGCCGTCCGCAAATCTCAGGACGCAGCCGAAGCCGAAGGCCTCTCCGAGCCCCTCGTTCAAGGGTCAGTCGTCGCCTCTGATGCCTTCTTCCCCTTCGCCGATGGCCTCCTCGCCGCCGCAGACGCTGGCGCGACGGCTGTCATCCAACCCGGAGGCTCCGTCCGCGATGATGAGGTCATCGCTGCGGCCAATGAAGCCGGACTCGCCATGGTCTTCACCGGATTGAGACACTTTCGACATTAAAACCAAGCACCACCAAAGCGTGCATAGAACGAGGAACGCCCCATGGACCTGCAACACAGCGAACGCGAGACAACGTTCCGCGAAAGCGTCGATATCATGTTCGAGCGTGCGGCCGCGCACCTCGATATCTCCGACGGCCTGAAAGAGAAGATCAAGGTCTGTAACTCCGTCTACAAAGTCCGCTTCGGCGTGCGCCTACGCGGGGACATCCACACCTTTGTCGGCTACCGCGGTGTCCACTCCGAACACATGGAACCCGTCAAAGGCGGCATCCGCTACGCTATGTCTGTCGACCAGGACGAGGTTGAAGCGCTGGCTGCGCTGATGACTTACAAATGCGCGCTGGTCCAAGTGCCCTTCGGCGGTTCAAAAGGCGGTCTACGGATCAACCCGAGCGATTGGGAAGAGGATGAGCTGGAGCGGATCACCCGCCGCTTTGCTTATGAACTCGCTAAGCGCGATCTGATCCACCCCTCACAGAACGTCCCTGCTCCCGACATGGGCACCGGCGAGCGCGAGATGGCCTGGATCGCTGACCAGTATAAGCGGATGCACCCCACCGACATCGACGCCCATGCCTGTGTCACCGGTAAGCCCCTGAATGCAGGCGGTATTGCTGGCCGCGTCGAAGCGACAGGCCGCGGTGTTCAGTATGCGTTGCAAGAGTTCTTCCGACACCCTGAAGACGTGACGCAAATCGGCCTCGACGGGACCCTCGAAGGCAAGAGGATCATCGTCCAAGGCCTTGGCAACGTGGGCTACCACGCTGCGAAGTTTCTGGCCGATGAAGATGGTGCGATCATCATCGGTGTCATTGAGCGTGATGGTGCGGTCTACGATTCCAAAGGCATCAACATCGATCAGCTGAAGAACTGCATCACCAAAACGGGCGGTGTCAGCGGCTATCACCACGGCACGGTTCTGAAAGAGGGCAACAAACTCCTCGAAGAGGAGTGTGACATCCTCATCCCCGCCGCGGTCGAGGGCTCAATCTGGCGCGGTAACGCTGCGAATGTGAAGGCGAAGCTGATCATCGAGGCAGCGAACGGCCCCATCACAGCGAGCGCAGATACCATCTTGCGAGAGAAGGGTGTGCTGATCATTCCTGACATGTACGCCAACGCCGGCGGTGTGACGGTCTCTTACTTCGAGTGGGTCAAGAACCTCAGCCACATCCGCTTTGGCCGCATGCAGCGCCGTCAGGATGAGAAGCAGAAACTCATGCTTCTTCAAGAGCTTGAGGCCATGGTTGGCAAGAAATTCAGTCCGGAGTTTATCGAGAAATTTGGTCCCGGTGCTGACGAAATCGACCTCGTTCGCTCCGGCCTCGATGACACCATGCGCACAGCCTACCAAGGCATGCGCGAGACATGGCGCTCGGTGAACGACATCGAAGATATGCGGACGGCAGCCTACTACAACGCATTGCAAGCTGTGGCTGAGAGCTACCGTAGCCTCGGTCTCTAAGACCGTGCACTGACCAGTGAGACCAGAGCTATGGGATCCATCGTTGCTGGCCTCATCCCGATCGCGGGCGCGATCATCCTTGGATGGTTGATCCGGCGAACAGGGCTGATACCCGCTGATCTGTGGGGCGGGATCACGCGGCTCTCCTATGTCGCACTCCTCCCTGCACTGATCTTTGTCACCATCGCGCGAACGGATGTGGTCAGCTTACCCGCGGGAGGCTTCCTAGCCGCTGCCACCATTGGATTTCTCGCGATGGCAGGCATCGCGCTGGCGCTGAAACCGCTTTTGCGGACGGATGATCCGACGTTCACCTCTGTGTTTCAAGGTGCGATCCGCTGGAACGGGTTTGTTATCCTTGCTTTGGCACAAGCCGCGTTGACGCCTCAGCAAGCAGCACTCACGGCGCTCGTCTTTGTACCGACCATTCCGCTGATCAACATCATGGCGGTGGCGGCACTCTCCGTCTGGGGCAGCCGAGGCGGCGGGGTTCAATTCGGACCCGTGCTCATGCGGATTGTAACCAATCCTCTGATCCTGGGCACAGTGGCAGGGCTGGTCGTCAGCACACTGCCTTACCAGCTCCCATCCGCCCTATTCGAAACGGCGGACCTGATCGGCCGGGCGGCCCTGCCCCTCATCCTCTTGACGGTGGGCGCAGGCCTCGACTTCTCCGCCGTCAAAGCAAACCCCGCTCTCTTGGTGGTCGCCATCTCCCTCAAGCTAGTCGTCGCACCCCTGGTTTTCATGCTGATTGGTCAGACACTTGGCCTCAGCCAAGAAACCATCGTCGTCCTCGTGGCCGTCGGCGCAGCGCCCGGCGCAGCATCGAGCTACGTGCTCGCGCGGGAACTCGGCGGAAACGCCGAACTCACCGCAGGCCACGTCACCATGACCACCATTTTGGCATTCATCAGCCTGCCGATTTGGATCGCCGTTGCCGCTGGGTGATCGCCGCCGCACCTGCAGCCATCAACCAAAACGCCGCGGGGACCGGCACCGGATTGCTCGGCTGATTGACCAAAGCGACATAGTCCACGCCGCTTTGCCCGTTGAGAGAAAAGCCGTCGGTGAAGACCTGCGACGTGACCGGGTCAACAAACCGGATCTCTTCCAGCACCGCGGAACCAAAGAAGTCGATCGATCCTGCGCCGCCTGGACCGAACGCAGCCAGCTCAAAGAAGAACGTGAACGGCGTCATAACTTCTGCAGCGAGTTCGATGATCAGCAGCGTATCCACCTCGGTGGTCGGCTGGTCGTCGATGCCCGATAATGCGAAGTTTACGGACATTTCGTCGGAGGTGCGGAACGTCACTTGGTCTTCGGTGACGTTGGGCGCATCTTGCGAGGGCAAATCTGCAAAACTGGTCGCGATCGCAGGATCGAATTGAAAGAACTTGCTGCTTCGCAAATCGTCATTCTGCGGATCGTCCGGGTCATTAGGGATGAAAGCATCCGACGGGTCGACAGAGGTGCTCACTCCAACCTCAAGAAGGCCGCCCGAATCGATCGATCCGTCGAGCCTGAACTGCAGCTGAAAGATGCCCGTAGGCGCACCGTTGGGCGCGATCCCGGTCAGCACGTCCTGGAAACTGGCCGTCGCCATAGTCAGGCCTTCCGCTGAGACGCCGAGGTTGCCGAAGGACGCGCGCGCCTTAGCTTCGTCGCCATCGGCGTCGAAACCGCTCACTTCCAACTCGAACGGCACCTGCGTGGCTGTGTCCGAGATACTGAGCTGGAAGCCATCAACGGCGACCCGTGTTTCGGGCGCAGCGTGCGCGGTGGCAGCTAGCGGCAAGGACACCGCCAGCGCCAGTAAAGACATTGAACAGATTGATTTTTTTAAAGCCACGACGTGTTTCCCCTTCGCTATTCCAGGGACTATATAACACGCCGTTAACTCTCTTTGTGGCTGAAATGCAGTGGAGCGTCCTTAGACGTCTTTGAACTGCTCGCCTGTCTCGTCGAGTTCGAACCGAAACGTCTTCCTGCAGAAGTCGCATGTCACGTTGATCGCGTCATCTTCCAGCATATCGTCGATATCAGCGCGGGTGTACTGAGCAAGAACGCCAGCAATTTTTTCGCGATTACAGGTACAGGAGAAATGTGCGCCGCTCGGCTCAAACACTCGCACGCCATCCTCATGGTACAGACGATACAGCAGCTGCTCCGGCCGGA
>JBCCTF010000038.1:0-27340 GCA_039198765.1 Pseudomonadota bacterium
GCCTGCAGCATCGGGTCGAGTTTGCCGGCACGCTCCAGCGCGAGAAGGTCGTCGCAGCCGCCGATATGCTCATCGCCAATGAAGATCTGCGGGAACGTGCGCCGCCCGCCGGAGCGATCCATCATTTCTTGCTTCTTCTCTTTGTCGAAAGCGGCGGGGATCTCGTCTACCTCCACGCCTTTCCCTTTCAAGACCTGCATCGCACGGATGCAGAAGGGGCACATCGTCTTGGTGTACATCGTCACTTTGGCCATGGGGATCGTCCTTAGAGTTCTGGGAGGTCAATGTCAGGGTCTTTGGCGTTCGGCACCACCCTTGCGGCGGTGACGGCGGAAATGGTCTTGGCCCCTGCCCGCCGCAAGGCCCGCGCCGCGGCAATCAGTGTTGCGCCACTGGTCAAAACGTCATCGACAAGGATGATATCGCGGCCCGCCACTTCTAGTGAGGCTTCGAACGCGCCTGAAAGGTTGCGGAACCGGGCTTCAAAGCCGCGCCCCTTCTGCTGGGCGGTGGGTTTGGTCCGCTTGAGGAGTTCAGGCGCGACCGCATGGCCGGTGAGCCGGGCTGCGCCGCGCGCGAGCACGAGGGATTGATTATAGCGCCGCGATCTCAGCCGCTTGGGATGGAGCGGGATCGGGACGAGGATTGCGGATCGGTCGAGGTCCAATCGGTCAATCGCCGGGGGCAGCAACTCGCCCAGGGCGACACCAATGTCATGCCGGTCCGCGTATTTCAGGGAAAGAACGAGCTTCGCTGAGACGCTGTCGTAGACGAGGCTCGCCCGCGCTTTGTCGAGCTTCCGCCTACCGATCAGGTTTCGGATCGACGTCTCCGGGCCTGCACAAGCCGCACAAAGGGGCATGGCGCCCTCACCTTTCGCGAACGGCACGCCGCAACCTTGGCATGAGGGGTCAGCGACGAAGGTCAGCTTTGACCATCCCTCAGGCGAGAGCACGCCTGCTTGCGGGACCACCGCCGAGGTCACCGGACAGCGCTTTGGGAACAGCCAACTGCCCGCTCGCTCCCCCATGCGGCGCAGAGGGCCTTGGCGCAGGGCGGCGGTCCGCGGCAGATAGATGGACCCACGAGAAGGATTGCCGATCACATGGCGCACAAAGAGGCCCCTTCGATTTTCCAGCCCGACCTCAGAAGACGTCGGCTGGAACGCGCCGCGGGCAAGTTTTCTGAGCACGCTTTCTTGCACGAGCGCGTGGCCGACGACGTGATCGACCGACTGGAGACTGTCACGCGGCGGTTTGAAAACGCGCTGTTCTTCGGCCCTGCAGCTCCGCTGATTGCGCAGCGCCTCACGGAGAAGGCGGACGTCCAAAGCGTCCAGATCGCTGGAGAGAGCGGCCAGTTCCTCAAAGCTCTTGGCGCTGCCAATCCCATCGAAGCGAACGCGACAGCGATACCCGTTGCCGATGGCGCGCTCGATCTCTTGGTCTCGGCGATGAGCCTCCATGCTGAGAATGATCTGCCCGGTGCGCTCAAGGAAGCGCGGCGGGTGTTGAAGCCTGATGGTCTCTTCATCGGGGCGTTTCCGGGAGAAAGAACGCTCGGCGGTCTGCGAGCAGCCCTCCGCGATGTAGAGACGGCTCTGACTGGCGGCTTGAGCCCTCGGGTCTCCCCCTTCGTGGCGATCAAGGACGCTGGCGGATTGATGCAAGGCGCAGGGTTCGCCCTTCCCGTGGCCGACTCGTTTCCCGTCACCGTTCAGTACCGTGAGCCGCTGTCACTCCTGCGTGATCTGCGCGGGATGGGAGAGACGGCGGCGCTCGTGAAGGGCGGGAAGACGGCGCTGCGCCGCGACGTGCTTGCATCTGCTTTGGACCAACTGAGGGGCCAAGAGACGCTGTTCGAGATCGTCGTGGTCACCGGCTGGGTGCCTCATCCGAGCCAGCAAAAGCCACTCAAACCCGGCAGCGCGAAGGCGTCCCTCGCCGATGCTGTTTTGAAGGGCCTTTAGTAGGCGAGCAGATCGCGCACTGCCGCTGCCAGCGGCTTGTCGGCGGGGACGAGGTCGAAGCCCATCAGCGCGGTGGGCTCGCTCCATGTCAGGGTCTGGCCCTCCAGCGGAGCGGGTATGCCTTTGTACTTGCGGCACACGTAGAGGAGCAGGATCAGGCCATCCGCCGCGTGGAAAGCGAGCGGCGCGAGGCAGCTCTCTTCCGTGTTGATGCCCAGCTCTTCGCGCAGCTCTCGGATCAGCGCCGAAGCTGGCTCCTCCCCGCCCTCAGCCTTGCCGCCAGGAAATTCCCACTGCCCAGCATGCGCTTTGCCTTCGGGGCGTTGGGAAAGGAGGACGCGGCCGTCGCGATCGATCAACGCACAGGCACTGACGATCAGGCGAGATGTCACTGGGTCAGGGCAACCGCGATGGAACCGGCGATCTCGGCCTGGTCCGAAGCAATCGCCTCGGGATCACGCATCCGAGTCGGCGACAGCGATCGCGCGTCCGCCATGGCCTCCGCCATCGCCTCCTGGCGCAACTCTGCCGCAATGCTCGCATGTATATCCACGAGCGGCGGCAGGCGAAGGGCCCGGCGCGACTCAAGCTTCAGAACCACCCAGCCTGCTTGGGTTTTCACCGGAGCAGAAATCCCGCCGACCGGCAGGGCCTTGGCAGCAGCTGAGAGCGCTTCGGGCAGGTCAGCCGCCCGCACATCCCCCATCGAACCGCCAACCGACTTGCTGGCTTCATCGATCGATCGCTGACGCGCGAGGTTGGCGAAGTCCGCACGGGGCAAACGCGCGACGATCGCGTCGGCGTCTTCTTTTGTCGGGACAAGAATTTTTGAGAGGCGCATGACGCTGTTCTCAGCGAGCGCAGCCTGCTTTTCGGCGTAGCGCTGAGCGACCGCTTCGTTGCTCGCGGCGACCGCGGCGATTTGCTCGAGATAGGCCTCGGCCAGAATCTGGCGCTCAGCCAATGCAACCGCAGCGCGAATGTCCAGGGAGTTGCCGAGGCCGCTCTCCCGCGCCGCCTCAGCAAGCGCAAGATGGTCGGCTGCCTCGCGTACGACACCCGAGGTGAGAAGCTCCGTCACATCCTCAGGCTGGACCTCACCGACAAAGTCGACGTGGGCGTAAGCATCTGAAAGGCGGAGGACTTCGTCGCCCACAGAGGCCACAATCGGATCAACTGTCCGGGTTGCCGAAGCGGTCACGTAGGTCGGCTGGATCATGTTGAAACGGATCGATTCCATCGCCGCGGCGCCCACCAGGGCGGCCAAAAACACAGCGCGCAACAGCCCGCGTGACGAGAATGTCGCCACCGCACGCTGGGCAAACAGCGCGTGGGTTGAGAAAAATCCACCCACATGGGGCATGGTCTTTTCGTTGCGGTTCATCACCGTCCTACCAAAAGTAAACCGTTTCTTAACAGGACAACGGCCAAGTGGAGCAAAGGGTGGTGCGAGACAAGTGCCAGGTCGCAACAGTGCGTCGCCATTTGACAGGCGCGCCCCCCTCTACCTATCTGCGAACGAGTTCGGTGCACCGCCGCAAAACCTTGTGGCAAAGCATCTCTGGTAACACCGCCCCACACCTTGGGAAGGCATTGAAATATGGCACAGAAATCGCTTGCGCAGCGTCTTTTCGGCTCCGCCAACGACCGGCGTTTGAAGCCCATGATGAAGCGCGCGAAAAAGATTGGCGAAATGGCCGACGAAATGGCCGCGCTGACCGATGAACAAATTGTCGCGAAAACGGCTGAGTTCAAACAGCGCTACCAAGACG
This sequence comes from Pseudomonadota bacterium, assembly GCA_039198765.1. Classification (GTDB taxonomy): domain Bacteria; phylum Pseudomonadota; class Alphaproteobacteria; order Caulobacterales; family Parvularculaceae; genus Parvularcula. Next base: position 3,742 of record JBCCTF010000038.1, read on the forward strand.
GCGAGTCGCTGAGCGACCTCCTCGATGAAGCTTTCGCCCTCGTCCGTGAAGCCGCCACTCGCGCCCTCGGCCTTACTCCCTACGATGTTCAACTGGTCGGCGGCATGGTGCTGAACGGCGGCAACATCTCGGAGATGAAGACCGGTGAGGGTAAGACCCTCGTCGCCACCCTCCCCGCTTACCTAAACGCGCTCACCGGCAACGGCGTCCACGTGGTCACCGTGAACGACTACCTCGCCAAGCGTGACGCGGAGTGGATGGGCAAAGTCTTCGAGAAGCTCGGCATGACCACAGGCGTCATTGCCAACGAGCTGAACGACGAAGAACGCCGCGCGGCCTACGCCTGCGATATCACCTACGCCACGAACAACGAGCTGGGCTTCGACTACCTGCGCGATAACATGAAGCAGTCAAAGGACCAGATGGTCCAGCGCGGCCACGCCTTCGCCATCGTGGACGAGGTCGACTCAATCCTCATCGACGAAGCGCGGACGCCGCTGATCATCAGTGGACCGACGGACGACAAGTCCGAACTCTACCTCGCCGTCGACGACATCATGCCGCTCATGAGCGACGAGCACTACGAGATCGACGAGAAGAAGCGCTCGATCACCCTCAACGACGAGGGCAACGAGAAGATCGAAGAGCTGCTCGCCGAGCGTGATCTCCTCAAAGCGCCGAACCTCTACGAGGCTGAGAACGTCGCCATTGTGCACCACGTGCAGAATGCTCTGCGTGCGCACAAAATGTTCCAGCGCGACAAAGACTACATCGTCAAAGACAACAAAGTCATCATCATCGACGAATTCACCGGCCGGATGATGGACGGTCGTCGGTGGTCTGACGGTCTTCACCAGGCTGTCGAAGCGAAAGAACGTGTCGAGATCAAACCTGAGAACGTGACGATGGCGTCGATCACGTTCCAGAACTACTTCCGCCTCTACGAAAAGCTCTCCGGCATGACCGGTACGGCGATCACCGAGGAAGGCGAGTTTCAGGACATCTACAACCTCGATGTCTACGAGATCCCGACCAACCGACCGATCGCTCGGGACGACTTCGACGACGAACTCTACATGTCAGCGCGCGAAAAGTATCGCGCGATCGCCAAAGAGATCGCGCGCTGCCACCTGCGCGGCCAGCCGGTCCTCGTCGGTACGGTCTCGATCGAGAAGTCGGAAGTCCTCTCCGGCCTCCTCTCTGACAAGAAGTTCTGGAAAGAGGTCGCCAGCGATTTGCGCAAGCAAGCTGATGTCCTGAAAGAGAAGCAGGCTGAGGAAAAGGCAGAGCTCAACGATCTCGCCGACCAAGTGGAAGCCATGGCGCGCAAGCCCGTGCCCGTTCCGCACAGCGTCTTGAACGCCCGTTTCCACGAGCAAGAAGCTGAAATCGTTGCGAAAGCTGGTGAGCCTGGCGCCGTGACCATCGCCACCAACATGGCTGGTCGGGGTACGGACATTCAACTCGGCGGCTCGGTGGACATGGAGATCATGACCCACCTCACCGAGGACGATGACGCCGAGACCATCGCCAAGAAACGCGACGAGATTGAAGCGAAAATCGCCGAGCAAAAGGCGCAAGTTCTCGAGGCAGGCGGACTCTACGTTCTGGGTACGGAACGACACGAAAGCCGCCGGATCGACAACCAGCTGCGTGGCCGTTCAGGCCGTCAAGGTGATCCGGGTACGACGAAATTCTACCTGTCCCTCGAAGACGACCTGATGCGGATCTTCGGCCAAGGCATGGAGAAAATGCTCAAGCGCTTCGGCATCCAGCAAGACGAGTCCATCGAACACCCATGGTTCACGAAGGCCGTTGAGAACGCCCAAAAGAAGATCGAGCAACGCAACTTCGAGATGCGGAAGAACGTCCTCAAATACGACGACGTCATGAACGATCAGCGGAAGGCAATCTTCGAACAGCGTATCGAGTTCATGGACTCAGAAGACGTCCACGACATCGTCCTCGACATGCGCGAACAGCTCATTGACGACCTCGTCGCGACTCATATCCCAGAACGTTCGTATGCAGAGCAGTGGGATACAGAAAGCCTGACCGAAGAACTGAAAGAGGTCTTCGGCATCGACGTTCCGGTGACAGACTGGGCCGCCGAAGAAGGGGTCGCCGACGCTGAAATCACCGAACGGGTCCAAGCCTCAGTCGAGGCGCGTGCTGCTGAGAAAGCCGAAGACTTCGGCGACGACAACAACCGGAAGATCGAAAAAGCGATCCTTCTCCAGACGATCGACCGGAACTGGCGCGAGCACCTGCAGCAGCTCGACCACCTCCGCTCTATGGTCGGCCTCCGCGCCGTTGGGCAGCGGGACCCACTCAACGAGTTCAAGACGGAGGCGTTTGCCCTCTTCCAGCTGCTCCTTGACGGTCTCCGCCGCGATGTGACGCGCAGCCTCTACCACGTGGAAATTCGTCAGCCCGAAGCACCGAAACTCGACGTTGAACAGGCTAAGCGACTGATTGAAGAGCTGAAAAAGCGCGGCCAGCTGAAGCCTGAAGAAATGAAAGAGGTCCACATCGACGCCTCAACCGGAGAGAACGATGCAGGCCACGGCGGCCCCGAAGCCCCCACCCGCGGTTACGGCCAAGCGGTTGGCGCCTCGTCGATCCGTGCACAGAGAATGCTCCGTGCCGTGCGCCCTGACGACCCCAGCACCTGGGGCCGCGTCAGCCGCAACGCACCGTGCCCTTGCGGCTCAGGCAAGAAATTCAAACACTGCCACGGTCGCCCTGGCGCGCTCTTCGACCAGCCCGACAACCAAGCAGCAGAGTGATCATCAGCAGGCTGACCTCTATCATGCGTACACGCCTTTTCCTTGCTGCAAGCGCGTGTCTCCTGGTGTCCTGCGGCGGCGAAAAAACTGAACCTGCCGCCTCTGCGCCGCTGAGCGTTGAGAGTGTTAGAGTGGCGCCTCAGACGGCCACAGAAGATGGTCGTCTGATTGCGTTCCTCGATGCTCTCTGGGAAGAGCGCGTTGCGTTGAGCCCCGAGTATCAGACACGATTGGGCCGAAAAACCAACTACGGTCAATGGGATGACCGCAGCCAAAACGCACAAACGATGAGGGCAAAGATCCTCGAAGAGCACATCCACAAGGTGCGATCAAACTTCGATCGAGACAATCTGAGTACAGAAGGTCAGCGCAACTACGACCTCTTCCTCTACGACCTAGAACGTCGCCTCGGGCTCGACCGCTTTGACAACCGCGACTTTCGGCTGAGTCAGCTTCGCGGTGCCCATACCAGTATCCCCGTCTTCCTCGCAAACTACCACAAAATCGAAAGCAGCGCTGACGCTGAAGCCTACCTCCAGCGGATCAGCGGAGTACCACGGGTCCTGGAAGAAGAAGGCATCCGGCTAGAACGCCAGGCAAGCGAAGGCTTCACCCTGCCAGCATTCTCCTACCCACTTATTGCCGAAGCCGCACGAAACGCCGCGCCCGGCGAACCCATCAAGCGAGACTTTCAACGCAAACTCACCCGCGTTGATCTGTCTGCTGATGAACGCCAAAGCTTGATAACGCAGCTCGATCAAGCCATCACTGAAGTCTACAAACCTGCGTACGAAGCCTTCGCTTCTCGGGTAGACGCCCTCGCTCAGTCTTCCGCAACTCATGGCAATTTCGGTATAAAACGCTTTGATCGTGACGGCAGCTATTACGCCACACTCCTAAGCAATTACACAACGACCGACCTTTCGGCTAACGAGATTCACGACATAGGTCTGGCTGAAGTGAGCCGTATCCACACCGAAATGCTAGCGATCACGGAGACCGTTGGCTTCGCCGGATCGCTACAGGAATTTTTCGTCTTTATGCGGACGTCTGATCGATTCTTCCTTCCGGACTCGGATGAAGGCCGCAAAACGTATCTCGAAATGGCGCGAACGTTTATCACTGACTTCTCGCCCAAACTCGATGAGCTCTTCACCCTCAGACCGAAAGCTAGTGTTGAAGTTCGTCGGGTTGAACCCTTCCGTGAACGGAGCGCCGGCAAAGCGTTCTACGCCCAGCCTGATGCTGAAGGCACCCGCCCAGGCTATTTCTACGCAAACCTTGGCCGTATGGGCGACATGCCCACCTACCAGCTTGAGGCTCTCGTCTACCACGAGGCAATCCCCGGCCATCACATGCAGCGAGCGCTTCAGCTCGAGCAAAAGGGGCTCCCCAAGTTCCGTCGCTTTGGCAACGCCACCGCGTACACGGAGGGTTGGGGGCTATACTCTGAGCGGCTTCCCAAAGAGATCGGTTTCTACGACGATCCGTATAGCGACTTTGGACGCCTTGCGATGGAACTATGGCGTGCAGCACGCCTCGTCGTCGACACAGGCCTCCATGCAAAGGGCTGGGAGATGGACGAAGCCATTTCCTATCTGACCGAAAACACACCAAACCCCCGAGGGGATGCCGTCAAAGCGATTGAGCGCTACATCGTCCGTCCTGGGCAGGCGACAGCCTATACCGTTGGTATGCTGAAGCTCTTGGAACTTCGCGAACAGGCGCGCGCTGAACTCGGTGACGCTTTCGACATTCGCGCCTTTCACGACCGAATTCTCAGGGCGGGCCCCCTCCCCCTGGCGTACCTCGAACAAGACATTGATCGCTGGATCGCTGATCAAAAAGACTAACGAAAGGGCCCCAATGGCCTCCTACCAATCGGATTTCCTCCGCATACTGGACGAGCGTGGATTTATTCATCAGGGTACAGACCTTGGTGCACTCGACCAAAAACTTTCTTCCGGCTCACAAAGCGCCTATATCGGCTTCGACGCGACGGCAGATAGCCTTCACGTGGGCAGCTTGGTGCAAATCATGATGCTGCACCACCTTCAGCAGACCGGTCACAAACCCATCGCGCTGATGGGCGGCGGAACGACCAAGGTCGGCGATCCGACTGGCAAAGACGAGCAGCGGAAGCTCCTCACTTCAGAGGATATCGCGAGCAATATCGAAGGGATCAAAACCGCGTTCGACGCCTTCGTGACGTTCGGTGCCGGTGGGAACGACGGCCTACTCGTCAACAATGACGATTGGCTCTCGCGGCTCAACTATATCGAGTTTCTGCGGGACTACGGCGTACACTTCACGATCAACCGCATGCTGACGTTCGACAGCGTTAAGCTGCGCCTCGACCGCGAACAGCCAATGACGTTCCTCGAATTCAACTACATGCTCATGCAAGCTTATGATTTTCTTGAGCTCAAGCAACGCTATGGCTGCATTCTCCAACTCGGCGGGAGTGATCAGTGGGGGAACATTGTCAACGGTGTCGAGCTTATCAGGCGCGTTGGCGCAACCAATGGCAGTGATACTGAAGCCTACGGAGTAACCACTCCGTTGATCACCACCGCATCTGGCAAGAAGATGGGCAAGACCGAAAGCGGCGCTGTGTGGCTCAGCGCATCCAAGACGTCTCCCTACGATTACTGGCAGTTCTGGCGGAATACGGACGATGCCGACGTGGGTACAATGCTCCGCCGGTTTACCCTTCTTCCGATCAGTGAGATTTCTCACCTAGAAGCTCTCGAAGGTGGCGAGATCAACGACGCGAAGAAAGTTCTTGCGACCGAGGCAACGGCCCTGCTGCACGGAAGGGAAGCGGCGGAAGCTGCCGCAGAGACAGCGCGCCAGACGTTTGAAGCAGGCTCTGCCGGGAAGGATCTCCCAACGTTTCAAGTTCAGCACACTGAGCTTCAAGATGGCTTCCCTCTCTTCAAAGCGTTCCAGGAACTTGGCCTCATCGCCTCCAACGGCGAGGGGCGGCGCCACATCAAGGGCAACGCTTTGAAAATTAACGATCAACCACTTCAGGAAGAGCGCGCGCTTCTCGCTAACGACGTAATTGATGGACGGATAAAGCTCTCCATTGGCAAGAAAAAACACGGCCTCATCGAGGTCAGTTCATGACTTACCGAACGACCTGGCAAGCACCCGAAGATGTCCTTCGACAAGCGGAGCTCGTCCTTACTGAACTGATCGAGCCGCCGGTTGATGCGGCCTCGCTGGTCCGCGATGACGACGCGAGCGCCGAGCCGAGCGATGCTCCATGGCTGCTTCACGTGTATACGGATCAACCCCTTACAGCGCCGATCATAGAAGCGCTACCGGCCGACCTTGGCAACGCGAAGGTTGAAGAACTCGAAGACCGAGACTGGGTCGCCCATGCACTTGAAGGCCTTGGCGTCGTCAAGGCTGGCCCATTCATTCTCTATGGCAGCCATGACGCAGACAAAATTCAGCCTGCAGATGGAATACCCATCCAGATTGAAGCCAACCAAGCCTTCGGCACAGGGCACCATCCCACAACTGGTGGATGCCTAGAAGCGTTGGCAAAGCTTGAAAGCGCAAATCCAAACAAGGTTTTAGATATTGGTACGGGCTCGGGGATTCTTTCGTTTGCGTCTCGCAGGCTGTGGCCCAGCGCTAGAATCATTGCCTCTGACATCGATGAAACTTCCGTCGCCATCGCGAAAGAGAATGGCGAGATCAACGGAATTGCTGACAGCACTTGGCTGACAGCACCGGGTACGGATCATCCTACGATTAAGGAAGCGGCGCCATATGACCTGGTTATTGCGAACATCCTAGCGGGTCCACTTGTCGAACTGGCATCTGATATCAAAGATGTTCTAGCGCCTCACGGATTGATCATTTTGGCTGGTCTCCTTGACGAGCAACAAGAGCGCGTCGTTCACGCCTACAAGGCGCTCGCCCTCGACTTAGTTGAAGTCGGAGGGACATCGCGCTGGCCCACCCTGACACTTCGCGCGGGGGCACACTGATGAAAGTGATCACAACCACCGATGAGCTTAACCAATTCGTACACGCTGCCAAGGGTGCTCCCTTCGTCACGGTTGATACGGAATTTATGCGGGAGAAGACGTACTTTTCTCGCCTTTGCCTCATCCAGATTGCTACGCCTGATGACGCAGCTATTGTTGACCCGCTCAGCGACGGCATTGATCTCGAAGCGCTTTTTGAACTGATGCGCGATGAGAGTATCGTGAAAATCTTCCATGCCGCCCGGCAGGATATCGAGATCTTTGTACGGATCATGGATGCCGTCCCTGCCCCGCTTTTTGATACCCAGATCGCGGCGATGGTGTTCGGCTACGGTGATCAGGTCGGTTATGAACCGTTAGTCCGCGATCTCACTGGCGTTCAAGTGGACAAGGGTAGTCGGTTTACTGACTGGTCCCGGCGCCCCCTATCGAACAAGCAACTTGAGTATGCACTTGGCGACGTAACACACCTTCGAGACGTCTACGGAGCACTTCTACAGAAACTCGAGGAAAGCGGCCGAAAGGCATGGGTCGATGAGGAGATGGAAGCCCTCATGAATCGAAGCCTCTACGAGGTGGACCCGAAAGAAGCGTGGCGTCGTCTCAAGATGCGAAACCCGAAAGCCCGAGAGCTAGGCCCGATTGTCTCTCTTGCTGAATGGCGAGAGGAAGAGGCTCAGCGTAAAGATGTTCCGCGTGCGCGCGTTCTGAAGGACGACGCGCTCTTTGAACTTGCACGCGCACAACCTAAATCTCAGGCTGATCTCGCGAAACTGCGTTCCATTCCGCAAGGATTTGAGAAATCGGCCTCGGCCCGAGGCATGCTCGATGCGGTGGCTCGCGGTATGGATCTGTCGCGAGAAGACCTACCTGCACTTGAGCGACGTAGCAGAGAGCAAGCTCCGCCCGACGTCGTGGAATTGCTCCGTGTCCTGTTGAAGCGTCAGTGTGAACGGAGCGGGGTTGCGCCAAAACTGCTCGCCAGTTCTGCTGACCTGGACGCGATTGCCCTGCATGATGATGCTGACGTCCCTGCCCTCAAGGGTTGGAGACGAGAGGTTTTTGGTGATCTCGCGCTGCGCCTGAAGCGCGGTGAACTTGCCCTCAGCCTCCAAGGCCGGCGGGTGAGCGTTCACGAACTCGCTTCAGAGTGAATGGTCTCTGCCGGTAGGCTGAAAGCTTCAGCGAGCCGGTCAAGATCCTTCACCGCTTGATCCGTAATGAGATCATTGACTCTTGGCGAGACGTGGAGCGTGATCCGATCGCTGGCTTTCTCAATCCGAAAGCCTGAATTTTGGTCATAGATGGGTGTTCGCAGTGTTGAGGCCAGGCGGTGCGCACGCCCCACTTGAACTGCGTACGTGCACTGATCTTCAGCCAGCACAGAGATCGGGATAACGTTGGCAGCCTTGTTAACAGAGCTGTTGAAACGGACAGCCATCATCAACGCAAGCAGCGCCCTCTCCACATGGTCGATTCCCAAGAACGGTGAGGCCATCACCGTCGCAGCCACATGCTCTGCACGCTGATCAGGATGCGCGATGTTCGCCATACGGATCATCATAGCAGCCGCTCGGCGCAGTCGAAGTTCAGAGGGGCTATCCGTGAACAGACTGTCGGTGAAAGCTGAAACAGCCTCGACCGAAGGCAAACGCCCGCCGCTTTGACGTTGCGCCAGGTCCTTGGCGAGGACGAACAATGGCTCCTCGGTACGAAGTCGCAACGGTAGCTTGTCAAACAGCAGCCCTTCGCGGACACCGCAGGAGCTGACCGTCACACTGCGCGCGCCCGAAACGTCGAGAAGGCGACGTAAGACGATGGAGGCCATCGGCAGGGTTGGGACACGCTTCCTCTGCACACCGCCTATTTTACCAAGCTCTTCTGGAGGCGCATCTTCAACAAATCTGCACACCTCAAACACTTGATCAGATGGCATTTTGTAATGGTCGAGGATGGGAACAGGGTGTTTGGCGAGCCACATCCCGACCCGTGCAATCGCACGCCAGGCTCCGCCAACGACAAAAAGCTCTGTCTGCTGAAGGGTTGACAGCCAGGGAAGGTTTGCAAACTGCTGGTCGACAAAAGTTTTAGCGTCATCACGACACTCTGCATACTCCATTGTGAGGCGGAGTGATCCGATCGGTAGGCTGACGACTTCATCAATTGTCCCGACTGGGCCGGAGAGCTTGCTCAACTCCAGACTGCCTCCGCCGAGGTCACCGCCCAAGGCGGTCAATCCCTCTCGCATAATCTCAGGGGCGCTACACAGGATGCCAAGCCCCGCTAGGCGAGACTCTTCATCTCCACTGATCAGGCGAGGGTCGAGACCGATCTCTCTGATGTCATCGAGAAAACCTCTACCGTTTGGCGCGTCGCGAACGGCAGCTGTTGCGAAAACATCCAGGCTCTCTGGCCGCTCCGCTTCGATGATCAAAACGAACCGGCGTAAGGTCGCGAGCGCCAAGTCGACCGCCTCTTCGCGCAGGTTCCCGGTTTCGGGATGCCGATCGCCGAGCCCGCAGAGCGCCTTCTCATTCACAATGGTCACGGGCACCCGCGGGGGGCCGGAAAAGATCACCAGACGGACGGAATTCGAGCCAATATCGACCACAGCGCGCCGCGGCCAAGCATCGGCCATCGGTTAGCGCTTCACCGTCAGGTTTTGAGGTGACAACTCACTCAATGCACGTCCCCTGCCCGAAAGGCTGGGGTTCGTCATGAAGTAGTCGTGGATGTTGAACGGGTTACGGCCGGCAGCAACGCCTTCCCGAGTGTACCGCCCCTCCGCTCCCAGTGACCAACTTTGCATGTTGTCTTTCAAGTTTGCGACCATGATCTGATCAAGCACTTGATTGTGAGTCGTCTCGTTCGTCACGGGGCAAAGCACTTCGACACGGCGGTCGAGGTTGCGGGGCATGAGGTCTGCGGACGAAATGTAGACCTTGGCGTGGTCCGACGGCATCGGATGACCAGCGCCGAAGCAGTAGATGCGGGAATGTTCAAGATACCGGCCGACGATGCTCTTAACACGGATGTTTTCCGAAAGGCCAGCAACGCCCGGCCGGAGGCAGCAGATGCCGCGCACGATCAGCTCAACCTTCACGCCCGCCTGGGAGGCTTCATAGAGCTTGTCGATGAGGTCTCCGTCGACGAGCGAGTTCATCTTGAACCAAATCTCGGCCGGTCGCCCGGCGCGAGCGTGGGCGATCTCGTCTTCAATAAGGCCTGTGAGTTGCTCTCTCAAATCGAGCGGCGCGACTGCGAACTTCTCGAAAGACCGGGGCGCTGCGTAGCCGGTGACATAGTTGAAGACCCGGGCAGCGTCTTTCGCGATGGCTTCGTCGCAGGTGAAGAGCGAAATGTCCGTGTACACCTTGGCGGTGAACTGGTGGTAGTTGCCAGTGCCCACGTGGACGTAGCTGACCGTCTTGTCCCCTTCGCGGCGGACGACGTAGCTGAGCTTGGAGTGGGTTTTGTAGTCGACGAAGCCATAGACGACGTTGACTCCAGCGCGTTCGAGGGCGCGTGCCCACTGGATGTTTGCCTCTTCGTCGAAGCGTGCTTTGAGTTCGACAAGAGCGGTGACGTTCTTGCCTGCTTCGGCGGCTTCGATCAGTGCACCAATGATCGGCGAATGCTTGGACGTCCGGTAGAGGGTCTGCTTGATCGCGATGACGTCGGGATCGCGCGCCGCTTGCCGCAAGAATTGGACAACGACTTCAAAGCCTTCATACGGGTGGTGAACCACAATGTCCTTTTGCGCGATGGCCGCGAAGCAGTCCATGTTGTGGTCGCGAATCCGCTCGGGGAAGCGGGCCTCGAACACGGGGAACAGCAGGTCGCCGCGATCGGTGGGGATCATCTCTGACGTCTGGGAAAGGCCTAGGAGACCATCGACAAGCACGACATCATTAGGGTGCACACTGAGTTTCGACCCCACCAAGTCGCGCAAGGCGAACGGCATCTCCGCGTCCATGGTGAGGCGGATCACGTCCCCTCGCCTGCGGCGGCGGAGCATAGTCTCGAACTGCTGAACGAGGTCTTCGGCCTCTTCCTCGATCTCAATGTCACTATCACGGATCACGCGGAAGGCGCCCGAAGACAAAATCGTCCGTTCAGGGAACACATGCTTGAGGAAGTGAGAAATCGTCCGCTCAAGGCTGATGTAACGCACACGAGGTCGACCATTCGGAAGATCTTCGCGGGACGGCAGCCTGATGAAACGCTTCACTTTGTTCGGTACAGGGAGCAATGCAGTCAGCTCGCCTTGCGATCCTTCAAGCTGATAGCAAAGGACGAACCCCTGGTTCGGGATGAAGGGGAACGGGTGTGCCGGATCGAGGGCCAGCGGGGTGAGCACGGGGAAGACGTTGGAGAGGAACTCCTCCTCCAGCCACTCCTCGTCCTCGCGCGACAGATGGCCGGGCTCGACCAGTTCCACACCGGCGTTCGTCAAAAGTCCGCGCAACTCGCGCCAGGTTTTCTGTTGGCGCGCCATCAGGGCGGCTGCACGTTGGTTGATCAGCTTCAGCTGCTGACCGGGCGACAAGCCTTCTTGGCTGACCGTGGTCACGCCACTCCGCGCCTGACCCACCAGGCCAGCGACGCGGACCATGTAGAATTCGTCGAGGTTGCTGGCGGAGATCGACAGGAAGCGCAGACGCTCGAGCAGCGGATGCTCCGCGTTATCCGCCTCTTCCAGCACCCGGTCGTTGAAATCGAGCCAGCTGAGTTCGCGATTGATAAAGCGGTGGGGACTGTCCGGCGCCATCACACCTGGCGCCTCTCGCGACGGCTCAGGCTCGCTGGCCAGCGGCGGCACATTCATCGGATCGTCCACGGTCCCACACTCCCTATCGTGACCCAATCTCAGCCTTTTGGGCCGCCCACTGCAACTGCTCCCGGCGCTTCATGGCAGTGGGCGCTGCATCAAGTGCGGTGCAGAACGCCCGCGGCGCGCCATAGTGCCGGGGCAACATCTCAGCAACCTGCTTCAATTCCGTTTCGGAAAGCCGTTGGCCATGGCGTTTCAGGTCAGAAATCAGCAGCGGAACAAGGGCATCGGCGCTGGGCCTGTCGAGAACAACCTGCGGCGCAGCGGTAAGCCGGGAGTGAAGATCGGGGGGCGCAGGTGCTTTTTCATCGCGATACCACGTCTCTGGCGGCGTGCGCGCCTCAAGCACAAGAGCACCGCCACCGGAAGCGGCTGAGTTGATCTCTCCAAACAGGTCCATCGCATCCAAGTCGTCAGCGAGGAGTGTCAGCGCATCGATATCAGATTGATCAGAAAGGGTTTCTTCGATCAGGCGTGATTTGCCCGAGCCTTTGGGGCCGACCACAATGATGGTGGTGAGGCCGCCCAAGGCCTCGATGATCCGCTTCAAGAGCAGGGCCAGTTGGTCCTGAGCCGACTTCTGCGCCGGAGAGGGCTGCCAAGGTGGGGGGCCCTCAACACGCGGGGCAAACGGTAGGCGAGGCAAACCGCCCTGGTCAGTTTTGCCCGGAATCATCGCCGAAAAGGTCCTCAGGAAGCTCAGGCACGTCGCCGTCAGAGCCGCCGCGGTCACGCCGGAACAGACGACCCAGCCCGCGGCGCTGGTTGTCCTGCTCTGTGCGGATGATGTCTTCAGGCGACGCAGGAATGTAGATCATCTTGAGGTCGGCTGCGCGATCAGCCTCGGCAATATGCCAGACACCGTCGGTGTCCATCCAGACCGCAAGATTCTTCTGCGCCATAGCAAGGCGGAACTGCCGTTCCTCGCCAACGACAGTGAGGACGATTTTGGTGCCGTTGTTGTTGAAGGCGCCGTCGCGGCGATCGACCACCAGGGCGCTATCGTCGATGGCTTCAGAGATCTGCGCCCAGCCGCGGGTGTCGCTGAACCAGGCCGTCAGCTCGAAGCGGCGCTGGGTGCTGTAGTCCACCAGTGTTCGGCGTTTCCAACGGTTGGAAAGCTGCTGAACAGCACCTTCCACAGCTGTCCGCGCGAGAGCCGGGAAGTCATCTTGGCCACCCTGGAAAGTGACGTCCGCCACCATCGTGCCCAGGCCCGTCTCCGCGCCGTCATCCAGTGCAGGCGGCGTTGCCTCGATCAGGCGGACTCGGAACCGGTAGAGGTTACCCACTTCTGTCAGCTCCCCAAGAGCTAGCATCATGCGCGGTGACTGATAGCGCTCGCTAAAGGCGCGAAGCTGAGCGGCGTTGAGATTGCGCGCTTCCATCGCCGTGACGGCCTGGACGTCGAGAACGTCACCGCGCGGCAGGATCATGGGCGTCAGCTCGTGAGCCAGCGGCTCCGCAAGCCAGGCCCGGGCCCAAGGGTTCTTCGCTTCCCAAAGGTATGTGCCGTTCTCAGTCTGAAGGACCGGGAGCACCATCGTTTCACGGGCCTGTTGCTCTGAATAGGGCAGGCGCGCCTGCTGAAGCAGCTGTCGCACGGCATCAGGTTTGAACCGATAAGTGATGCTCGCCCGATACGTGGTCCCCGACGATTTCTCGTTGAAGACGTTGGTCTCCTGCTCAAACGAGCGGAGCGCCCTTCGATCGAGAGAGATCGGCGTCTTGGAGAACGTCTCAAAACTCTCTTCGCCCACACCGCCGGTGTTCAAGCCCTGGCCGAATGCCTGCGCGCTTGCCGGAGCAGGCTGATCTTCCGCCATGCGCGGCAGGTAAATCCAATCCTCCTCCGCCACCAATCGGCGGAGCAGTGTGTCAAACGCGAGCGCGCGCCCTGCGTCACGGGCCTGGCGCTGGGCCTGCGATGATGACTTCGCCTCAGCAAAGACAGACACTTCGGGCACCGTGAACACACGATCCGAAGCGGTAGCTTGGCCGCAAAAGAGCGCAAAAACGACGAAAAGCAGGCGCGCCATAGCGTGTCCTCAGTCCAAATCCGACAAGGGCCTAGCACCCACCGCGCCGACGCGCGACCGCAAACCCATGAGAACGTGGCAACAGATAGGAGAACAAAGCCTTCACGAATGGCGCAGTCGGGCCTATCGGGGGCCATGACTGATGCTTATCGCAAAGCCGGGGTCGATATTGACGCCGGAAACGCGCTGGTGAAGCGCATCGCGCCGCTGGCCGCGGCCACCCGTCGCCCTGGCGCTGAAGCTGATTTGGGCGGCTTTGGCGGGCTGTTCGATTTGAAAGCCGCAGGCTTCAACGACCCGATCTTGGTGTCGGGCACCGACGGTGTCGGAACCAAGCTGCTGCTGGCGATTGAGGGGGGCGCCTACCACGCGATCGGAATCGACCTGGTTGCGATGTGCGCGAACGACGTGTTGGTTCAAGGTGCCGAGCCGCTGTTCTTCCTCGACTACTTCGCTACCGGGAAGCTTGAGCAAGAAGCCGCCGCGGGCGTCGTCGAAGGCATCGCCGAAGGATGCCGCCAGGCGGGCGCTGCGCTCATCGGAGGCGAGACCGCCGAGATGCCAGGCCTCTATGGCGATGGCCACTTCGACCTCGCCGGCTTTTGCGTGGGCGCCGTCGAGCGCGATGCTCTCTTGCCGCAGCAGGCGGAGATGAAACCGGGCGATACCCTGATCGCCCTTCCCTCCTCCGGACCCCATGCCAACGGGTTCAGCTTGATCCGTAAACTGATCGCCGAACACGACGTTGACCTTGACGGGGAAGCGCCGTTCGGCGGCGTATGGCGTGACCACCTACTCGCGCCAACACAGATCTACGTCAAAGCCCTCCGCCCCCTGATGAAGCAAGGCCTTCTCAAAGGGATGTCCCATATCACCGGCGGCGGACTGGTGGAGAATATGCCGCGGGTCCTGCCTGATCGTCTGGTCCCACGCTATGACGAAGATGCGATTGTAACGCCGCCGCTCTTTCAATGGCTTGCCGAAGCTGGCGGGCTGGGCACACAAGAACTGCGCACCGTTTTCAATTGCGGGATTGGGATGGTGCTCATTGCGGATCCAGCGCATACGGATACCATTGTTCAGAGCACCGACGGTGCTGTTGTCATCGGCGAACTCGCCTCCGCATGACCCGCCGTATCGCCATCTTCATCTCTGGCCGTGGTTCCAATATGGAAACCCTCGTCCGTGCACTTGAGGGCCATGAGGACGCCGGCAAGGTGGCCCTCGTTCTGTCCAACAAAGCAAGCGCCGCCGGGCTCACTTTCGCAGAGGGCGCAGGTCTCCCGACCGCAGTTGTGTCTCATAAAGGCCTGACCCGGGAGGCTTTCGAAGCGAAGGTTGAAGACCACCTCGCCGCCGCCGAGATCGACCTGATCTGCCTCGCGGGGTTCATGCGCGTGCTGTCAGAGAGCTTTTCCAAGCGCTGGTCGGGCCGTGTGCTGAACATCCACCCTTCGTTGCTACCTTCGTTCCGCGGGCTGCACGTTCATGAGCAAGCCCTCAAAGCCGGGGTCGCTGTATCGGGGTGCACGGTGCACTGGGTTACGCCAGAGCTCGATGGCGGTCCCATCGTTGGCCAAGCCGTGGTGCCCGTGGAACGCGAGGATACGCCTGACACCCTGGCCGCCCGTGTGCAAAAAGCAGAGCACATTCTCTACCCCGCAGCTTTGTTCAGTGTGCTTGGCATTCATTCAGACTATCAGCAAACAGATGATATGATCATCGCCCTACGCTAGACAAATCAGTCTCACGACCGCAGCGCTGTGATCAGTTCGCTGGCGGAAGCAGGACAGAGTCCACAATGTGGATCACACCGTTTGCCACTTCCAAATTTGGGATAACGATCAACGCCGTCGCTGCCTCGTTGCCAACGGCGACGATTGAGCCATTGATGGTGACAGGAAGAGGTGCACCTGAAAGCGTGGACAGCTGCTCCTCAGCACCAAGATCATCTCGCTGCAGCGCCATCGGCACAACATGGTAGGAAATGATGGTCTTTAGAAGTTCGCTGTTTTCGGGTGCCGATAGGATATCGAGAGACACCGCACTTGGCAAAGCCGCGAACGCATCATTGCTCGGTGCAAACAACGTATACGGACCTTCAGACGAGAGCTGATCGGTCATTCCTGCGGCCTCAACCGCAGCTGCGAGGCTTGAAAGGCGCGGCTCATCGCGAAGCAACTCCGCCATGGAGCGCATTGCCGGAGCCTCTTCCTCACCTGACGTCTCGCTTTCGGCCTCCACTGGCGAAGAGGTTTGCTCCGCAGCATCGCTAGCGGGATCGGGCCCACCACAAGCCATCAGCAGCAAGAAAATCGAGGACGAAGCGGCAAACGTAAGAGCTCTGGACATACGAGCGATATACGCCGTCTGCGGCTGCAAACAATCGCGCATTACTGACCTGGCTGCGCTGTAAAGGTCCGTGCCTAACCGGCTCGCGCGATGCGCCCCACTCCGTCAATCAACCGGAGGGCCCGCTGGCTCTCATCACCGCCGCGGTATTCCTTCGGAAGATCAACCACGACCTCGACACCTTCCTCCGCCAGGGGAAGCACCAACCGAAGCGGTCCGGCGTCCTCCGCACTCTTGCAGGCCCGCAGGCTCGCCCTGATTGCAGGCAGTGCGTTGCGATCACCCACGGTCACAGCCAGCGACTCGTTCTGCGATTGTCCTGGCGCTGAACCAGCTTTGAGCTTGTGCACATTCTCGAGCGTCAAGCGGGTCGACCCGTTTTGTTCGTCGACATTGACAGACACGATGAGCGGCGAACCAGGCTCGAGTAAGGCCTGATGACGCGCCAACGTCTCACTAAACGCAGTAACCTCGTAGTCGCAGCTCTCATCAGAAAAGGTAATCCACGCAAAGGGCTTTCCAGACTTAGATCGCCGGTTGGTCACATCTCTGACGACACCTGCCAAGACGACACTGCGCCCGGCGATGTCACCGTCCTCCAAAATCTGTGCTGCAGGGACGATGTGTTTCCGCTCGAGCTCCTCGCGAAACACAGAGAGGGGATGGCCCGATAAGTAAAAGCCAATCGCCTGCCGTTCATGGCCCAGAGCTTCGGTATCATTCCATGCCGTAGCCTTAGGGAGCTTAGGCTTCGGTACGGCGGCGGCTTCCGCACCGAACAAACCGCCCTGGTCAGACTTTACATCTTCCATGTGGGCAGAAGAGTATCGGCAAAGGAAATCTGCAGCGGCAAGCACCTCAGCGCGATGAGGATGTACACGGTCGAACGCGCCCGCCTTCGCCAACTGCTCAATTCCTCGTCGCCCGACTTGGCGGCAATCAACCCGCTCGGCAAAGTCGAACAGGTCGGCGAACGGGCCGCCAGCCTGCCGCTCCCTTTCCACAAGGCGCATCGCCTCGAAACCAACGTTTTTAACGGCGCCCAGAGCGTAGACGACCCCGCCATTCTCAGCCCTGAAGTCCGCGTCCGAGCGATTGACGCAGGGCGGGTGGACCGTGACGCCCGATCGCTTCGCTTCCGCATGGAAAACGGCGAGTTTATCCGTGTTCGCTAGATCAAGAGACATCGACGCGGCGAGGAAGGCCGCCGTGTGGTGTGCCTTCAAGTATGCCGTCTGGTAGCTGATCCACGCATAGGCCGCCGCGTGGGATTTATTGAAACCGTAGCCAGCGAACTTCGCCACCAGCTCAAAGATGCTCTCCGCCTTCTTTGCATCGACACCGCGCTCCTTAGCACCATCGACAAAGCGGATCTTTTGGAGATCCATCTCCTCTTTCTTTTTCTTGCCCATTGCCCGGCGAAGGAGGTCCGCTTCACCAAGCGAGTAGCCAGACAGAATTTGGGCAATCTGCATCACCTGTTCCTGGTAGATGATCACCCCGAAAGTCTCGGTGAGGACCTCGACCAGCATCGGGTGAAGGTAGTCAGGTTCCTCCTCACCAGCCTTGCGCGCGTTATAAGTGGGGATGTTGTCCATCGGACCCGGCCGGTAGAGCGAGACCAGCGCGATAATGTCCTCAAGGGTATCAGGCTTCATCCCTTTGAGAGCAGCGCGCATCCCCGCGCTTTCAAGTTGAAACACGCCGGTTGCGTCACCACGGGTAAGCATCTCAAAAGTCTGTTTGTCATCCGTATGGAGACGATCGAGATCAAGCTCCACACCTTCAGCGGTCAGAAAGTCCATCGCGCGGCGGATGACAGTGAGTGTCTTCAGACCGAGGAAGTCGAACTTCACCAGGCCAGCCGGCTCCACCCACTTCATGTTGAATTGCGTCGCAGGCATGTCCGCACGCGGATCAAGGTAGAGCGGGACCACCTCATCAAGCGGGCGGTCGCCGATCACAAGACCCGCCGCGTGGGTGGATGCGTGTCGGTAGAGACCCTCAAGCTTGAGCGCAGTTTCGATCAGTACACCGACCTGAGGATCCTGACGCTTCTCGTCTTCGAACCTCGGCTCTCCATCCACAGCCTCACGCAGTGTGACGGGGTTGGCGGGGTTGTTTGGTACCATTTTGCAGAGCCGGTCCACCTGACCAAAAGGCATTTGCAAAACCCGACCGACATCGCGAAGCACAGCCCGTGCCTGCAGTTTCCCAAACGTGATGATCTGAGCAACACGATCTGCGCCGTACTTACCTTGGACGTACCGAATAACCTCGTCCCTGCGCTCCTGGCAAAAGTCGATATCGAAGTCGGGCATCGACACCCGCTCTGGGTTCAGGAAGCGCTCGAACAGCAATCCGAAACGCAACGGGTCGAGGTCTGTAATGGTCAGGGCGTACGCCACCAAGCTGCCAGCACCGGATCCACGGCCTGGACCGACCGGGATGTTGTTCAACTTCGCCCACTGAATAAAATCCGCAACAATCAGGAAGTAGCCGGGGAAGCCCATCCCTTTGATGACGTTGAGTTCGTGCTCCAACCTCTCATCATAGGCCTCGCGCGGGGCTGCGAGTTCAATGGTGGCGAGTCGCTCGTTGAGCCCGTCTCGAGCCATCTCCTCCAGAGCAGCGACCTCGCCATCGAAGTCACCAGCGAACGACGGGAGCATCGGTGCAGCCGTCCGTGGACGGAAGGCACAACGCTTTGCGATTTCCAGCGTGTTGTCGATGGCCTCGGGAAGATCGGCAAACAAGGCGCACATCGCCTTGGCATCTTTGAACCAAAAGTCCTCTGGGACGGTCCGCCGATCATCCTGGGTAACGTAGGTACCCGTGGCAATGCAGAGAAGCGCATCATGCGCTGCATGGTCCTCAGCATACGGAAAGAATACGTTATTTGTCCCGACGAGCGGAAGGTCAGCATCGTAGGCTAGGTCAAGCAGCGCGTCTTCATGCGGAAAACGACCGTTTGAATCTGTGGCATCGGAGCCGGGGGCCCGTTGCAATTCAACATACAGACGGCCCGGGAAAGCCTCCGCCAGCCGCGTGATCAAACGCTTTGCGTCTTCGACTTGGCCACCCTTCAGCGCGCGGTCGACCGGGCCGTCTTGGCCGCCGGTCAGGCAAATCAGGCCGTCCGTAGACTGACAGACTTCGTCGAGTAGAATAGATGGTTCGCCTTCGCGCGCAGGCTCAAGAAAGCTGCGCGAGGCCAGGACCATAAGCCGAGCGTAACCGACTTCATTTTGGGCAAGCAGCACCACCTTCTCCAGAGGCGGAGGTTTAGCCCGAGGATCGCCCTGCTCAGCGCGGGTGATGAAGAGCTCAATCCCAATGATTGGTTGGATCCCGGCGCCAGAGAGCGTCTCAGAGACTTCAAGCGCACCGAATAGATTGTTGCTGTCCGTAATGGCGACCGCGGGCATCGCCGCCTTTAGGCACAGATCCTTGAGTTTACCGACGGGGACAGCGCCCTCCGCCAATGAGTAAGCCGAGTGAACGTGGAGATGGATGAATTGCTGTGCCATAGCCGAGAGCTTAGGCGATTCAACGTCCGCGGAGGGCGAACGTTTCTCCACAGCTGGCCTCAGCCCACCATTGTGAATGTGGTCACGAGCATGCTCACAAGGATCGCAAAACCGGCAACGTCACGCATCATGGTCATGGTCTAGTCTCCCTTTGTTCTCATTAGGTTCCACATCGAGAGCCGAGGCACAAGGGGGGCGTTGTGCACAAAAAAGCCCCGACCACCGTAGGGGACGCCGGAAACCGCATGTTTGCTAAATGTTCTCGCATGCGGAAATATCGTTTCGCACCTGAGAATGCGTCTGCAGGCCCCATGTTCTCAAGGATTTGCGTTAACCTGCACTGCGACTCCGCTATAAAGAACGCATGGCATCACTCTCTCAACGCGCCCAGGCTCGCCCCCAGCCTCAAACGTCCTATCTCGACGGTCTGAACGACCGGCAACGGGAAGCTGTGCTGACGACCGAGGGGCCGGTGCTCATGCTCGCGGGGGCTGGCACCGGTAAGACGAAGGCGCTGACGACGCGGATTGCTCACCTTGTTGCGTCGGGCTTGGCGCAGCCGTGGGAGATCCTTGCGGTGACGTTCACGAACAAGGCGGCGCGCGAGATGAAGGATCGCGTGACGAACTTGGTTGGCGCGTCGGCTGAAGGCTTGCGCTGGATGGGCACGTTCCACTCCGTCGCGGCGCAGATCCTTCGCCGCCATGCCGAGACGGTCGGGCTCAAGCCGAGTTTCACGATCATCGACACCGATGATCAGATCCGCCTGTGTAAGCAGGTGATTGAGGCCGCTGGCCTCGATGAGAAGCGCTGGACCGGGCGCGGCTTTGCGGCGGTGATCGACGGTTGGAAGAACCAAGGCCTCGCTCCCGGAGATTTGAAAGCGCATGACGGCGACGCGTTCGCGGATGGGAAAGCGGTATCCCTTTATCGTGCGTACCAAGAGCGATTGACGACGCTGAGCGCCGTCGATTTTGGCGACCTCCTGCTGCACAATCTGCAGATTTTCCGTCATCGTGATCCGGATACGGAGCGTTGCGATTTGCTTGCCGACTGGCAACGGCGGTTCAAGTACCTGCTCGTCGACGAGTACCAGGACACCAACGTAGCGCAGTACCTGTGGCTGCGGCTCCTTGCTCAGCGTACGGAGGGTGAGGCGGCGAACATCTGCGTGGTGGGTGACGACGACCAGTCGATCTACGGCTGGCGCGGCGCAGAAGTGGAGAACATTCTCCGGTTTGAAAAAGACTTTGCCGGTGCGAAGGTCATTCGGCTGGAGCAGAATTATCGCTCGACAGCGCCAATTCTCGCGGCGGCCTCGGCGATCATTGATAATAATGAAGGTCGCCTCGGTAAAACGCTGTGGACGGAGCAAAAAGGCGGTGAGCCGATCAAACTCCGCGGCGTCTGGGATGGCGAGGAAGAGGCGCGGACGATCGCAGAGGACATCGAGAGCGAGCAGCTGAAAGGCCGCTCGCTTTCCGACTTTGCGGTACTCGTGCGCGCGTCATTCCAGATGCGGTCGTTTGAAGAGCGGTTCAACACGAGCGGCATTCCCTACCAAGTTGTTGGCGGGCCTCGCTTTTATGAGCGTGAGGAGACTCGGGATGCCCTTGCCTATCTGCGGCTCGTCCGGAACCCGTCCGATGATTTGAGCTTCTCTAGGGTGATCAACAAACCGCGGCGCGGGTTTGGCGACAAGACCTTGGCGCAGCTGAACGTCCTTGCGCGGAAGCATGCGCTCAGCATGGCCGCGGCAGGCCAACTGATGCTCGAAGGGGGCGAGCTGAAGGGCAAGGCGAAGACAGCGATGGCAGCCTTTCTCCTGTCACTCGAGCGTTGGGCGCGTGAGGCAGAGGCGATGGCGCCGGGTGACCTTGCGGAGATGGTGCTGGAAGAAGCGGGGTACACGGATTACTGGAAGAACTCCAAGAACGTTCAGGCACCGACGAAGCTTGAGAACCTTAAAGAGCTTGTGAATGCGGCTTCGGAGTTTGAAAACCTCGCAGGGTATCTCGACCATGTCAGTCTTGTAGCAGAGCGGACTGGCGATAGCGAGGATGGCCAGGTTTGGCTCATGACGTTGCACGCGGCCAAGGGGCTCGAATTCCCTGTCGTGTTCCTGCCCGGATGGGAGGAAGATATCTTCCCCTCGCGGAGGAGTTTGGACGAGAATGGTAACGCGGGCCTCGAGGAAGAGCGACGGCTGGCTTATGTCGGGGTGACCCGCGCGCGAGAAAGCTGCCGGATCAGTTTCGCTGCCAATAGGCAGGTATACGGACGATGGCAGAACGCCCTGCCCTCGCGCTTTGTGGATGAATTGCCTGAAGAGCATGTGGATGTTGTTTCAGAGGCAGGCCTCTACGGAACCGCGGCGAGTGAAACGCCCGCGCAGTCCCGCTTTGCTGACTTGGTGCTCAACGATGACTCGTCGCGCTACCAAACACCGGGTTGGAAACGTGCGCGTGAGCATGGACGGGCGCGGAACGCAGAACCGATGATCGAGGCGCAAGCAACCCTGGTGGCTTCCTCTGCCCCCGGGGACGAAGGCTTCCACGCGGGCGAACGTGTCGTGCACGGAAAGTTTGGCGAAGGCACCGTGCTGCGCGTTGAAGGCAGCAAGTTACAGGTCGAGTTTGACGACGTCGGCACCAAGAAGGTGATTGCCAGCTTCCTCGACCTCGCCCCGTCCTAAAGCCTCAAGTCTGCGGAGGCTCAGGCACCCGCAGGCCAGGCATCTGCTTCAGCACTTGCCAATAGCGCGTTGGGAAGAAACGCTGAATCGTGGCCGCGAACCGAGCATCCTTGCCGACCAGAAGCCTTGGGTCGCCCCTCTCGGCCGCGTCGAGGATCAGCTGAGCTGCGCGCGGCGGGGGCATGGAGAGCGCTTTCTCCGCCGCTTTCTGCTGTTCACGGACGAATTCTGGTGATAGTTCTTTGGAGATGCGCGCACTCTTCGCGATGTTTGTTGCCACACCGCCGGGGTGGACGACCGTGACGCCGACGGATGTGTCTTCAAGCTCGTGGCGTAGAGATTCAGAAAATCCGCGTACGGCAAATTTTGCTGCACTGTAAGCTGTCTGCCCGACCGGGGCGATGATCCCGTAGATCGAGCTGATGTTCACGACCTGCGCGCGGGGCTCAGCCTTCCGCATCAACGGCAGGAACGCGCGGGTCATATGCACCACGCCGAAAAAGTTGATCTCCATCAGCCAACGGAAGTCTTCGGGCCCGTTCTGCTCAAACAACCCGCCCAGCGCCACGCCTGCATTGTTGAAGAGCAGCGAGACAGAGCCATGCTCTTGGGCAACTTCCTCAGCTGCTTGAGCAATCGCGCTTTCGTCCGAGACGTCGAGCACCCGCTCGGTAACTTTGCGCCCGCTGCCTCGGCAGGCTTCTGCCGTTTGCGCCAGCTGCTCGCCGTTGATATCATACAAGGCCAAGTCATAGCCGCGCTCGGCGCACAAAGCGCTCAGTGCACGGCCAATGCCGCTCCCTGCACCCGTGATGACCGCGGTACCGCGAGAAGAGCTCACTCCGCGGCCTCCATCAGCGCAGGGCGTTCAGCCTTTTGCTTGAACTGCATCACGCCGTCGTCGAGCTTGGCGAATTTCGTGTCGATATAGTCCATGATATAGGACTGATGGTTCCTCCAAGGACGTTCTGAGCCCTGACGCGGGAACTGATCGATCCCCCGGGCAACATACCCGGCTTTGAGGTCAATCGCTGGCTCCGGCGCAGGCGCGGGGCCGCTCACCTCGGGCACGATCATGTCGGCGCCCTTACTTTCCATCATTTTGATCAGCCGACAGACGTAACGGCAAGCGAGGTCGGTCTTTAACGTCCACGATGCGTTGGTGTAGCCGAAGAGGGCCGCAAAGTTCGGCATGCCGGAGAACATGAAGCCCTTGTAGATATAGCTGTTTTTGAAAACCGCCCGCTCGCCGTCGATGAATACGTTCATCCCTCCAAGCGGGAGAAGCTTGAGCCCGGTTGCCTTCACGACAACGTCCGCCTCGATCTCTTTGCCCGACTTGAGCTTCAGGCC
>JBCCTF010000039.1:0-27291 GCA_039198765.1 Pseudomonadota bacterium
CATGATCGCACCAATCATCGCGACCAAGAGGATCAGGCCTGCGATTTGGAAATAGTGGACATAATCCGTGTACAGCACGAGACCGAGCTGTTCCGCGTTTCCGAGAGGATCACCGGCTCGGTCCGTCAAAGCCTCGGTTGGCTGCGTTCGCGCGGCTATAGCTTCATCCGGCATGCGCCAAGCAGCAACCATCAGCGCAATTTGGAACATGAACACGCCTGCGACCAGCAAACCTGCCGGGACATGACGGGCATAGTCCGCGCGCAAGGCCGCGAAATCCACGTCGAGCATCATAACGACGAACAGGAACAGCACGGCAACCGCGCCGACGTAAACCACGACCAGCAAGAACGCGAGGTACTCAGCGCCCATCAGAACGAAGAGACCAGCCGTGGCGATGAACGCAAGGATGAGGGAGAGGACCGAGTGAACCGGGTTCCGCGCGAGGATAACGCCAAGGCCGCTACCAACCGCGATGGCGGCGAAGGCGTAAAACGAAAAAACTGCAAAGCTCATCAGGAACCACGACGTTGAGAGCCCGGCAGGCACCTGCCCGCTGACATCACAAGCGGGTAGCGGAATCGCACCTAGGGGGGAAGCCCTCGCGGGAAAGTCAGGCCTTGGCTGGGAGCGAAATCACAGGCTTTAGCCGTCGCGGTACAAAAAAGCCCCGCTGGCGCTCGACCAACGGGGCTTTCTATTCTCTGGAGCGGCTGGTCTTAGCCCTCGGCTTCTTCGGCGTCGCCGCCCGGCTGAGCGAGCATGTCCTCAGCAATCAGGCCGGCGTTGGCGCGGATCTGATTCTCGATCTCATCGGCAACTTCAGGATGGTCACGGAGGAACTGCTTAGCATTCTCACGGCCCTGGCCGATTCGCTCTGAGTTGTAGCTGTACCAGCTGCCCGATTTTTCGATCACATTGCCGAGGACGCCGAGATCGATGAGTTCACCGACTTTGGAGATGCCCTCGCCGAACATGATGTCGAACTCGACCTGCTTGAACGGAGGAGCGACTTTGTTCTTCACAACCTTCACGCGGGTTTGGTTGCCGACAAAGTCATCCCGCTGCTTGATCGAGCCAATGCGGCGGATGTCGAGGCGCACCGAGCTGTAGAACTTCAGCGCGTTGCCGCCGGTGGTCGTCTCAGGCGATCCAAACATCACGCCGATCTTCATCCGGATCTGGTTGATGAAGATCACCAGCGTGTTCGAACGCGCGATGGAGCCCGTCAGTTTCCGGAGCGCCTGGCTCATCAAGCGGGCCTGGAGGCCCGGCAGGCTGTCGCCCATGTCGCCTTCAAGCTCAGCGCGGGGGGTCAGGGCCGCAACCGAATCGATCACGAGAACATCGACTGCACCGGACCGCACCAGCGTGTCGGCGATCTCCAGGGACTGCTCACCCGTATCCGGCTGGGAAATCAGGAGTTCGTCCAGATCGACGCCCAGTTTCTTGGCGTAGACAGGGTCGAGAGCGTGCTCGGCATCGATGAAGGCCGCCGTTCCGCCTTGTTTCTGTGCTTCGGCAACAACATGTAGCGCGAGCGTGGTTTTGCCTGAACTTTCAGGGCCATAGACCTCGACGATCCGCCCTTTCGGCAGGCCGCCGATGCCCAAAGCGATGTCCAATCCCAGCGAACCGGTGGAAATCCCTTCGATTTGCACCACTGATTCCTTGGCACCGAGCTTCATCACGGAGCCCTTGCCGAACGCCTTATCAATCTGCGAAAGCGCCGCCTCGAGGGCCTTTGACTTGTCCATACCGCCGTCCACAACTCTCAAATTCTTTGACATGGTGGGCCCTTTCCGCCGAGCAGCCAATTGCCTTCTCTGCACAAGGAAGTACACGTTTTGTTCTCATCGGCAAGGGCCGCCTGAGGATTTTTTCGTTAAGGAGAGTCGCCATGGGTTTGAACACGCCCTCCGATGAAGCCGCGGACCTGCAGGTGGGACCGACCGACGCGGGCATGGTCCGAATCTACATTCGCGGACAGAGTATCGACATGCCCCTCGACTTCGATCCCGAGGACGCGGAAGCCATTGCAGAAGAGCTTATGGCGGCGGCCAAGTCCGCTCGGGAGAATCGCACATGAAGTGGGTCATTCGCATTGTCGGGGGCGTCGTCGTCCTGGTCGTCGCCTTCGCTGTCCTGGCACCGATGCTGATCTCAACAGAGGGCATGGTCACCCGCGCGGAGGCTGAGGCGACGAAGGTTCTTGGCCGTGATGTTAGCATCGGCAAAATCGACCGGCTGAGCCTTCTCCCGCCGAAGCTGACGAGTAGCGATCTGACGGTGGCGAATGCGGAGGGTTTCGACGCGCCGCATCTGGTGAATGTTGGCCAAGCGAGTTTGGGGGTGAAATTCTTCCCGCTCCTCTCGGGTCAGGTGGCGATTGATACGTTCGTGCTCGATCAGCCGAGCATCTTCCTCGAGGCCCGTGCCGACGGGTCGAACAACTTTACGCTCGGCGAGGAGAGCGAAGCGGCCACTACCGATGAAGGCGCGGCTCCGGTCGCGGGCGGCAAGGCGCTCGTCGTCGGCAACATCGTGATCAACGATGGCTCGCTGACCTATAGCGACGGGACGGAGAGCTACGCGGCGACCGATGTCGATGTGACGCTGACGCTCCCTCCGCTCGGCAAACCGCTGGTGCTTGATGCGTCCATGGCGTTGGAAGGTCTGCCGACGACGGCGAAGATCCGTGTGCAAGACCCGTGGCTGGTGACGTCTAGCAATGCCGTGGCGGCCGATATGACGGTGGAGCTGGCGGGGAACCGGATCAAAGGCGCGGTGGATGCCGTGGTTGAGCCGCTCAAACTGTCAGGGCCGGTGGACATTGACTTTATCAACATCGCGGCGCTGGAGCCGTTGATTGGGGCCGAAGCTGCTGAAGCCGCCGCTCCTTTGGGGCCGGTGATCATCGATGGAACGGCAGAGCTGACGAGTGACCAAGCCGGGTTCCGAGGGGCGACGTTCAAGACGGACATCGCGGAGGGAACGGGCGATTTCGTGCTCGCGACGTCAGGGCCGCGGCCGAAGCTGACGGGCAAGCTGGCCGCTGCGCTGGTCGACCTGCGCCCGCTGATGCCTGAAGCGGCAGAGGCCGAGCCTGCGGAGGGGGCATCATTTCCTCCGTGGTCGGACGATGCGATTGATGTGGAAGGTCTACGCGCTGCCGATGCGGACCTGATGGTCACAGCGGATCTCGTGAAACTGCCGACCTACGACATGACGGACATCGCGGCGAAGGCAACGGCGAATGCGGGACGGATCAATCTGTCTCTGCAATCGGCCAAGACCCTCGGCGGCAACGCGACGGGGAACGTGGCACTCGATGCCCGCAGCAACACGCCGACGCTGGCTTCGGAGTTCACATTCGATCGCGTGGACTTTGCCCAAGCCGGGCCCGCTCTTCTGGGTACGGATCGTGTGACCGGGCAAGGCACGATTGGCTTCAACATCACGACCAAGGGCGCGAGCCAGAAGGACTGGGTCTCTGGGCTGTTGGGAACGGCGTATGCCGACGTGACCGAGGGCGCGATCCTGGGCATCGACATGAACGCGATTGCGAATTCAGGACTAAACCTTGTGAGTGGGCTGCAGGATGGGAGCGGGCTAACATCCAGCCTCGGCGCATCCTTCACCACACTGACGACCGAGGCCGCGGCAGAAGGCGCGAAGACCGATTTTGATCTGGCTGATATGGACATCACGATTGCAAACGGTGTGGTGGACTTAGGCACAGGGCTGCTGACGTCGGACACGTTCCGGGCGACTCTCAGCGGGAAAACGAATCTGCCTGAGCAATCGATGAACATCGCCGTGCGTCTTTCGGCGAAAGCACCTGAGGCCGAGACGTTCCGTGAACTGAAGGCTCCGGTCGTTGTGACGGGCACGTTCAATGAGCCGAAGATCAAGGTGGATACCGCACCCCTCCTCCGCTCTGCCGCCGAAGACAAAGCCGCCGACGCGCTGCGCCGTTCGGGGATCGATGTTGAAGAAGGTCAGTCCGTAGGCGACGCCCTGCGTGAACGTGCGGGAAGCGAGCTTCGCAATTTGTTCGGCAGACGGAGCAAAGATGATGACGAGGAAGAAGAAGAGCCGCCCCAAGACTGAGGCGGCTCTCCTAGATTTCTCGTTGGCCGGCTGCTGCTTATGCAGCCGAGACGGTCGGCAGGACGTAGTCCTTAAAGTGCTCACGCAGCTTGGTTTTCAGAACCTTGCCCGTCGCGCCGAGCGGGATTTCGTCCACGACCTGGACATCATCCACAGCGCTAATTTTCGACATCTGTCCGTTCACGAAGGTCTTGATGGCCTCGAGATCGCCTGCGACGCCGGGTTTCAGCTGCACGACGAGGAGCGGACGCTCGTCCCACTTCGGATGCGGCATCGCCAAAGCTGCAGCTTGAGCCACCTCGGGGTGGTTCAGGGCTGCGTTCTCGATGTCGATTGAGCTGATCCACTCGCCGCCTGACTTGATGACGTCCTTCGCGCGGTCGGTGATTTGCATCTGCGCGTTGGGGTGGATCACGGCGACGTCGCCGGTGTCGAACCATCCGTGTTCGTCACACGCGCTGGTGTCCATGCCGTAGTAGCGCTCGATAATCCACGGGCCACGAACCTGGAGGTGGCCTTCACTCTCGCCGTCCCAGGGCTGTTCGTTGCCGGCTTCATCGACAATTCGCATACCGACGAATGGCATCGGCTGGCCCTGGCGCAGGAGGAATTCCATCTGCTCCACTTCCGGACGATCGTAGAAGCCTGCAGGCTCCATGTTCACGGTTCCCAGTGGCGACATCTCGGTCATGCCCCAGCCTTGGCGGCTGCGCACGCCGTACTTGGCATAGCCCTTGATGATCTTCTCGGGGAGCGCGGCACCACCGACGAGGGTGTATTTCAGCTTGCCGAAATCGAGATTGTTCTCCTCGATATAGTTGAGGAGGTTCAGCCACACCGTCGGCACACCGAGGGCGTAGGTCACGCCTTCCTGAATGAACATCTCATGTAGGCTCGGACCATCGAGGCCCGGTCCAGGCAGAACCAGTTTGAAGCCGAGGAGAAACGCCGAGTACGGAACACCCCACGCGTTGACGTGGAACATCGGTACCACCGGCAGCACCACATCATCTTGCTCACAGCCAAGCGCGGTGGGCAGGCACGAGGTCATGGACTGCAGCACCAGAGCGCGATGGGAATAAAGAACGCCCTTCGGCTTACCCGTCGTGCCGGAGGTGTAGCACATGGCGCAGGCCGTGTTCTCATCCAGCGCAGGCCAATCGTACGTGGTTGGATGACCAGCGATCAGCTCTTCATAGCTCTTCGCAGCCAGCGGATTGTCGCTGACGCTGCCTTCGGGGCAGAGCTCGACAAAATGCTCGATGGAAGGAAGGTGCGGCGCGAGGCCGGCGGCCAACGGCGCAAACGTCGCATCGTAGAACAGCGCCTTATCGCCTGCGTGACCCATAACGTAGCCAGCGTTCTCTGGCCCAAGGCGCGGGTTCACCGTGTGGCAGATCGCGCCGATGCCCGCGAGGGCGTAGTAGAGTTCCAGCTGCCGGTGGGTGTTCCAGCCGATGACGCCAACCCTGTCACCAACGCCGATCCCCATCGCCGTTAGGGCATGGGCCAGCTGCGCAATCCGCTCACCGCTCTCACGATACGTGTAACGGTGCATGCCGCCTTCCACGAGGCGGGTGACGATTTCCTGTTCAGGCGAACGGCGCAGTGCGTGCTGAAGGATTTCCGTGATCAGCAGTGGTGTGGTTTGCATCAAACCTTGCATGGAGCCTCCTCAAGGGGACCCGTCGTTCGCGCGTCCCTGTTTTGTGTTCGGCGTTGCTTGGCCCCTCAAACGACAAGCGGCAAGCCCCTGGGAGCCTGCCGCCTGCGACATTCCGTCAAGTTTGGACGATCAACGATCGTCGATGCTGTCCTTGAAGTGCGCCCACTCGTCTTTCGAAAGGCCCTTCTTTTTCAGGAACTCGGTCATCTCGGCGCTGGCGAAGCGTTCCATGCCACCTGAGGCGCAGACCGCTCTCACTTCACCATCTCCAACGCTGATGCTCTCGCGGAGGATGACCGGCTTATCGCTGTCTTCGCGGTGGTCTTCGCATTCCTCAGCCAGGTCGCCGATCGCTTCGCCGACTTCGCCCATGGCCTCACCCCACTCTTCCATGGTCTCGCCGAACTCTTCCATCGCCTCTTCGAAGACTTCCATGGCCGCTTCGAAACCGGACATGTCGGGCTCTTCAGGGATCAGGATCCAGGTGCCCTCTTCGGTGGTCTTCTTGGTCACCTTCGGCGCTTCGAATTCGAACTCCGGCGGCTCAGGCGGCTCAACCTGCGGCATTTCCAGGTTCGCGAACGGGTCGCTGAGGAGGATCATGCCTTCGTCGTACTCATCGCGGTGGATGCGGATCTTATGCGGCGCATGCGGAGCAATGGCACTGGTGATGTGGCGGACGATGTTGGCTCCGTCAGGAAACTCGAACTCCCTATCGAAATCAAAGTCGAACGTTGCACCTTCGTCCGTACGGAAAGCAAACCGGTTGCGCTGACCCGAAGCTTCGCCTTCGTTCGAGCCGAAGAACTCACGGAAGTGGTTGCCGATGTTCTGGCCAGGGAGCGAGCCGAGGTTGATCTCCTCACCATCGATGATGATCTTCTTCTCGTTACCGTCGAAGAAGACCTCAACGTCGGAGTCTTCGTCACCTTGGATGATGAACCGCTGCTGCTGGCCATCCGGACCGAAGATGTTGTGCTGCTTGATGACACTCTCTTCGCCGTCCTTACTGAAAAAGCGGATCATCGCGCCCTCGCCGTCTTTGCCTTTCAGCTTTTTGAGGTCGGTGACATTGCCGTCGACGATCAGGCGCTCGCCTTCTTTGTCGATGATGATCTCAACGTTGCTGTCTTCAGTGCTCTCGATGACGATACGCTTCTCTTCGCCATCAGGGCCAACGATGACGTGCTCCTCGCGGCGGCGCAGACCGGGTGTCGATTCCTTCGTCAGACCTTTCAGGCGCAGCTTAACCTCGTCCATGCCCTCCGCTGATAGCCCGGTGAACCGAGCACCGGCGGTCGCGCGGCGCCTCTCCGCCTCGATCGCTCGGGCCGCTTCACGGTCTTCCATGGCGGAACGGCGGCTTTGTTCGGCGGCTTCCCGGGCCTCATCGCTCGCGATAGCACGGAGGCGGACGATGCGCTTAGCTTTCGCATAGGACTCCTGCTCGTCGCTCTCAGCACGGTTTTCGGCGAGGAGTTCTTCGAGGGCACGGGCGACCCGCGCCTCTTTCTCTTCCTCAGCGGACAGAGCTTTCTTGGCTGCTTTCGCCTTCTTCTCCTCGGCGCGTTCCGCTTCAATCGCGGCGCGCAGCTCGGGGCTCAAGCCGTCGAGGATGTCCTCCTCGTGCTCACGCTCAGGATGTTCGTACACGGTGACATCGGTCCGCGAGGCGGTGAAGCCCGCGAGGGCGATGGCCGACGCGCCAGCGAGGAGCGCGAAGGCAGTGCGTTTCAGGGGTGTTCCCAAAGGATTCTGCATACGGATAATCCTCTCTTTCAATCCATGGTCAAGGGTCAGTGCGGGCAGCGAACGGCCCATCCGGGCAGCCTTGAGAAGCAAGGCTGCATAGTCTTTCGTATTGATACCCAGGGCGCGGACAGCCTCATCACAAGCCGCTTCCTGGTCAGCGCGCAGGGCCAGGCGAGCCTGCTTGGTCAGCGGGTTGAACCACTGGAGAGCAAAGCCAACTTCGGAGGCAAGAAGTGTTGCCAGATCGCCCCTCTTCAGGTGCGTCAGCTCGTGAAGCAGCACCATCTCCTGCTCGTCAGGGCGATACCGCTCTTCAAAGTCCGTAGGCAGAGCAAGCAGAGGCTGACGAAGACCCATGATCTGCGGAGTCTCCGCAGCACCGGACATGATGAGCGTGAACGGTTTGTCCGTACCCGCACGATCAGCGGCGTTGGCGGCCATCGTCGCAACGGGCTCTGGCGCAGGCATAGACTCAGCCAAAAGCGTCGCCTTCCAACGCCGTGCACGGAACATGCACAGCGCGAAGGTCACCATAAAGCCCAGGAACCAGAGGCAGAGAACAAACGCTGCCATCATCTCCGGCGACGGCAGCGCCGCCGACAGAACGGGTTCGGAGACGGCGTCGGATGCGGCCAGGGGTAGTGGACTGACATCCAAAGCCGCCTCCTTGGGCAAGACGACCTCAGCGGTGGGTACGTACGTGGGCTCCACCGCCAGCGGCATGGGAGATGCCGTAGGGCTGGTCGTCTCAATAGGAACGGGTGCGGTATCCAATGGTGGAGCGACCACGCGGATTTCTCGCTGGAACGTCGGCACGACAAGCCGAAGAGCAGGCGCCAGCCACAGCAGCATCGCAGCGCGGGAGCCAAAGCGCTGGGTCACTGGGCGGCGCAGCATGAAGACCATCAGCGTGAGCAGGCTCACCCAAAAGGTCGTCTCCAAACCGTGGATCAGGATCTCGCTAGCGGTCATCTTTCAGCCTCCGCACCAGCTCTTCGAGCTCGTCGATATCGTCTTCAGTCAGGTCGCGAGCCTCAGCGAGGTGCGCAACCAGCGGGGCGGCACGGCCCCCAAAAAGATTGTCAGCAAAGCGGGAGACCGCGCTTTTGCGGTGCTCAGCCCGAGCCACCAGGGGGTGATAGACATAGCGGCGGCCGTCAGGTTCGGTGCGCAGGGCGCCCTTCTCCACCAGCCGGGCGAGCAGCGTTTTCACGGTTTTGTCGGACCAATCATGGCCCGTGACCCGCTTGGCAACGTCTGCCGCGCCGAGGCCAGGCGCCGTCCACAAGACCTCCATCACCGAAAGTTCGGCATCCGTGATCTTCATCGGGCAGGCGCTCCTATCGACTACGTTTGTAGGCATAGCTATCGACTACAGCCGTAGTCAAGCAAAATGTGACGCCTTACCGCCCGTTCATGGGTGCGCTGCACCATGCTTTAGGGAGCCAGGAGCCCCCGCAGTGCTTCGTTCTGAGCAATGGTGTCCCGGTAGCCTAGGTCGATCAGGGCGCTGATGTAGCCGTTCTCAAACGTGAGGTAGCTAGGCAGCACCCACGGCGGCTTCTGCGCGCCCAGCAGCCCGAGGAGGGTTTTCACCGTCCACGGGGCCTCATCCACGTGCGCGCCTGCGATGAACCGAATGTCCTCGCTCGGCCTGATCATCAGTGTGCGCACTTCGTGAAGGCCAGTCTCAGCTCGCCGCTCCGGTAGCATTTTGCCGAGGGTCTCGTTGATGCGATGAAGGCGCTCGAGATCCGCATCCAAGTTGTCATTGAAAACGATATCGAGGAGCTGGCCGGAGATGATACCGAGGGACGGATATTCCTCGTTCTCAATCAACAGCGGCTCGTAATCAGGTGTTCCGTCTCTTGCTGCGATCATCAGCATACGATCACAGCCGAGGTGCACCGCCGGGCTGAGAGGAGCAAGCTGGCGGAGAGCACCATCGCCGTACCACTCGTCATCGATGCGCCGTGCCTGAAACACGCCAGGAAGCGCAGACGAGGCGAGAATATGCTCCACACGGATGGATGTCTCCTGACCCAACCGGCGCGAACGCTGCCACGCCCCTTGTGGTCCAACCCCAGCGAAGAACGTCGTCGAATGACCAGAGGTGTATGACGACGCGGTCACGGCAAAGGCGCAGAGCGGCCCATTGCGCAACATGGCATCGATACGCCCAAAGTCGATCTCTCTGGTCAAAAGCGCTTCCAGCGGCGCTGCGTTCAGGAACGACAGCGGCGGCTCAACCCCTGCCCACCCCAAGGTGGCGGCGCCGACCCAACCAGCCATCTGCTGAAACATCGCTGAAACGTCGGTACAGAAAATATCGGAACTCGAGAGCGAGCGCCAAAGCTGCTCGAGTTTGGCAGCAGCGCCAGCAAAATCGTCAGCACCCTCCGCAATCACGGCCGCATTGATAGCGCCGACGGAGACTCCGGTGATGACGCCGAAGGGCACCGGCCCCGGCGCCAGTTCCGCAAGCGCTTTCAACACACCCACTTGATAGGCGCCGCGAGCACCACCGCCAGAAAGGACGAGCCCTGTCCGGCCTTGGCTAATCGCCATCGCGTGGCTCCTCTCGGCCAAGCGCCGGACCCACAACCTCGATTTTGTCCGTGACGATCGCGCCGGAGAAATCGTCAGGCAACTGATCAAGCATCTCGGCGCTATCCACGCCCGTCACGCCAGAACCCATGTTCTTGAGCGGCCCCGTGACCATCACTCCGCCAGGCGTATCGGCAAAGCGCGCCTGCAGGCGGTTCGGCCATCCCCAATAGACGCGGCGCAGGTCCAGCGGCACGCCGATGCCATAAGCGCAGCTCTCTGGCACATGCCCCACCCACCCCCACGCGAGGTAACCCTTCGCGCAAGCCTTCGCCTCAGCGCGTGTGCCTACAGGAACATCCGTACGCAGATCACGCCAAGCTGAAGCGAAGCGCGGTCCTGTGACAATGCTCAGACGCTTCGGCTCAGCATACGGACGAGCATCGAGATATGCGCTCAGTAGTACAGCATCCCCGCTTCGGTTCGCTTTGTCGTTAATGAGAAAGGCTCTCCCCGGAAACACCTCAAGCACTTCGCCGAGTGTCGGCATCATTCCGATAGCCTTGCCGCGAAACGGATAGGTCTCACCACCATCCGCCGTGTAGCCATAGCCAATGTCCAGCGTCCGCAGGAGCTCCATCGACTGGTCTCGCGTTCGCCCGGTGCCCTCCGTGCGGCAATCAATCGTCCAGTCATGAAAGACCGCAAACTCACCATCCGTCGTCGGATGGATATCAATCTCCACCACATCCGCGCCGAGCCGGAAGGCCTCAGCGATAGACGGGATCGTGTTCTCAAGGAAAGGATGGGTCGGCGGGTCAATCCGCTCGGCCGTACACGTCTCATTGGTCAGCCCCTCGCGGTGATAATCCTGCGCCACCCCGCGGTGGGCGATGATCGTCAGCTCCCCCGTCGGCGACGGCGCGCGCCACGATGCGTTCATCACATAAACAACGGCGGCCAGGCCAAGCACGCCCCATCCAATACGTCGCAACACAACCATCAACGCCTCCGCCCCCGAAAGACGCTAGGGCGCGGCGCCCCTTCACGCAACGCGCTTCCCCCTCGCCGCCATCCCGGCTAGGGGCCGCGCCTATGCTGCATATCAACGATCTCACCTACCGCATCGAAGGGCGCGTGTTGCTCGAGCAGGCCACGGCGATGGTCGCCGATGGCTGGACGGTGGGGTTCACCGGGCGCAACGGGACGGGCAAGTCGACCTTGTTCCGCCTCATCCGCGATGAGATCAGCCCTGATGACGGCAGCGTCTCGACCCGACCCGGCGCCCGCATCGGAGGGGTCGCGCAGGAGGCGCCTGCGACGCAGGACAGCCTGCTCGACACCGTCCTCGCCGCCGACGAAGAGCGCCGCAGCCTGCTCGCCCGCGCGGAAATCGAGACTGATCCCCACACCATCGCCGAGATCCAGACGAGGCTCGCCGATATCGACGCCCACTCCGCCGAGGCGCGCGCCGCGAGCGTGCTTTCAGGCCTGGGCTTCTCCACCGAACAGCAGAAAAGAGCGTGTGCGGAGTTTTCAGGCGGCTGGCGCATGCGCGTTGCGCTGGCGGGCGTGCTCTTCGCCAAGCCAGACCTTCTGCTCCTCGACGAGCCGACCAACTATCTCGACCTGGAAGGCGCCACGTGGCTGGAGAGCTATCTTGCGAAATATCCGTACACGGCGATCATCATCAGCCACGACCGCGGCCTCCTCAACCGGTCCGTGAGCCACATTCTTGCGCTCGAGAACAATAAGCTGTCCGTACACACCGGAAACTACGACACCTACGCCCGCAAGCGCGCTGAGAAAGCGCGGCTCGCCTCCATGCAGGCTGAAAAGATCGAAGCGCAACGTGCGCATATGCAGGCTTTTGTCGATCGCTTCCGCGCGAAAGCCTCCAAAGCGAAACAGGCGCAGAGCCGGCTGAAGGCGATCGAAAAACTCTCCGCCGTCGACTTGCCCGTGGCTGAGCGAACGACGCCGTTTCACTTCCCCTCCCCCAAACCGCCGATGGCCCCGCCCATCGTGCGGCTGGAGGGTGCGGATATCGGCTATGAAGAGAACAAGCCGGTCCTCAAAAAGATCACCCTACGGATCGATAGCGACGACCGCATCGCCATCCTTGGCGCAAACGGGCAAGGCAAGTCCACGCTGGTGAAGGCCGTGTCTGGCCGCCTCCAGGTGATGGACGGCAACCTCTACAAGCATAAGAAGCTGAAAGTGGCCTACTTCGCCCAACATCAGCTCGATGAACTGAAGCCGAAAGAGAGCCCCTACGATCACGTCCGTAGACTGATGCCTGACGGGACCGAGGCTGAGGTCCGCTCGAAGACAGCGCAGCTTGGCTTTGGTCCGCAGAAGGCTGACACCAAGGTCGAAAAGCTCTCAGGGGGAGAAAAAGCCAGGCTCCTCTTTGGACTGATCACTTTCGACAACCCCCACATGATGATCCTCGACGAACCGACAAACCACCTGGATATCGACAGCCGTGATGCCCTCATCGAAGCGCTGAACGATTATCAGGGTGCGGTGCTTTTGATCACCCACGACGCGCACTTGGCCGAAGCCGTGGCTGATCGCCTGTGGGAAGTGAAGGACGGCGCGGTCAACCGGCTGGACGACAGCCTCGACGACTACCGCCAGCGCATCCTCGCCCTCGAACGGACAGCCGGCCGCCGCGAGAAGGCCCCCGCCGCCACCAGCGCCGATCGCCGACGTGAGGCCGCGGAAAAGCGGAAGGCGCTCCAGCCGCTCAAGAAACTCGTCACCGATGCAGAGCGCGAGATTGAAAAGTACACTGACGAAATTGCTAAGCTTGAAGAACGCCTAGCCGACCCAACCATCTACGAGGCCGATCCTGCGAAAGCTGCCGACCTCAACAAAGCCCGAGTCACGGCAACGAAGGCGCTCGAAACCGCAGAGGAACGCTGGCTCGAACACACCGCCGCTTACGAAGACGCTCAGTCGGCAGCTGAACTCTCCTGATCGGCCGACCCAACTTCAGGGTCAGCAGGTGACAGTTCTGATTGTGCATCGGGTAGCAAGCTGTCGAACACATCTTCCGCACTCGGAACACGGCAAGCCCGGACGCTTTCCTCGTCAGTCAGGCCCAAGGACGCAAGGCTTGGTGGCCAGTCACGTCGACGGGCCTCGCGGGTCAGACCATTGCGGAACATCACGTCCGACCAAACATCCTCCGCACGCCGATATTCGCGTTCCGCAGCATACACTTCATCTCTCGCGGCGCGGATGGCGTAGGGTGTCGCTCTGTTCAGGATCGCCTCGCCCTCGCGAATGTCGCTCTCGGCCCTGCGACGTCGCTTTTTGAGTTCTTTCTCACCAAGCGGATCGGTTCCCGACTGCCGTCGGGCTAGGTTGTCCAGCCGCTTCCGACCTTCAGCGATCAAACGTTCCCCGCGCCTTCGATCGAGATCACTCAAACGGCTGCGCGCGTTATCTAAGCGGCTTGATGCCGATCGATAATCAATCGTTGTTCTCTCAATTCGCCAGAGCCGATCACTCCGACATTGGGAAACTGAACTTCTTCGACGTGACGCCCCATTATAAACACCAAGCGGCGTGCAGTACGTCACCAGACCTTGGCGGCGCCCGCACTCATAAAGCTCTTGGTCCGGAGTCACTCCGACAGAACTACAAATGCGCTGATACCTTTCGATTTCACTGGACGTGCTCCCCAGGACACCATCGGCGGCACCGATCAGCCGCCAATCTGCGTCAACGCAGTCTGCAGAGCTAAATGTTTCGCATGCTGACAAAAGCACACATGCGCCCACGGCGATGAGGATGTTCCCACGCATTTCCGCCTCCCAGAGTGTGGGATTGTTGCGAACAAGCGTGGTTTTTCAAGCGGTTTATGCAGACACCGGTGTCGGGGTCAGGGCAGAAGCGGGTCGAACCTCGAGAATGTGCGGTTCCGCGAGTATCCGCCGCCACCAAGGCCGAACTCGTCTTCGATTCGAGAGAGAGCGATGATGGCTTCTGTCCGGTCGCGTTCAGCCCAACGGATGCGGCGGAGTTGCTCGCGCTGGCGGAAGGGGAAGGCATCGAGATCGCGGAGCGAGTTGCGCAGAGAATTCTCCGCACGCCGACGTTCTTTTTTGCCTAGGTCGTCACGCCGAAGCTTGCGTCGCATGTTGCGGATGTTCTGCTGATCCCAACGATAGGAACTGAGCAGGGAATCAAGCGCACGCTCGGCAGACCTGATCTCGCGCTCAACTTGCCAGACGCGGCGTGAAGCACCGTGGATACGGCTGAGGTCTGGGGCGATGCCGCACTCGCCGACGCTGCCAACACCCCTCAAGCCTGCAGAATAGACCCCTTGGGGCGTGCAGAAACTCTTGAGGCCGACCTGGCGCCCCTCTTCCCAGGCGGCGAAATCGGGGGCGATGCCGAAGCGATTGCAGGAGGACGTGTAACGCTCAAATGCGCCCACGGTGGAGCCCAAGCTGCCGTCCGCGCGGCCGCGGGCACCCCAATCGGCCAGCTGGCACTCTTCCTCGGAAAGGGTCGAGCACCCGGCCAGAACGAGAGCCACAAACAGGACCAACAGCGCATTCTTCACAGGCAAACCCCTCTCCCAACACCCAAGCCGAGCGGCATTAAGATTCAACGCTAGCACGAATATTTTCGGGGGGAAGAGCACGCATCGCGTGTGAAGTTAGCCCACCAGCTGCTTGTCTTTGATGCGCAATTGGCGCGGGAGGCGGCCTGCAAGGCCTTCATCGTGGGTGGCGACGAGGAGCGCCGTGCCCTCTTCCTCCACCACGCCGCGGAACAGCTCGAACACGCGGGACGATGTCTCTTGGTCAAGGTTACCCGTCGGTTCATCGGCGAGGATGAGCCGCGGTTTGTTCATCAGCGCCCTGGCAATGGCGACGCGTTGCTTCTCACCACCGGAGAGCTGGGCCGGTTGATGCTCCAGCCGCTCGCCAAGGCCCAGCCGCTCCAGCAGCGGCACGGCGCGCGCCTTCGCTGCGTCGAAACCGTGGCCGGCGATCAGCATAGGGATCATCGCGTTTCGCAGGGCGGTGAACTCGGGGAGCAGATGGTGGAACTGATAGACGAAGCCAATCCGCTCCCGCCGCAGCGCCGTGCGCGCGCGATCACTGAGGCGCGACGTAGACTGATCATCGACGATGACCTCGCCCTCAGTGGGTTTCTCAAGCAGGCCTGCAATGTGCAGGAGAGAGGATTTCCCCGAACCCGATGGGCCGAGGAGCGCCGTCGCCTCACCAGGCGCGAGGTGCAGGTTGAGATTGTCGAAGACGAGCAGGTCGCCATAGCGCCTGGTCACCGCATCGAGCTTCAAAGCAGAGGCTGCATCACTCATACCGAAGCGCCTCCACAGGATCGAGCCGCGACGCCCGCCACGACGGATACGCCGCTGAGAGGAGCGCCATCGACATGGCGAAGACAAGCACAGCGAGAACCTCACCAGGCTCGAACACTGAGGGCACTTGGTCGAGATAGTAAACCTGCGGCGGGAAGAGCGCGATGTTCAGGTTTTCCGATACGAACTTCTCAATCGGTGCGATGTTCATGGCCACGAGAGACCCAAGGACAACGCCGAACAAGGCGCCAGTCACACCGATCAGTGCACCGACCATCAAGAAGATACGGAGCACCGCACCACTCGAGGCACCCATGGTGCGCAGGACGGCAATGTCCGCGTTCTTATCCTTCACGAGCATCACGAGGCTGGAAATGATGTTCAGTGTCGCAATAGCGATGATCACGAACAGGATGATCCGCATGAGCGCACGTTCAACTTCCAACGCGATGAAGAACGACTCAAACCGATTTTTCCAGGTGAGCGTTGTGTACTCACCTTGGGCAGCAAGCGCGATGTCAGGCAGATAGAGCTCGACCTCTTGCGCGCGCTCAACCCGCATTTCGATTTCGGTGATCCGTCCGCGCTTCCCCGCAA
Source organism: Pseudomonadota bacterium (assembly GCA_039198765.1). Taxonomy (GTDB): domain Bacteria; phylum Pseudomonadota; class Alphaproteobacteria; order Caulobacterales; family Parvularculaceae; genus Parvularcula. The sequence goes on from JBCCTF010000039.1 coordinate 16,026, forward strand.
AGAGCTGCGCCTGCTCAAGCGGCATGTAGATGTAGATGTTGTCGTACTCGAAGTTTCCGATCGAAAAGACGGCGTCCACACGGAAAGACTTTTGCGTCGTAGGCAGTCGGCCAAACGGCGTTTCTTTGCCGCTGCCTGTCACGAGGGTCACGTAGTCCCCGACGCTAACGCCAATGGTGGTCGCCACACCGGACGCGACGGCAATACCATCACCGCCAAACTCACCCTGTCCAAAGGCCTCAAGCGTCCCTCTCAGGACTTTATCCGGGCGCGACACATCCTCGATCTTCGCAAGGTCTTCCGGCCGCACCCCTTGAACGTAGACACCGGTCTGCCCGACGGAGCCGTTCACGGCGTAGGCCTGAACCTTCAGTACAGGGACGGCAAAGTTGACCCCGTCCACGTTCTCGAGCCGATCCACAAGACCGTCATCCTGGAACGAGGTCGCGTAGGCGGGTTGAAGAAACACATGCCCGTTCACGCCGAGCAGCTGATCAAGCAGCGTGATGCGGAAGCCCTGCATCACCGACATTACGATGATCAGCGCCGCCACGGCCAGCGTGATCGCCGCGAAGGAGATGATGGAGATCAGGCTCACCCCCGCCCCGCGCCGCGTTGCGCGCAGATAGCGGAAAGCCAGCATCCGCTCGAACAGCCCAAAAGGTCGGGGCGACGTCGTCTCACTCATAGGCGAAGGAACCTCAGCATCGGGATCGCGTTTGACAAGAACCGGCCCCCCGGTAAAGCCAAGCGCCAATGATCATTCGGTTACGGGAATGTCTTGCATGACTTGGTCAGCTACACTGAGCCCGTTGCCCGGCGAGACTCCCCTTGAAGGACGCACCTGTTCCCTGCTCCCCGTGGCGTGGCCAGAGCCAGGGACATCACTCGTCGTGCTGATGGCCGCCGAACCGCACGATCTTTGGACCTATATGCCGATCCAACCTCCCGGATCGCCCGCCGACCTCCGCGAGACGATTCACAAGATCAACAATGCGCCCGGCCAAGCCATGATGGTGATCACATCGCCGTCCGGCGCCGCGATGGGCATGGGCGCGTTCCTGCGCATCCGACCGGAACATGGCAGCGCTGAGCTGGGCTCGATCGCCTACAGCCACCTGATGCAGCGCAGCGTCGCCGGAACCGAGGCGATGTTCTTGATGATGCGGCACCTGTTCGATGATCTGGGCTACAGGCGCTGCGAATGGAAATGCCACGCGGGGAATAGGCCGTCCAACGCAGCGGCCAAGCGCCTGGGTTTCGTCTACGAAGGGACGTTCCGCCAGGACATGTGGCTTAAGGGCGCCAACCGCGATACCGCCTGGTATTCGATCGCCGACAAGGAGTGGCCGAGCCGAAAGGCAGCCCTAGAGGCTTGGCTCGCGCCTGAGAATTTTGACGCGGAGGGGCGACAGCGCGCACCCCTCCGGCGCCTTGTAGATTGATCTTTACGCGGACAGCAGCTCGGGATCGAGGGGAGCCACCGTCTCCGCACCCGCTGTCACCGCCGGGGCGAAGCCGCTGGCGCGGGGGAGCAGATTGTCGGCGTAGAAGCTGGCGATCTGGATGCGGCTGTCGAGGTAGGCCGCTTCGCTGCCTGCGTTCGCTTTCATCTCTTCCGCGACAAGGGCAGAGCGCAGGAGGTAGTGGCCGCCCGTGACGTAGCCGAACTGTTCCAGGAACGGCGTCGCTCCTGCGAGGCCTTTCTCGGGGTCCTCACCCATGGCAGCGACCATCCACTCCGTGTTCTGACGAAGGGATGCGGCTTCGAGGGCGAGACGTTCGCCGGCCCGCTGCAGGTCGGCGTTCGACGAAGCTTTGAGGACCGCTGCGTTCTCTTCCACCTCAGCGATGAAGTCGTAGGCGAGCTTGCCCGCGCCCATGCCGAGCTTCCGGCCCACGAGGTCCATGGCCTGGATGCCGTTGGTGCCTTCATAGATCGTGCAGATGCGCACATCACGGAAGAATTGCGCCGCACCCGTCTCTTCGACGAAGCCCATGCCGCCGTGGATCTGGATCCCGATGTTGGTGGTCTCCATCGCCCGGTCGCTGGCGAAGGCTTTGGAGATCGGCGTCAGCAGCTCTTCCCGCTCTTTCGCAGTGCGCGCTTCGGCCTCGTCTGTGGACCGTCTTGCCACGTCGTAACAGACCATGTTGGCGTAGCAGATCGCACGGCTGGCGTCGGTCAGGGCCTTCATCGTGTAGAGCTGGCGACGAACGTCAGCATGCTGCCAAATCGGAATGGTCGGGCCGGACTTTACGCCAAACGGGCGGCCTTGGGTTCGGTCTTGCGCATAGGCGAGCGCCTTTTGGAAGGAGGCTTCCGCCACGCCCGCGGCCTGCATGCCCACGTCGATGCGGGCAGCGTTCATCATGACGAACATGTTCTTCAGGCCCTCGTTCTCCGTGCCCACCAGGGTGCCGAGGCATTCGTCGTTGTCGCCAAAGGACATCACGCAAGTTGGCGAGCCATGCTGGCCCAGCTTCTCTTCGATGCCGACGATTTTGACGTCATTCTGCTGGCCAATGTTGCCTTCGTCATCCACACGGAACTTCGGCACAAGGAACATCGAGATACCGCGAGTCCCCTCGGGCGCATCGGGCAAGCGCGCGAGGACCAGGTGGACGATGTTGTCCGCCATGTCGTGGTCGCCGTAGGAGATCCAGACCTTGTTGCCTTTGATCCGGTAGGTTCCATCACCGACAGGCTCAGCTTTCGTCCGTATACCGCTAAGGTCAGACCCCGACTGCGGCTCTGACAGGTTCATGGTGCCTGACCATTCCGCCGTCACCAGCTTCTCAAGGTAGAGCCGCTTCTGGTCGTCCGTACCATGATTAAGCAGCGCCTTCACCGCTGCGGTGGTCAGCATCGTGCCCATCGAGAAGCTGATGCAGCCGCCTTGCATGGCGTCGCAGACAGCAATCGCTATGGCGTTCGGCAGGTTCTGCCCGCCCCACTCTTCCGGGAACGCGACGGAGTTCCAGCCTGCCTCGACATACTGGCCGTACGCCTCTTTGAAGCCAGGCGTCGTAAACACCTTGCCGTTCTCCAGCCGCGCGCCTTGCTGGTCTGAGGTCCAGTTGAGCGGCGCGAGCACATCGTTCGAGAACTTGCCCGCCTCGTTCAGGATCGCTTCGACGAAATCATCGGACAGATCGTCGAAAGCGCCGGTGGCGCGGACGGCATCGAAATTGGCGGCGGTGTTCAGAAGGAACTGCATGTCCCGAACGGGGGCTTGGTAAGTCATAACGCGAGGGGCTCCCTGTACTTACGTGTTTGTCGTTTCGTCCCTCATGGGCCAACTGGGCGCGAGACGCAAAGTGACGAATAGAAGCCGCGGTCTCACAACAAAAAACCTCGCCCGCACGAGGCGAGCGAGGTCAGTTGATCAGGCCTCCGGAACGGAGTTGGACTACTTCCGCGCGCGGCGCTTAGCAGCCAAAGCACCAATGCCGGCAATGAACAGAGGCAATGCCCCAGGAACCGGTACGGGCGCCGATGCGGAACGGAAGGCGACTTCGCCCAGGCCGTAAAAGTCTGGCGGGGCCAATGACGAGAGACCGACCACGTGGAAGACCATCGAGGTGACTTCGCTAAACGCGAAAACCTGTGCACTTTGCGAACCTGAGTTGGTCGCTAAAGCTTGCTGCGCCAGCACAGTTCCGAGAACACCATTACTTCGGTCAGTGTCGTCGTCGATCTCCAAAGAAAATGAAGTCACTGCCCCCACACTACCGGTGTTCCAAATCGCGATCGCGTCGACAGTCGTCAGGCTCGCGAGGCTGAACGTGAACACTTGCGGACCGTTGCTTTCCGTGTTTGTGAAGCCGGTGCCGTCAAAATCATCGTGGAGCGTGGATGCCGTGTAGGAATCGAAGTCGGTGACACCAGGGGTGTAGGCTGCGTCGAGGCCTACCTGGTTGATGATGTCGGCGATAGGAAACCCGGGATTGCTCCCCTCCGGACTACTGATAGCGACGGGAGCGACGATGGACGTAGCATGGGCTAGACCAGTGGCAGCAACCACCGCGGCGGCAAAAGAAGCAATTTTCATAGATGTCCCCAAGGTAACGTGAATCAAACGTTATCACATAACACTTTATTTGCAAAGACCAGTTTCGAGCCGCAGCCTGGAGACACGATGCCAGAACACGCCTTTCTTTCTGACGTCGCGGCAGCCGCGGACACGCTGGCATCGGGATCCGTTTGCGCGCTGCCAACGGAAACGGTCTACGGGCTGGCTGCCGTGGCAGAGAACGGTCAGGCCGTGGCGCAGGTCTACGCTGCGAAGGGGCGACCGAGCTTCAACCCACTGATCGTGCATTGCGCGAACCTCGAACAAGCCGCTGAGGTGGTGAAGCTCGACCACTGTGCGGCAAGCCTCGCCTCGCGCTTCTGGCCAGGACCGCTGACCATCGTTTTGGAGAAGCAGCCGGACGCACCTGTGTCAGAGCTTGCGGGCGCCGGGCTTGTCACTCTGGCGGTGAGAGTACCGGCCCACCCCCTCATGGGCGCGGTGATTGAGGCGGTCGGCGCTCCCCTGGTGGCACCGTCCGCCAACCGCTCAGGCCGGTTGAGCCCGACAACGGCGGAGCATGTCGTCGAGGAGTTTGGCGGCAGCGTCCCCGTGCTCGACGGCGGTCCCTGCGAAGCGGGCATCGAGAGCACGATCATCAGCTTGGCCAAAAGCCAGCCCACCCTCCTCCGTCCGGGCGCCATTGCCGCGGAGAAAATTGAAGCCGTCCTAGGTCACCCCCTCGGCAAACCCGGCGACGGTATCGAAGCGCCGGGCATGATGACCAGCCACTATGCGCCCGAGGCGACCCTGCGCCTCAACGCGACGGCGGCGAAGCCGGGCGAAGTCCTCCTCGGCTTCGGGGACACGCCGGGCGCAACGCTCAATCTTTCAGCGGACGGACGGATCGAAGAAGCAGCAGCGAACCTTTTCGGGTTCCTTCGTCAGCTGGATCAGTTGGGCAAGCCCATCGCCGTGGCACCGATCCCTGAGACCGGCCTCGGCGTCGCGATCAACGACCGCCTCCGAAGAGCGGCCGCGCCTCGTCCTCAAGGATAGGCGTGAAGTTCTTTTCCGTCTCGCCTATATAAGGCGTGCACTGATAGTTCTCTCCGCCCGGGTCCAAAACTGCGCAAAGCTGGCTCTTATGCGTATCCACCCCGCCCCCGCGGACAGCCTCAAGGTTGAAATAGGTTTTGCCAAGGTTCCGCATGGCATAGGCCTGAAGATCGCAACCCTCACGACACTCCCTGTACGGATCTTCGACAGGATCCATGATCAAATACGCCACGTTGTGGCCCATCGCTACAAGGCCCGCGATATCCTCCCGCTCGCAGGTCATCGTCGCGCCGGGGTTCATCTCACCTGCGAGAATGAAGTCATCACGCTGATCATTCGCGCTGCAGATGTCCGTCGATTTCACGGTATCCACATCGAAAATCCCCGCTGGACGGTTCGTGTGCATCGCAATCACCAGCGGCACAGACTCAAACGCTGCGCGGAAATATTCTGTGTACGCCGAAAATCCGCGACGCCCGAAAATGCGATTCGGATCGCACTCCGCATGGCGCGGCGGGCACGCGACTTTGAGATAACGCCGTTCATCAAACTCCACGGCAATGCCGCGACCACCAAAGACATGCACCGCCCAGACCATCGCACGGAACGCTTCGTTCTCGTCATCATGCAGGACCGCGAAGACGAGATCGTTCGTCTTCGCCTGATGGCGCACCTCGGTGATGCCGATGTCAGCGCCGCGCGAACGGACCGTGCCTTCGCTGATGCAGAGATCATCAAGCCAAGCGCGTTCGCCATCCGGCATCCTGCGAAAATCGCGATCGTCAAACTGGCCGAGCGCCTCAGGCGCGGGTCCGCACACCCCCTCAGCAGACGCGAAGCCAACGCTTAGCGCCATGAAAACGAAGCCGAAGACCCACAATCGCCCACCCATCGGATGAGCTTGCAAACAGATGCGCTCGCCGTCAACGCAGTGAAGGCGCTCGACTCCGCCGCCAAAGGACGAGAAAAGCGCACGGTTACGTGATCGGAGTGCAGCCATGTCCAGCCCCACCTTCAGCCGCCGCGGCATTCTCGGCCTCCTTCCGGCAGGTTTGCTCGCAGGTTGCAGCACCGATGATATCAACAGCGTCCTCGGCCAAGTCATCGGCGGAGCGGACGGCGCAGCAGGACTTTCGTCTGCCGAAGCAGCCAGCGGCATCCGCGCGGCCCTCGACCAAGGCATCACGACGGCGATCGCGCAAGTCGGGCGCCAGGGCGGCTACTTCGACGACCCGCTGATCCAGATCGGCCTGCCGAGTCAGCTGGAAGACATCCGCTCACAGCTTGGCCGGATCGGCCTGTCAGGTCCGCTGGACGAGATGAAGCTTCAGCTCAATCGCGGCGCTGAAGCGGCTGCGCCCCAAGCACGGTCGATCTTCGGTGATGCAGTGAAGAGCCTGTCGATTTCCGATGCGCTCGGCATCGTCAACGGCGGCCCGCGTTCAGCCACGGACTATTTCCAGCGCCAGACCACGCCCGCGCTGACCAGCCTCTTCACCCCGGTGATGGAGCGGTCGCTGCAGCAAGCTGGCGCAATCCAGACGTACGACAACCTCGCCGCGCGCCTGAACAATGTGCCCTTTGCGCCAGAGCTGGCTTCGGACACCAAGGCCGACCTGATCCGCTTCGGGGTCGAAGGCGGGCTTGGCGGCCTCTTCACCTACATCGGCAAGGAAGAAGAGGCGATCCGCGAGAACCCGGTGCGGCGGACCAGCGAGATCCTCCGCCGCGTCTTTGGCTAAGCGATGAACGATCAGGTCGCAGCTCTGCGCGAGGTGGCGTCGCCCGCCTCTATCGTGCCCGATGATGCGTATGCCCCGCATCTTGAGGAGTGGCGCGGTCGCTGGCCTGGCGAGACACCCCTGATCCTCGCGCCGGGCAGCACGGGCGAATTGTCCGCGATCATGCGCGAAGCTTATGCCCGCGACATCGCCATTGTTCCCCAAGGCGGCAACACCGGCCTTGTCGGTGGCGCTGCGGCGAAGGGCGAGGTGATCATCACCACCAAGCGCATGCGCGGTGTGCGGAACGTCTCACCTGAAGGCTTCACGATGTGCCTTGAGGCGGGGATCACCCTGCAGGAGGCTCAACAGAATGCTGACGAAGTCGATCGCCTCTTCCCGTTGTCAATCGGCGCGGAGGGAACCGCGAACATCGGCGGTGTGCTCAGCACCAACGCTGGCGGTATCCACGTTCTGCGATACGGCAATGCACGTGATCTCGTTTTAGGCCTTGAAGCCGTCTTGCCAGACGGACGCATTTGGAACGGGCTGAATTCGCTTCGAAAAAACAACACCGGGTACGATCTCAAGCACCTTTTCATCGGGGGCGAAGGCACCTTGGGCATCATCACGGCCGCGGTGTTGAAGCTTTATCCTCAGCCCAAAGAGCATGTGACCGCCCTGCTCGCTGTGCCTTCAGCGGAGGCAGCGGTCTCCCTCCTCTCCCGCGCGCAGGAGCGGTCTGGGGGGCAGCTTGGGTCCTTTGAGCTGATGGGTGGGCCGATGTTCGATCTTGTGCTCGATCAGTTCTCGGACATGCAGTGGCCCCTCGGTAGTGAGGCCCCTTATTACGTCCTCACCGAGTTTACCTCCGGGGCAGAAGGCAGCCTACGGACGATGGTTGATGGCCTGCTCGAAGACGCGATGGAAGCGGGCCTCGTCACGGACGGGACGATCGCGGCAGATGTTCAGCAGGCGGATCGTCTTTGGCACATCAGGCACATGGCCAGTGAGGCCATGAAGCGCGACGGAGCGCCATGTGTGAAATGTGACATCAGTGTACCAATCGCCAAAGTCCCTGCCTTCCTGCATCAGGCCGGCAAGGTCGTCGAACGTGCCCAGCCGGGCTCCCGCGTCATCGCTTTTGGCCACATGGGCGACGGCAACATCCACTACGACATCCTCGCGCCCCTCGGCGCCGATCATCAGGTCTTCCGTGAACAGATGAGTTCCATGGAACGCGCGGTACACGAAGTCGTCGTGAACCTCGACGGCTCGATCTCCGCTGAGCATGGCATCGGCCAACTGAAGCGTGACGAACTCGCCGAACGCAAAGACCCCGTCGAGATGGATATGATGCGCGCCATCAAACGGCAGCTCGACCCCAAGGGCCTGATGAACCCCGGCAAACTGCTCCGCATGGACTGACCCGCCGGGACAAGTCGGCCTCTTTCGACTCGCGCCCAGCTGGATTATGCAGCGCCCATGCTCATCGTCCTCTCGCCCGCCAAGAACCTGAACTTCGAGCCTGCCGATGGCCGTCTGAAGACCACCGAGGCGCGCTTTCCCGACGAGACGGCCAAGCTGGTCGACGTCCTCAAGAAGAAGACCCCGTCGAAGTTGGCGGCACTGATGAGCCTGTCGGAAAACCTCTCCACCCTGAACGCTGAGCGCTACAAAGCCTTCGGCACCCAGTCGACGAAGCAATCGATCCTCGCCTTCAACGGAGACGTCTACCGCGGCTTTGATGCGGCGAGCCTCGACAGCAAAGGCCTCGCCGCCGCCCAGGACCGGGTGCGGATCCTCTCAGGCCTCTACGGTGTCCTCCGCCCCCTCGACCTGATCGAACCCTATCGGCTGGAGATGGGGACCTCCCTTAAAACCCGCCGGGGCGAGACCCTCTACGATTTCTGGGGCGATCGGATTGGCAAGATGCTCGACGATGAGCTGGACGGCGCGCCGCTCATCAACTGTGCCTCGAACGAATACTTCAAAGCTGTCCGCGGCCTGAAGAGCCCGGTCATCACCTGCCAGTTCAAGGAAGAGAAAGACGGCAAGCACCGCGTGCTCGGCTTCTTCGCGAAGGCAGCCCGCGGGATGATGGCGCGGTTTGCCGTGGACCAGCGCGTTGATGATCCCGAGGGCCTCAAGGACTTCAACACCTCAGGCTATAAATTCGAGCCCAGCCTCTCGAACGCGAAAACATGGGTCTTCGCTCGTCCCCAGCCTCCGAAAGTCAGCTGAGCCCGGTTAACCGCTGGGTTGCCCACGTTTACTTTCGTGATAGGGTTTCGGTTGGGAGACTGAATTATGATCCGCAAAGCTTTGATTTCCGCCCTTTTTGCGGCGGTTGCGACCACCTCGGCCCAGGCCCAATCGACCCCGGCGGAGCTGACGGTCATCCCCAACATGAATCTGGAGACCATCGCGCCGGTCCTGCGCAATGCAGGACTTGCTCCCCAGACCGTGACGATCAATGGCGAGGATAGCCTGGTGGTGCCTTCGGGCGATGTGAAGCTCGTGTTCCGCCCCACTGTCTGCAATCCCGATTGCGCGGGTCTCCTGATGTTCAGCCTCTTCCAAGGCAACGCGCCGTCGAATTTGATGAACGATTTCAACAGCCGTACGCCGCCCACCGCAGCCTACACGGCGCAGGGCAACACGGTGCTGTCGCGCTATCTGATCGCCGACCATGGGATCACGACCGGCTCGCTGATGGTCAACGTCATGGTCTTCGACAACACGGTGACCAAGTGGCTGAACGACCGCAGCCGCACCCTCGCTCGCTCCGTTTCGGTTGCTGAGCAGAACCGCATCCCCTCAAATTTTGAGCGAGAGACCGAGGACTACCTCGCCGACATGATGAGCCGCCGGGAGCTTTACAGCGGCCTCAACAGCCACAGCGAGAGCTACTAAGCTCCGCTGCGCTTGATCGGCGGGATGGTGACGTAGGTCAGCGCCCGCCACACCCATTCCAACGGCCCGAACCGGAACGTTTTCAGCCACAGGACGCTGAAGATGATCTGGAGCACCCAAATCGCGATGACGACGAGCATCACCTCGTAGCGCTCCACCTTCTGGTGAAGGCCGAGCCCGACACCATACCAGATGAACACCTGGATCACGGACTGCATCAGATAGTTCGTGAACGCCATACGGCCGACAGCGCCCAGTCCATCTTGGAGCCACCGCAGCGCACCGCTCCGTACAAAGAGGAAAATGAGCCCGACATGCCCGATCGAAAGGGCGACTCTTCGCGCCTGGTAAAGAGTGAAGTGCAGGTCGAACGCATCAACCGCGAAATCGAGCCGCCACATGTCCACGGCTCGCCATACACCAAGGGTCAAGCCGACACCGTATCCCGCGGTCAAGAGGAGCCAGTACGTTCCGCTGCTCGCGCTCCCCATCAAAATCCCTGACCGCGCCATGGCCATTCCGATCAGGATCAGGCAGGCGGCATCAATCAGGCTGAGCCAGAAGAAGCCGCCCAAGAAATCACCAAAATCCTCCGCCGCGCGGCCCAGATGGTCTGGGATCCCGCGCTTCAGAAGCTCTTCAGCCTGTTCAGCTTTTTCCTCTTCTGAGCCCTTCCAGTAAGCCAGCTCTTCGCCCCAATCGTCGTAGCTCTCCTGCTCTTCCTCAGTCAGCTCCTCACCGGCCTCCAACTTGGCGGAAGCCTCATCGTAAGCCACCTGATCCTCAGCATACCCCTGCATTTCGAAGAAGCCGCCGACGGTCATCACGACCAAGAGGATACTGGCGATCAGCACGAGCCACTTCGACGCGAGCTTCCTGAAGGGGAACAGCAGGATGCCGGTGACGCCATAGGTCATCAGGATGTCGTAGGGATACATCAACAGGATACCGTTGATCAGTCCAAAGACGATCAACCACAGCATCCGCCGCGCGTGAATATCGCCGGCGTTCAAAAGCTGCTTCTGCTCAAGGCGCCCGAGGAAGAGCACGATCCCCGCGCCGAAGAGCAGCGAGAACAGCCCCCGCATCGCCCCCTCGAAATAGACCGCAATCGAGGCCCAGGAAATGAAATTCAAAATCCCCGTTCCGCCGTCGGCTTGGTAATTGAAGAAAGCACTGTCGTAGAGCGCCATCCCGGTGGAGTTCATGATCAGGATGCCGAGGAGCGCAAAACCCCGCGCCACATCGAGCCCAGAGATACGATCGGTGTTGCCGATCGGCGTGGCAGTGCTGATCATGGTGATCCCCCTCTTGCCTCCGCCCTAGCAGAGCCGTGATCACATTGCGACAGGACGCCACAGGCCGGCTCTTCCATTTGCCACTGAGCAGCCTAGAGAGAGGCCCATGTTTCTCTTCGTCGGCCTCGGAAACCCGGATCAAAAATACCTCGGCAACCGCCACAACGCGGGCTTCATGGCGCTCGACGCGATCGCCGACGACCGCGGGCTGGGCCCGTTTCGGTCGAAATTTCAGGGCCTTCTGGCTGAAGGCAAG
>JBCCTF010000040.1:0-26382 GCA_039198765.1 Pseudomonadota bacterium
CAAATTATGTTTTTTTGTCTGTTCTAAAAGAGCTCTCAATGCTATCCAACTAAGCTCTCGTTCGTTCGCCCATGCCCTCCCATGTAATCCCCCGGAGTTGAGGAGACGCCCCCCTCCCCCACCCATCCCCCACCAGCTAAACCCCTGACCAAACAACCAAACGGGGCAAGCGTGTCAGAAAAAACGGTGGCGGAACTGGAGAAGGAATGGTGGGACCTTTGGTGGGAGGAGGATTGGTCATACAATGCCCTAGACCCAAAGCTTCAAGAGTACTGGGCAGAAGACTTTGCAAACCACCCCATCCGAGGCCCCGGCGGCAAGCGCTACACTCGCGCCCACACACCCTTGAATTGGCCAGAGGGCACCGACGCAGGCCGTGTTGATCCACCCAAATCTCAGTGGACGGATCATCAAAATAATGAGCTTGCTGCTTATCTGTCTCAGCGGCTGGAACATCACCGAGGTCATAGTAACCCCGCGCTTTTCCTAGGCGTCGTCCTCCTCGCCGTACCGAGTATGCCCGAAGCGCACGTACGCGACGACATTCCCACTAACAAAAAACCTTCCTCGGTGACATTTGACGACGCTTGGCTCAAAACAGGAACGACATGGTCTTTAGCAATGTTCGGGAAAGCCGAGTTCGACGGCGCGACCTTCGCAGATCGGGCTCGATTCGACGACGCCACGTTCTCCGGTCTGGTCTCGTTTAACGGCGCCATATTCTCGGGTAGCGCTTCGTTCAGCGGCGCCACATTCTCGGCTGAGGCTTGGTTCGGCGCCGCCAAGTTTTCGAGCTCGGCCTCGTTCGGCGCCACCAAGTTCTCGGGTCTTGCCTGGTTCTCGGGGGCCACGTTCTCGGGTCTAGCTTGGTTCAACAACGCCAGTTTCGACCCATTAGATCCGTCCCGCCCGCAGATGTTTTTTCATGATGCAACGTTCGCTCGAGACGTAGCATTCAGACCAAACGTCTTCCCGAACCATCCGGCCTACGCGCTGGGCGCTTTTAGCGGGGCCAAGTTTGAACGTCGCGCGAGATTCGACAGCCAGGCTTTCTTCGCCCCGGCCGCCTTTGACGGCGCCATCCTTGAGCGCGGATTACGCTTTTACAAGGGCCATATCGACCCGGCGGGTCGCGCCACGCCGGAGGTGATGGAACGGCAGGTGGCTGTCGCCGCCGGTGTTCGAGATGCGGAGCAGCGGGACAGCCTCCTCCAATCCATCGCCGACGGCGCTCGCATCCTCCAACGGGCGATGTCTGACGCACGCCACAACGACGCCGAACAACTCTTCCACAGACTCGAAGTCATGGCGCGACAAGCACGGCGAAAATGGTCCGAACCGCGAAGGTGGCTGACTACAGTCTATGCAAGGACCTCCGATTACGGAGGATCGATTGGGCGCCCACTCCTCAGTACATTCATCGGCGGGCTACTGCTCGCCATCACGTTCTGGATTTGGGAGGCCAAACCCGCGCCCGACTGCCGGGATACAAAACCCAAATGCGCCTGGATTGCAGAGTTCAAACACTTCGAAGCAGCGGCAACGTTCTCAGGCCGGAACGTATTCCGCCCCTTCTACGTTTGGTCTGTCAGCCCTCAAGCTGACGATTCGTTCGACCAAAAACTACTGTTCACAAGGACAGACGATGCCGATGGGAAGCAACGTATACGGCCGAATTTCTGGGTGCGGTTTGTCTCGACCGTCCAATCTTTCTTCTCCGTGATCATGCTGTTCCTCACCGTGCTCGCCGCACGCCGCTACTACCAGCTCTCCTGACTCCTTATCCCCCCAGCGCCCACCCGTGCTAAACCCACTTAGCGCGGTGAGGCGTCTTGGGTGCTTGGTACCTTCTCCTTGTGACCTCACCGCTCTTGGATCCTCCGTGGGGTGAGCATTCGCCCCGAGTTGGTCCTTCCTTTGCGTGAGCTCGCCAGTTGGGCCGCATGGGAAGCGAGGGGATCCTTGATGCCCCTTGCGGGGAGGCGGTGGGACGCCTTCGCGCTGCGGCTCCAGAAATGACACCCTTTCGCTGCGGCGACCTGCGAGGGGCGGCCCCATCTCTCTGATCAACCGCCCACGGGCGGGTTTTCGTGCTGGCCCCGCTCGCGGCATGCCCAGCGGACCGCCTATCTCAATCAGGAGGTAATCTGCATCAGGACTATTTTCCGACCAGGTAATCAGCCACAGCCTGGTAGGCGGGCAGTGATGTTGGGTCGATATAGCCGTTCTTCGCCTGAGGATGAGAGGCGAAGCGGACCAGGACCATCTCCGCTGTCGGGTCCACATAAATGGTTTGTCCGTGCACCCCGCGTGCTGCGAAGGCACCGTTGTCGTTATGAAAGACCCACCACTGGCTTCGGTAGCTCGCGCCAGGCAAAGTCGGGAAGCCCGCAAACTTGGAGCGATCGCCCCCGCCTTTGATGTTCGCAACGGCCTCAGCAGGGATCACCTGCTTCCCCCCGACCTTTCCATCTCGGCGCATCAACAATCCAAGGCGACCAAGATCCCTCAAGCTCGCCGTCAAACCACCACCCGCAAAGGGAACACCGGTCCCATCCACAGTCATGTAGGCCGTCTGTTCCGCACCCATCGGCTTCCACAGCCTCTCTGCCGCAAGCTCAGTAACAGACTGGCCCGATACGCGGGAGATGATCCACCCCAGCATGTCAGAGTTGATCGTCTTGTAGTGAAATTGCTCACCGTGCTGACCATCTGGCTTCACCTGTTGAAGGTATTCCCAATATCCCTCTGGCCCCTCGTAACCAGCTGGCTTTGGCAGCGGGCTAGCGGCGGCGGAATAGAGCCATATATCAGCCTGCGGATCAGAGTAATTCTCAGAGAACTGAACACCCGTCGTCATGTCCATGACCTGGCGCACCGTGGCATCGCCAAACGCACTCTCAGCGACCTCCGGCACGATGGCCTTCACCAGTAGCGTGTCATCAAGGACGCCTTCGGCAACCAAGGTCTCAGCGAGGAGCCCTGTCACCGACTTCGTCATCGACATCGCCGCATGCTTGCCCTCTCGGTCAAGGCAACCGAAATACCGTTCGTACACGATGCGATTCTTGTGAATAATGAGGAGGCCATCGGTATAATTCGCTGCCAGCGACTCAGCAAACGTCATCTCTTTCTCTGCGCCGATCGGCATAAACCTCAGCGCGTCGATCTCTGATTGAATCCTTTCGAGCTTCTTGGGGCGGACGGTCTTGAGCTTCCGCGGCCTCTCCACTCCGCGGCTGATTTCCTCTGTCGGAAGGAACTCACGCAAGTGGCAGACCGACCAGCGAAGCTTTGGAAAGCTGAAGTAATTCGCATCGGGTTGCGTGATCAGGCGGTCAGGCGCCGACGGAAAGCCCTGCATCCATCCCATCACCGTCGGATCCGATTCCTCCGCCGTGAGAACCTGTCCCGACGCCGTAGCCCCTGCACCCGCTAAGCTGAGCACCAAGGCACAGGTCAGTCCGCGTAGCAGTTGACCATCACGCATCACCATAACTCCCGAGCCGCTTTACACGTCGCAGCAGGGTAGATCATTGCTTGCACGGCGTCAGGCATGCTCAGCAGTGCCATCGCGCCGCAGGTTGCGCTCCTAGCATTACCCGACGATAACGTTGGGCAGCTCATCACCCTTATCGTCAGGGGGCGGAAGGTCCGCCTCGAGAAGGTCTGCAACTTTGCCCACCGCATCTTCGAGGCCTGTGAGGGCGTCGCCGGACTTCATTTTGGTGGCGATCGTGTCTGCTAGCTCAGACCAGACGTCTTGGGGGACGATGCCCTGGGCAGCGTCGTCAAACAGGACCTGAACCCGGTGCTCCTGCAGGGTGACATAGAGTAGGATCGCCGCCCGTGCCTTGGTCCGGCGCAGGCCATGGGCGAAGAACTCAGCCCGCGCGCCGGCTTCGACATCGCGGGTGACGCGCTCCCCACCGACCAGATATCGGCCGAGGGCCAGCGCTGGCAACGAAAGCGCGAGGCCGACGAACAGGACGATTTGCGCCGCCCAGATGTAGAGCGCCGGAATGAACGTGAACGGAAGAAGCGCGGCAGGCAGCGCGAGGGCGAGGATGGCCGCGGCCATCAGCTCCACCGCGCGATAGTCCGTGGACCGACGCATGATCATCACGACGATCTCAGCACTGGTCCGACGCTCGGCCTCCGCCACCGCGGCTTTGAGGCGCGCCTGACCGTCTTCTGTGAGCAGATCTACCATGAGCCTGATGCTCCTCCTCCGCCAAAACTTCCTCCGCCTCCGGAGAAACCGCCGCCAAAGCCGCCGCCTCCACCGAAGCCCCCGCCGCTGAACCCGCCAGAGGAGAACCCGCCCCCGCCGCGGCCCATCTGTGAAGCGATCATCCAAGCCAGCGCGTTGGACGTGGGATCGCCGTACGGCCTTCTGTAGGCGTCGGAATCGAACACCACGCGCCGTCTGCGCCTGAGCAGTGTCGGCAGGACGAAGAACAGAATGAAAAAGAGAAGTGGCCAAGGGAACTCGCCCTCACTCTCAGCCACCGCACGAGTGCCCGCGCGTTCGCGCCGCTCCATCCATTCCTCCGGCTGTCCCTCAAGGGTCGCGAGGATGCCGTCCACGCCGCGGGTCACACCGAGATCAAAATCGCCGGCGCGGAAAGCGGGCGCCACACCGCGCTGAATGATGATCGCCGCTGCAGCATCGGTGACCGTGCCCTCAAGACCATAGCCAACCTCAATGCGCATATCGCGTTCGTTGGGAGCAATCAGGAAAAGGATGCCGTTATTAAGGTTCGGCGAGCCATCCGCAGTTTCACCTACACCGATCCCCCAGGCGCGGGCGAGATCGACGCTGTAGCGCTCAATGGCCTGGTCGTTCAGTGAGCGGACGGTTGCAACGACGATTTGGTCCGACGACTTCTCTTCCCACGCAGCAAGGCGCTGGGTCAGGGCGGCTTCGGTCTGGGGCGAGAGAATTTGCGCTTCATCCACGACCCGGCCAGTCAGCTCAGGGAAATCCTGAGCCGAGGCCGCCGAAAACATCAGTATGAAGACGAGCGCTAAGCGCAAGACCATGCTTATTGGTCTCGGCTGAAGTCGACCGTCGGCGCGGATTGCGCTTCAGGCGCCGCTTCGAACGTGGCCGCTTTCTCATAGCCGCCGTTGAAGATGGCGGCGACCCAGCGGTCAGGCAGCACCATGAACTCGCGATTGTACTCGCGAACGAAGCCGATGTAGTCGCGCCGCGCGACGGCGATGCGGTTCTCGGTGCCCTCGAGTTGAGACTGCAGCGCAAGGAAGTTCTCGTTCGACTTGAGGTCAGGATAGCGCTCGACGGTCAGAAGGAGACGAGACAGCGCGCCGGAGAGCTTCGCCTGCGCGGCCTCGAACTGGGCCAGCTTGGCCGGGTCGGTGAGATCGTCCGCACTCAGCTGAACTTGGCTGGCGGAGGCCCGAGCCTCAGTCACCTCACGAAGGACATCCCGCTCCTGAGCAGCGAAACCTTCGACCGTGGCGACGAGGTTCGGGATCAGATCAGCCCGGCGCTGGTACTGGTTCTGCACCTCGGACCAGGACGCATCGAGATTGTTCTTCTTGTCCGGCACATCGTTGATACCGCACCCGACGAGGGTGACGGCGGCGAGGAGAGCGAGGATCACGCGCATGGAAGGGGCCCTTCGAAAACTTGGTTACTGGTACCTACCATATGGGAAGCCATGGCCCGAAGCGCTATTCATTGCGCGGGATTCTGCGCTGCACCACACCCAGAAGTGACCGATTCGCCCCCGCTCTGAGACAATTCGAGGAATTTTCTGCTCCCTCGACCCTTGCCAAAGCAGTGCTGTGCACTGCACCATGCTGCACTTGCGAAGGAGAGATTTGTGACCCGCCGTTCCCCCAAGCTTTCTGGGCTCGCTTTCGCGAGCGCTGCCGCCGCTCTCGCCTTCAGCCCTCTGGCCAGCGCCTCGGCCCAAACCACCATCTCTCCGGAGACGGCTTACGTCTTCAACACGTTCCTGTTTCTCGTTGCCGGGATGGTCGTCATGTTCATGGCGGCAGGGTTCTGCATGCTCGAGGTGGGGCTCGTCCGGTCGAAGAACGCGGGAACGATCTGTGTAAAGAACATCTCGCTCTACTCCATCGCCGGGCTGATGTTCTGGTTCATCGGGTACAACATCGCCTACCCGGGTGAGTTCAACGGTGTCCTCGGGATGGACGGCCTGTTCTGGACCAAAGCTGATGCGACACCGCTCGAGACAGGCTATGCGAGGAGTTCGGACTGGTACTTCCAGATGGTTTTCGTTGCGACCGCAGCCTCGATCGTCTCGGGCACGCTGGCGGAGCGGATCAAGCTCTGGCCCTTCCTGGCATTCGTCGCTGTGCTGACGGGTTTGCTCTACCCGATCCAAGCATCTTGGGAGTGGGGTGAAGGCTGGCTAGATGCTCTGGGCTTCTCAGATTTCGCTGGCTCGACCCTCGTGCACGCAACGGGTGGTTGGGCTGCGCTCGCTGGCGCCATTATGCTCGGTGCACGGAATGGAAAGTACAAAGAGGATGGCACCGTCACGCCGATGCCCGGATCGAACCTTCCCCTGGCGACGCTCGGCACGTTCATCCTGTGGCTCGGATGGTTTGGCTTTAACGGCGGCTCTGTCCTCGTGCTGGGCAGCCTCGAGAAATCGACGGAAGTGGCCAACGTCTTCGTCAACACCAACACCGCTGCGGCCGCTGGCGTGATGGGGGCGATGATCACATCGCAGGTCCTGTTTAAGCGGACGATCCTTCCCTTTGCTTTGAACGGGGCGATTGGCGGCCTTGTGGCAATCACGGCTGAGCCGCTGTTCCCGTCGATGCCGCTGGCTGCAGCTATCGGACTGACGGGCGGTGTGATCGTGACGCTGGGCGTCCCGCTTCTGGATCGGTTCAAGATTGACGATGTGGTTGGTGCGATCCCGGCTCACCTGATGTGCGGTATCTTCGGTACACTGGTTGTTCCGCTTTCTAATCCCGATGCAAACTTCGGCGTTCAGCTCCTCGGAGTTGTCGCGATTGGTGCATTTGTGTTCTCCGCCAGCATGCTGGTGTGGGGCGTCCTCAAGGCAACCGTCGGCATCCGGTCTTGCGAGCAGTCGGAAGAGGAAGGCTTGGACAAAGCCGAACTTGGCGTCTCGGCATACCCGGAGTTCAGCCTGATGGACGGAGGCCCCACCTACGGCAGCACGACGTCTACAGATTATTCGTCCGCTGTCTCGTCATCCATGCCGCTGGCGTCGGAGTAGAACGAGGCGGCCATCAATCCGGCGGCGAGCACAATCGTCGCCACCACACCAGCGCCGAGTTTCAAGAGCACCGAAAGGCGCAGCTCAAGAAAGTCGGCCGGGACGAACAACACGAACAGGATGACCAGGCCCAGCGGGATCGCCGTAGCCCAAATCATCAGTCGTCTGACTTTCACTTTAGCCGCCGCGCGGCGCTTTTCATCGTGATCTTCGCTCTGCATGGGCGGGTGCTAGCCCTTTGCCGGCGCGCGCCGCAAGCCTAACTCCCGACAGTCTTAAACAGACACGGAGTGCACCCATGCGCAAAGCACGATGGCTGACGGCGGCGCTCGCCCTGCTTTGCGGAAGTGCGCAGGCGGGTGATGACCTCGCGTGGCTCGAAGGCTGCTGGGCGACCGAGAGCGAGCAGACTCGCGAGGTTTGGCAGCGCGCGTCAGGTGGGCTTCTGTTCGGCCACAACACCCTCACGCGCGATGGCGAGGTCCGGTTCTTTGAACAGCTTCGGCTCGAAGAGCGGGACGGCACCTGGCACTTCTTCGCCTATCCCCGAGGCAAAGGGCCGACCGAGTTAGTGGAAGCGGCGTCTGGCCCGTTGATGCTCGACGTCCGTGCGCCCGAACACGATTTTCCCCAGCGCATCGTCTACCGCCGTGAAGTCGACAACCTCACCGCGGTGGTCAGCCTTCTGGACGGGAGTGAGCCGCGCAGCTGGCGGTACCGTCCTTGCCCTGATTAAGCAGCCCTTGCCCACCCAAGCGGGGGGCGGCAAAGGCGACCGCTATGGCTGTTTTTCAATTGCCCGAGGAGTTCGAAGCGGAAGGCGGTAAGCGCGCGGCTTGGCGCTCGCTTTGGCTCGATGATCACGGCTTCCTGCGGAAGCTTCACCGCAATGCGCACGAGCTGCCCGGCGGTATGTTCCGCTCGGCCCAGCCCTCGCCCCAGGACATTCAGGACTGGGCCAACCGGGGCGTGAAGACGATTATCAACCTGCGCGGCCTGCGGAACAATGAGCGCCAGCCGGGCTATTGGCATCTCGAACGCGAGGCTTGCCGCGACGTTGGCATCACGCTGATCGACCACCGCGCCTATTCCCGCGAAGCGCCGAAGCCTGGGTTCATCAATGAGCTGGACCAGATGTACCGCGACATCGCCTACCCTGCACTGATGCACTGCAAGTCAGGCGCAGACCGGGCTGGGCTCGGTGCGTTCCTCTACATGTTCCTCAAACAGCAGGCGCCGCTGGACGAAGCCGCGGAGCAGCTGTCCCTCCGCTTCGGCCACATCAAGTCAGGCAAGACAGGCATCCTCGACCACTTCGTCGATATGTACCGCGAGGCTGCCCGGACGGACGGAGCCACGCCATCGCGTGAGCATTTCCTGGAATGGGTGAACGGCGCTTACGCCCCCGACGCGGTGAAAGCGTCGTTCCAGCCGCAGGCTTTCGGCACGTTCCTGACAGACACTCTTCTCAAACGAGAATAGAAAAAGGTGATAGCGCCGCTGCGCCCGTTTCCCCTCAGAACAGAGCGCAGCGAGCTATCTGATGCCATCCCAGCCTCTGGAAGCGGGATGACGCCGGGCACGCGGGTAGAAGCGATAGCCCCGCCCAACGCGTAACCTCTCCCCTCTCGAAAAGATCCTCAGGCGCCGGACACACCATATGCGTCGATCCCGCGCAGTCGCCTAGGCGCATCGGCGCGCGCGAAAGGTTGCATTTGGTTGCATCTCGGCGATAAAAAGCTGTGGGAGCAGGGAGGATTCGCCTATGGCGCGACAGGATTTTCCTGAGAAGCTGAAAATCGTGCTGAAAGCTCTGGTGGTTAGCCGCACCGGGCTCGCATCAGCGCTCGATGTCGACAAATCGCTGGTTGGGCGATGGGCATCGGGAGCCGTAACGCCGTCGGAGCATAACCTCGCGAAGATTACCCGCTTTGTCGCTGAGAAGATGCCCGGTTTTACGCTCTTCGATTGGGATCGCAGCATCGCGGATTTCGCGGCGCTCTTTGGAACGAGCATGCCGGGTCAGATGCCGACGATGGCCGATTTGATCCCCGCGCAGCTGCTTGAGGAGGCAACAGCCGGCTCCGTGAAACGCGGCGCTCTCTACTCTGGCCTCTGGCGCTCGCTACGCGCCTCCTACGATTTGCCCGGCCGGTTCATCCAAGACATCCTCATGAGCTACATCGATGATGCCGGGGTGATGCGCTTCAAGATCGGCGTGGAGGGTGTACGGTACGAAGGCTGGTCGCTTCTCCTCCAACATCAGTTGTTTTCCATCGCGTTCGACCACGATGCAGGCACAGCGATGTTCTCGATTTTCAACGGTGTCGCACGGCAAAAGCCGCAAGTCCTTGACGGTATGAACCTCGCCACGTTGCGTGATGCCGGCGGCTCACCCGCGGCTTCGGCATCGGTGCTGACCCGGATCGGCGACCTGACCGGTGACCGGGAGAAAGACGAAGCGATGTTCGAAGAGGCAGTCAGCAAGCTCAACCCGCTGGTTCCG
Source organism: Pseudomonadota bacterium (assembly GCA_039198765.1). Taxonomy (GTDB): domain Bacteria; phylum Pseudomonadota; class Alphaproteobacteria; order Caulobacterales; family Parvularculaceae; genus Parvularcula. The sequence goes on from JBCCTF010000040.1 coordinate 9,757, forward strand.
GAAGACGACGTGGATCCAGCACTCGCGAAGCACTTGACCCGGACCGTACAGGGCGAAGCTGACGGCCTCGTTCGGCTCCTTTTTGCCGACTCCATCGCACGCGGTTCGCGGGTCGATGAAGTGGCACGATCAGCACGCTGATCACTGCGTTTGCGCACATCAATCAGCGTGCCCTATGGAACAGTACCCCACCAACGGAGGCTTCCCATGCGTCTCATCACTCTTTTTGTCGCCAGCGTCATGCTCCTTGGCTCCCACGCGCAAGCGGCGGAACCACAATCCGGTCGCGGAACCTATGAGGATCTCGTCAGTCTGTTCGATGAATTTCTTCAGTGGAAGGACAAACCGCCTGAGGTGGGTGAGATCAGCGACAGTGTCCCCTGGTCCCAGGTCGAGGATTGGAGCGACAAGGCGGTGCGCGATCGCAGAAAGCGTGTGCGCCGTTTCTTGAGGGAGCTCGGCAAGATGAATGTCGCTGCCTGGCCGCAGGAGCAGCAGGCAGAGTTCCTCGCGGTCCGCGCGAAGGTGCAGGAGGAGAATTTCCGTCTCCATGTCGCGAACCCGTGGGAGCGCGACCCGGGATACTACGTCGATCAGATGATGTATCTGACGTTCACGGATCTTCCGGTGAGCGACGACGCTCGTGCCAGGCTTGAAGGACAGCTGAACGCCATCCCTGTGCTGGTGAGCGAAGCGAAGCGGAACCTCGACAATGTCGCAGCCGACTATCGCGCACTGGCTATGAAGAACCTCCGCCAGGCTGACGGTGTGGGCCATGGTCATCCGTACAGAGAGATTCCGCCGGCAGGCGTTATCGGCTGGTACGATGACTTTTTGATCCGTGCCAAGACCGCGCAGCCTGATCTTGTGCCCCTCATCAATGCCGCTCGCGAGGCTGTGGTCGACTTTGAGCAGTTCCTCATCGACGGGGAGAGCACGATGACGGGTCAGGCGGGTGTCGGCGAGGAGGCGTTCGATTGGTATCTCAAGAACGTCAAACTGCTGCCCTATACCTCTGATGAGATTGTGCTTCTGGGCCTGCGTGAGCTTGATCGCCTTTGGGCGACCTACAGCCTTGAGCGCCATCGCAATCGGAACCTGCCAGAACTCGAGCCTGCTCAGTCTGCTGAGGACTATGCCCAGCGTATCACTGATGCTGACGAGATGATCCGTGCGTTCTTGGTCGAGAACGACGTCATCACGATCCCGTCTTACATCAAAGAGCTTTCCACCAACGTTCCGTGGATTGTCCGTCCTGATGGCCGCAACTTCTGGGAGGAAGTGCAGTTCCGCGACCCGTCGCCCGACCATCTCCACGCCGTCATCCCTGGTCACCGCTACGACGGTAAGGTGGAAGACGCGAACACCCATCCCATCCGTGGACGGATCAGTGACGGCGTCCGCGTTGAAGGCTGGGGCGTGTATCTCGAAGAAGGGATGCAGCATCTCGGCATCTTCGAAGATCGTCCGCGGACCCGCGAGTTGATCGCGATCTTCGGTATCTTCCGCGCCGCCCGCGTGCCAGCCGACGTTTGGCTGCAGCACAACGAGATGACCGTGGACGAGGTTATCGCCTACTGGCGCGAGCGCGTGCCCTACCTCGATCCCAACGTCGCACGCGTCGATGCGGAGATCTATCTCCGCCGCCCACCGGGCTACGGCCTCGGCTATACGATCGGTATGCTGCAGATGCAGGAACTCCTCGCCGATGTGCGTCGTCCGCAGGCGGATGAATTCGTGCTACAAGACTTCCACGACCAGTTCATGGCCAAGGGCCGCTTGCCGATGACCGTCATCCAATGGGAGATGACCGGCGACGATACGATCGTCGAGGACTTCTGGGAAGCCGACCCGCTCCCCTAAACGAAATCTCCGATGTCAGGTAGACCTGACACAGGGGCTAATGGAGGTTTGATCATGGCTCACAATCCGATGCAGACGTACATCATTCGTACTGCGCTTTTCATGTCGGGCTATGTGGCGGTGAACGTGGCAGCGATCACCGGGGCGTTTGACGACGTCCAGCGGCCAGGCGCGTACGTGCTCGCCCTAGCTGTTTCAGCACCGGTAGCTGGGCAGATCTGGGCGCTTCTCGACTGCATGAAGAACGCGGACGAATATGTGAGCGGCATCCTCGCGCGGCCGTTCATCGTTGCCGCGGGGCTGGCCATCGCGATCTTCACGGGCTGGGGCTTCCTCACCGAATATGCTGACGTGCCCCACGCGCCCGGTTGGGCCATCTACCCGCTCCTGTGGGCGATGTTCGGCCTCGTGGCGCCGTTCTCCAACAAGCTGGCGCGATGACGAACAGTCTGCGCGACCACCGCGACAAAGCAGGCATGACGCAGAAGGCGCTGGGCGATGCCGTCGGCGTCTCGCGTCAGGCCATCAACGCGCTAGAGACCGGGAAACATAGCCCTTCTCTGGACCTCGCCTACAAACTCGCGGCCCTTTTTGGGTGCACCGCCGAAGACATCTTCGAGAACCCGTACCGCTGAACGTCACTCACGAAAAAATTAGACCCGCCTTCACCAAGTGTGTTTACCTTAAAAGCCATGTCGCACTTCATTGACCGCCGCCTGAACCCCAAGGGAAAGTCGCTGGGGCAACCGCCAGCGGTTCTTCCGTCGCGCCAAAGGGCAGATCAAGGACGCAGTGAACAAGTCGCTGCGCGACCGCTCGGTCAAAGAGCTTGAACAATCAGGGAAAATCTCGATCCCTGCGAAATCGACCGCCGAGCCTCGATTCCGGCTGGACGGTGCATCCGGCCAACGGCGGCATGTGCATCCGGGCAACAAGGAATTCACCACCGGCGATCGCCTGCGCAAGCCGCCCCAGGGTGGGGGCCGCGGCGGCAAGGATGCGAGCGATTCTGGCGACGGTGAGGACAATTTCAGCTTCACCCTGACGCAGGAGGAGTTCCTCGACATCTTCTTCGAAGATCTTGAGCTGCCGAACCTTGTCAAAACCTCGCTGAAGGAAATGACGGCGTGGAAGTGGCGCCGGGCTGGTGTCACCGTCTCGGGCGCGCCGACGAACCTGAACCTCATCCGCACGATGAAGAATGCCCACGGGCGGCGCCTCGCGCTGAAACGTCCGTCCACGGCGGAAATCAACGAGCTGAAAGAGCGCCTGTTCAACCTCGAACGGATTGCTCAGCCCAATGAAGAACAACGGGCTGAGATGAAAGAGGTGCTGACCCGGCTGGAAGAGCTGGAGGCACGCCGCCGCTGGGCGCCGTATATCGACCCGCTCGATGTCCGCTACAACGCCTTTGCGCCTCAGCCTGTACCGACCACCGCGGCGGTGATGTTCTGCCTGATGGACGTCTCCGGTTCGATGGGTGAGCGCGAGAAAGATCTCGCCAAGCGGTTCTACATGCTGCTCTACCTCTTCCTGCAAAAGCGGTATGAGAAAGTGGAGGTCGTCTTTATTCGGCATACGCACCATGCCGAGGAAGTGGACGAAGAGACCTTCTTCTACTCCCGCCAGTCAGGCGGCACGATCGTCAGTACAGCGATCGAAGTGATGCAAGACATCCAGCGCGAACGGTTCCCCACCAACGACTGGAACATCTACGTCGCCCAGGCCTCGGACGGCTACACCCAATCGGGCGATGCCCAGCGGTGTGTGCAGCTCCTAAACGAAGAAGTGCTGCCCATTCTTCAGTACTACGCCTATATCGAAATCCTCGACGAACGCGAAATGGATGTCTTCAGCGACCCCGACGCCGGCGCCGAACTCTGGCGCGCGTATAGGAGCATCACGGACGACCGCTTCGCCCAGACCAGGATCGCGCATCCGCGCGACATCTTCCCGGTGTTCAGAGAGCTGTTCTCGAAAGAGAAGAAGGGCCAGGCGGCTTGAATTTGGTCTCCAAAAACGATGCGGTGGTGCTGGCTAAATTTGGCGATGATTGCGTTGTTGTGGAAACTGACCACTTCACGGCCACGGCTTATCTTTGGAACGATAGGGACGGTGTGCACGCCAGTGTTTGGCTCTGGAACACTTCGAGCGCTGTGACGCCAGGATTAGTCATTCCAAAAGGCGTCGCACCACAGCCTGACGACGACGATATCGCTTCAGAATCTCCTCGCTACCAGGCAAGATCGATTTCCGCACTTCGTGCAGAACAACGCTCAGATCATGTTTTGATACTCGATCATGTCGGCGCCATAGCACTGATGAAGGCGCATTCAGGGGTCGGCCAATCCATTTTTGTGGTTCGTGAAACACGAGCGGCGGGCCATTTCGGGTCAAACCAATTGGACGACTGAACACTGTGCCGATCTAGTGTGCCTTTGGCTATAAGTCATGGCTGATGTAGTGTTGGCTTTTTCCAGCTTCCTACGCCGTAAGCGGTTGTGAACATAGGGCAGTTTATATGACACCATCACGCATTCCCCGTGATAAAGACGACAATTACTCCCAAAATGCGGCGTCCGATCGGGCGAATTTCGTCCGTGAGCAGACGGGTGCTGATCTCTCCCATGTGACCTCCGGCTCTGTCGACCCCAAGCTTGTCCAAGGGAACACGGAGAATTTCTTTGGGGTGGCGCAGGTACCGATGGGGCTGGCTGGGCCGTTGCATATCGACGGAGAGCATGCGCAGGGGCACTTCTACGTACCCATGGCGACGACCGAGGGGACATTGGTGGCGAGTTATTCCCGCGGGATGAAACTTTTGTCCGTCTGCGGAGGGGTGAAGACCACGGTGGTGGAGCGCTATATGCAGCGCGCGCCTGTCTTCCACTTCGCTGACGCACGCGAGGCGCGGAGCTTCATTCAGTGGACGGAGGAGCACGAGGCGGGCATCCGCGAGGCAGCGGAGAGCACCACGTCCGTCGGTAAGTTGAGCCACGTTCAGCGTTTCCAAGTGGCGCAGATGGCGTTCCTCCGCTTCAACTACGAAACTGGCGACGCGGCGGGCCAGAACATGTCCGGCAAAGCGACCCTCGGCGCGTGCCAGTGGATCAAGCAAAACGCTCCGATGGCGGATCGCTTTACCTTATCCGGCGCGATCGATACCGACAAAAAGCATAGCCACATGAACCTCATGCACCCCCGCGGAGCCAAGGTGGTGGCCGAGGCGGTGATCCCCGACCAGACCATGCGGGACATCATGGGCCCGGACGTTGCGACGATGTTCCGTGCACGCCTCGTCTCCAACGTCGGCGGCATGCTGGCGGGCACCGTGAACAATGGCATGCATGCAGCGAACGGCCTCACCGCGCTGTTCATCGCGACGGGCCAGGACGTGGCCAACATCGCGGAGAGCCACGCGGCGATCACCTTCGTCGAAATTCTTCCGAATGGGGACTATTACTGGTCGATCACCATCCCCTCCCTCATCGTCGCGAGCTATGGCGGCGGCACGGGCCTGCCGACCCAGCGGGAATGCCTGGAGATGCTCGGTTGCTACGGCCAGGGCAAAGTGCTCAAGTTCGCAGAGATTTGCGCGGCGACGGTGCTGGCCGGCGAGATCTCCCTGGGCGCGGCCGTCGTCCACGGGGACTGGGTCAGCTCCCACGACGCGCTCGGACGCAACAGGCCTTGAGCCTTAAGGAAGGACCGGACGATGAAAGCTGCATTGCTTGCCTTGATGTTCCTCTTGTCACCCGAAGTTGGTACACTGAAGAACGGTGTCGTCCACGTCGATGCGAAGGAAGCCGCAGAGCTGCTCGAAGCGCGCGATGACGTGATCGTCCTCGACGTTCGAACCCTCGGAGAGTTCGAGAAAGCCCGGATCGAAGGCGCGACGCAGATCGACTTCCGATCGTCGGAGTTCAAGAGCAAAGCCGCGAAGCTCGATCCCAACGCGACGTATCTCGTCCATTGCCGCTCCGGCGGCAGGTCAGGACGGTCGCTCAGTGTGCTGAAGGAGCTGGGCCTCGAGAATCTCTATCACCTCGACGGCGGTTTGCTTGGTTGGGAGGCAGCCTCATTACCGGTCACGTCTGGTGCCGAACCGCAAGAGTAAGTTGCTCAACGTGCGTATGCGTTTCCTCCTCCCGTCGTTGGCCGCACTCACCCTGCTGAGTGGCTGCGCCACGGCTGTTCGGGGCAACATGGAACGTTTGTCCGTGGTCACCGTACCTGAGGGGGCATCGGTGGTGACCAACCTCAAGGACCGCAACGGTAAGCAGCTGGCGTGTTCGCCGACGCCGTGCTTCATCCCTGTGAGCCGCCGCGCCTCACCGCGCGTGACCGTCTCCCTTGAGGGGTATCAGCCGATCACCTACCAGGTGGTCTCGTCGCCAATGACCAGCAACATCGCGACACCGGAAGGCGTCTTGATCGCGGGGCTTCCGGAGAAAACGAGCTACGTCATCGCCGGTCGGCCGAATGCTGCAAATGCCCTGGCCACGGGCGGTGCGAGCTTAGCGAGTGGTCTGATCACCCTCGGCGCGGCGCCGCTGCTTGATGCGGGGACGGGCGCGACCCTATCGCTGTCGCCCAACCCGGTGACTGTCCATCTCAGGCCGATTAAGCCGGGAGAGGCGGAATGATGAGGGTCGCATTGCTTCTCGCCCTCGCACTCCTTGCGACGGGGTGCGCGACCACCAACCGCGGGACCAGCGATTTCTTCCGTATCGATACCGTTCCGCAAGGCGCAACAGTCACGCTATCCCTGGAGCGGCGCCAGAGCGACGGGACCATGGCGCCCGTCGCCTGCCCCGCCACGCCCTGCGCCATTCGCGTACCCCGACGGTCTGAGTTCATCGCCACCATTGAAAAGGACGGGTACGAACCGTTCGAGATGTATGTCGGCTATTCCTCTAAACGCATCGCATACGGAGGTTCTGTTGGCGCCAACGTTGTTGGTTCAGCAGGCGCTGGCTTCCTCGGCGGCATGCTGACCAGCAGCATCGCGATTGCCATTACAGATGTAACGCTCACGGCACTGACGCTGGGGACAGTGTCGGCATCAGGCTCAAGCGCTGCGGCGAGTTCGGTTGCTGTGAGTGGTTCCATCGTCGGTGCTGGCATCGGCGTGGGCATGGTCGCGATCGACGGCGTTTCAGGCGCTTACCAGTTCACGGCGCCGAGCCCTGTGGTGCTTGAGCTGGTCCTCGAAGGCACGCCAGTGCTCTCCGATCCAGCGATCGTTGTGTTCCGCGAGAAGCAGCGCATTGAAGGCGTCGCGAGGAAAAAGTGCACTCCGCTGGGCAGGCGATCAGCGCGCGAAGAGAGCAGATGCCTCAGGGAAACGAGGAAAGAGCTTTGGGAAGCCAGCACGATTCCTCAAGAGGTCGAAGCGATGCTCCCACAAGCTCAGACGGGCGAGAAGTAAGACCCGGCACCGAAGGGTGTGATCCGCTTCTCGTCCCAATGGCTCTCCGCGCCTTTGCCGAGGGCGGCGTAATGACTCACCAAACTCTTCCGTGTGCGGCTTTTATCGGTGATCTCTCCGCCCCCATGAACGAGGTCGCCGTGCCAGAAGAGAACGTCGCCCTGCTGGGCGTGAAAGCGGATGGGCTCGATCCCTTCGTCTGCACACAGCGTTTCGAGATAGGCGACGTACGCACCGTACTTGCCAGAAAAGTCATCGCGCAGGCGCTTCTTTGGCAGGCGATGGGAGCCGGGCCAGACGATGAGCGCGCCGTTGGCGTCATCGGCTGGCTCGAGTGCGATCCATGAGGCGATCAGCGTCTCGCGGTTGTAAGCCCCTGCGGCGCGGGGGCTCACCAGATGCTTGTCCGAATGCGCGGACTGCTGCGACGAGTGGGAATAGGTCAGCGTCTGAATACAGGTCGGCGCACCGCCAATGGCCTCGGCGAGGAACGCCGTCACGTCGCTGTGAAGCATCAGCTCCGGTGTGCGTGAGACATGGGCCTCAATATCGATGATGCGCTCCGGATTGCCTGCGCCGTTCCACAAAGGGCCGAACGGCACGGACCGCTCAGCATTCAAAACCGGCGCGCCGCCTGCCACGATCCGCAGATCCGGCTGGCCAGCCAGCGCCTCGTCGACGTCATCCCAAAAGCGCTCACAAAGCTCGGGATCGATCGCCCCGCGAAGGATGGCGTAGCCATTCTCACGATAGCTCTCCAACGCAGCCTGGAGTTCTGCCGAAACCGGTTTGGGCCTTCGCTTGCGAAGGAATTGAAACATCAGCGGAATCTCCACGCGCTCTGCCCGTCTACCAGAGTGCTCACACCCTTGTCAGGTCCGTTGCAAAGCGCGGTGCCACGTCCTCTCGCCGCGGACAGATTCTATGGTAAATGTTTAGATGTCGCCGGGCATAATCACCCCACACAAGGCCTGCGGCCGAGGAGACACGGGATGAGCGCGACGCCGAAACGCGAGTTACTCTACACCGAAGGCGCATGGACCTTTGCGGACCTGCAGAACGCCTTCGATGCGATCGAAGACATCGGGCTCAACGACCTCGGTCTCGACGTCTACGAGAACCAGATCGAGATCATCACGTCCGAGCAGATGCTCGACGCGTACAGCTCCCACGGTATGCCGCTTATGTATCGGCACTGGTCGTTCGGGAAGGCGTTCGCGCGGGACTCGATGAACTACCAAAAAGGGTATGCCGGTCTCGCCTATGAGATCGTCATCAACTCTGACCCGTGCATTGCCTATCTGATGGAGGAGAACTCCATGACGATGCAGGCGCTGGTGATGGCGCATGCGTGCTTTGGGCATAACCACTTTTTCAAGAACAATTACCTGTTCCGTCAGTGGACGGATGCTTCGTCGATCCTGACCTACCTTCAATTCGCGAAGAAATACATCAATCGGTGTGAGGACGAATACGGCTGGGAAGAGGTGGAGCAAACGCTCGACGCCGCTCACGCGCTGCAAGACCAAGGCGTCTTCCGCTATAACCGTCCGCCGAAGCTGTCGCAGAGTGAGATGGCGGCGAAGGTCCACGCCCGCGCTGAGCATGAGCGGGAGACCTTCAACGACCTCTGGCGCACCCTTCCTCAGCGTGAGGAGGATCCGGAGAGCGCCGAGGCACGCCTGGGCGAGGTTCGGAACATCAAGCTGCCAGAGGAGAACATCCTCTACTTCGTGGAGAAGGCTTCTCCGAGCCTGCGGCCATGGCAGCGTGAGATCATCCGTATCGTGAGGAATGTCTCTCAGTATTTCTATCCGCAGAAGCAAACGAAGGTGATGAACGAGGGCTGCGCCACGTTCGTGCACCACTACATCATGAACGAGCTGCACGCCCGCGGGCAGATTTCTGATGGCGCGATCCTGGAGTTTCTGCACTCCCACAGCTCGGTGGTGTTCCAGCCGGAGTTTGACGATCGCCGCTACTCAGGCATCAATCCATATGCGCTCGGTTTTGCGATGATGGAGGACATAGTCCGCATCTGCACCGACCCAACAGACGAGGATCGCGATTGGTTCCCGGCGATGGCTGGCAAGGGCGACTGGCGCGAAGAGCTGAAATACGCCTGGGCCAACTTCCGCGATGAGAGCTTCATCCAGCAGTACCTCTCGCCAAAGGTCATCCGCGAATTCCGCCTGTTCGCCCTCGATGATGATGGCCGGAAGCCGTACTACCGCGTCGACGCCATCCACGACGAGATGGGCTACCGGAAGACGCGCGACGCGCTCTCAACGATGTATGATCTGGGTACGCACGAACCCAACCTGCAGGTTGTTGGCGCTGACCTTGAAGGTGACCGTACACTGAAGATCCGCCACACGGTCTATAAAGACCGGGTCCTCGACAAGAAGACCAAAGACGCCGTGATGACCCACCTCAAGTACCTCTGGGGCTACGACGTCGAGCTGAGCCAGGATAAGGCTGAGGGATGAAGCTTGAGGGTGCGCTGACCTCAGAGGACCGCGCGAATGCCCTAGCTGTATCGAAGAAGCAAATTTGGACCGCTGCCGATAGACGCCTCCAGGCGCGGTCCTGGCTGATCGTCGTGTTTATCCCGCCGCTGCTGATTGGCCTCTACAGGTGGGACGTCAGTCCGGCAATCGAGGTCTTTTTCGCTTGTCTTGCAGGCCTAGTCCTGATGCGAACTCTTCAGAGTTATGTTCTGAAGCGCGTGCAAAGCCGGGTAGGCGAAGTGTCGGAGTCGATGAACGCCATCACAACCGTCGAGCTCACCGACGACAAGATTATCTTCCGGAGCGATAGCTCAAGCACCGAACTCTACTGGGGTGTTATTCGTACGGTGACGAATTTGAACGGAACGCTCATCATCGGTTCAGATGATCCCTCGCTACAGTTTGTCATCCCATCCGCTGCATTTTCAGGCGACGACCAACGCGGCGCGGTCGAGAAAGTCATCCGAGAGCGGATGAAAGTGAGAACCTAGCAACACCCCGGCGCTCGTCATCCCGGCCCTGAGCGGGATCCATCCCGAAAAGAGAGTGCGCTCCGCGCGCATTATTCTCCTGACGTGTCCCGGATAGTTGCTGCGCAAATTCCGGGATGACGGCTAGGGGGTGACTGAAGCGATCTGTTCGTCTTCGGTCACCAAAGCACCGGAGAAGCGCAAGGTCACTTTATCACCGACGAGGCCGCGGTAGGCGGTCATGTTAAACTCGCGGCGGCTGACCTCGATCTCACCGGAGAAGCCCACGGCATCCACCGGACACGGATCATCCACTTCGCAGTTCAGCTGGATCGAGAACGACGCAGGTTTGGTGATGCCCTTCATCGTCAGCTCGCCTTCGACGGAGCCGACACCGTCGCCGTCCCACCCTGCCAGCGATCCAACAAAGACCGCATCCGGATGGTTTTCAACGTCGAACCAAGCGGGGCTCTTCACGACATTCTCGTACCAGTCGCTGTTAAACGACACCGTGCCGAGGTGGACGACCGCCTTCACATCGATCATGTCTTCCGCCGCGCGCTTCACCTTCACCGAGCCGTCGAAGCCTTCAAAGCTGCCGCGGACGGCGGGGAAACCGATCGGCTTCACCGAAAAGTCTAATTCCGCATCGCCAGGCTGGATGGCATAGGTCTGATCAGGGAGCGCACGAAGCGCATCGACCGTCAGCGATTGCGCTGGCGGCGGCGCATTGACTGTGGAACAGGCGGACAGGACAGCAGCGGCAGTGATCGCCGGCCTGCGAAGGATCGTGTTGAGCGTCATCAGCACCTCCTGCCCCCGCAACAGTGTGACCTGACCGATCCTACCACGGCGAGGTGAAAAAGTGTCGCTTCGCTGCATATCACGCATTTGTTACCAGCCTTCCGTACCGGGAGAGCCTTTGATCGGCCCAGTGATCCGGCGTGTGACCCACCCGGCGTAGAACCCGCCGGGCTGGGGCTTGGCCAGCTCTTCTCCAACCCAAGCCTCATCGACCCGGCCTGCGTAGAATGCGATCCAGCCGGCAATTCGGTCGAAGCCTCGGCCCAGATCATCGAGAGGGTCAGGATAGGTGAAGGCAGCCCGCTCGCCCAATCGGTCGCCCAAAACCAGGTCGATGTACACTGCCTCGCCTTTCCACTCACAAAAGCTCGCCGGCTGCGGGTGGTAGTGGAGGACGTCGGTCCTCACGTCTTCAGGCGGGAAGAAGTAGACAGGCGCGCCCGCTGTCTCGCAGACCCGAAGGCCCCGGTCGGTTGTGGCAATCACCTGACCCGCAAACACGATCGAAAGCGGCGCTTCAGCTGGGCGGATTTCAGGCGGCCGGGGGTAGTCCCAGACGCTTTCTTGTCCAGGGCCCGGCTGCTCAATATTGGCCGGTCGCTGCGCACTGGCCCAACCCGCGCGATGCGCGTTCAGGCGTTTCAAGAACCCAGTATCCATGGCTTGCTTGCTCATTGCTGCCTTCGATCTTCGTCAAAGAGATGGGGAAGGTTGCTGAGAATTCCCACCCGATGCCGTCGAGAGGTAGTCGGCAAACCAGCGCAGTCGGTTCAATCGAAATGGGAAAACTTGTGCACTAAATGGATCGGTAGCGCACAACCCCGCGCTCAAATAGGCCGAAAGGCCGGTGGCGCACTAACAAAGCGTTCAAATAGGCCGGAAGGCCGGTAGCGCACTTAAGAAAGAAAATGCCGGGGTTCTGTTGCCAGGCCCCCGGCGGCCCCGCCTAGCTCTGATAAGGAACTAGGGCTTTAAAGCGGTTTACCCGCGCTGCGTTACGCAGCGAGAGCGAAACCTTCATCATAGTTGTCATTTGCAACTAGTTTAAATGGTCCAATAACGGAGACCATCCGAGCGAAAGCAGAACTTTTACACGTCTGTCGATGCTATGTCGGCCCCGCCGAAAGACTCGATCTTTTCTTACCAAGTCCTTGGGTGGAGCCGCCGGGTACCGCCCCCGGGTCCAGTCCGCTTATTACGAGCGCCTTTTATCGCCATATCTGCCGAGGCAGCCCGCCAGATATAGGGCGGAAACCTTTCAAAATGAAGGGCCACCGCTGGGACTGGCAAAAAAGAACCGCCGCGGACTGGCCGCGGCGGTTCAAAAAACTCTCTCGGAGCGGGACTTACTTCGCCCGGCGACGACGACGGCGCAGGGCCAAAAGGCCGCCAGCCATCAGGATCGCGGCCGGAGGCACGGGAACGGTATCGTCGTTGCCCAAAACATCAGACCGGATGTTGTCAAAGGCCACGCCACCGATATCGTTGTTCGTGATCGCGATCCCGGCAATCAAGTTCATCCCGCTTAGGGTGCGGAAGGCAAGCGCCGTCGCGCCAACGAGGTCCGTCACCGTAAGCTCATCGAGAAGTGAGCCGTCGCGCTGGAAAAACTGGATGGAAACCGCACCGCCATTTCCGCCGATGATGTCGATCCCGAACTCGCTCTGATCGAAGTCGAAGAGCATCGCGATCGACCCCTCGCCAATACCTTCATTTGTGCCAAAACCCGCAGGCCCCAGCCCAAGAATGCTGGTGTTCCCGGCGTTCGCATCAGCGCCGTCGAAGATGCCAACATTCTGATTAGCAACATCATTTTCGAGGCTCAGCGGGTTATTCGCGGTCGAAGTGAGTGTGTCGAAATCGCCGTCCACCCCTTGAGTTTGGCCAGCGAAACGCGCGCTGAACGCAACAGTTCCCGATTCGAAAATACCGTCGCTGTTAACGCTCTCGTTGTCGCCGAGACCAAGGTCCTCGAAATCAACGATAGCGTTGTTGGTCAGCGCTCCCGGATCGATCTCGATCACATCAGCTTTAGCAACGCCGAAAGCGGCCACTGAAGCCACGGTAAGTATGTGAAGTTTCATTGGAAATCCCCTCTAATGATCCCGTGGGTATCATGGTTAACGAGATGCAGAATGACAAGGCGCGCCGCTGCTGAAGAGGTGGGAAACGCAGCGTCGACCGGAGCGCGACTCGGCTGATAAGTGGAGTCATGCGCGTTTATCATGATCTTCTTGAGCGGGTTCTGGCAGAGGGTGTGGTTCGGGATGACCGGACGGGCACCGGGACCAGGAGTGTGTTTGGCCATCAGATGCGGTTTGACCTACGCAAGGGGTTTCCGCTGATCACGACGAAGCGGGTGCACCGGAAGTCGGTGATCCACGAGCTGCTCTGGTTCCTCCGTGGGGAGACGAATGTTCGTTCCTTGCAGGAGGCCGGAGTCAGTATTTGGGACGAATGGGCCGACGAGAATGGTGAGCTTGGCCCCGTGTACGGAGCACAATGGCGGTCATGGCCGGACTATGACGGCGGTACGGTTGATCAGATTGCCAAGGTTCAGGAGGCGCTGCGCACGAACCCGCATTCACGGCGGCATGTGGTCAGCGCTTGGAACCCGGCTCTTGTGGACGAGATGGCCCTGCCCCCGTGCCATTGCCTGTTCCAATTCTACGTCGCGAATGGCGAACTATCGTGTCAGCTTTATCAGCGTTCGGCAGATATCTTCCTTGGCGTGCCGTTCAACATTGCATCCTATGCGCTCCTTACACAGATGATGGCGCAGGCGACGGGCCTGAAGCCTGGCGAATTCATCCATACACTCGGCGATGCGCACCTCTATCTGAACCATGAGGAACAGGCGCATGAGCAGCTGTCGCGGGCGGAGCGTCCGTTGCCGGCCCTACGCCTGAACCCCGACGTGAAGAGTGTCCTCGATTTTCAGTATGAGGACATTGAGGTGATTGGCTACGACCCTCATCCAACCATCAAAGCGCCCATCGCTGTATGAGCACCGCGCCGATTGCCCTTGTGGTGGCCCGTGCCCAAAACGGGGTCATTGGGCGTGATGGCGACCTGCCCTGGCGGATGCGTGCGGACCTGAAATGGTTCAAAGGGATCACGCTAGGCAAACCGATCATCATGGGACGGAGGACCTACGAAAGCATTGGCAAAGCCCTGCCTGGACGGACGAATATCGTCATTACACGGAGTGATGACTTCAAGCCTGCGGATGCCCTCGTCTGCGAGAGCATCGGCGCAGCCATTATGGCGGGGCGAAAGGATGTTGTGGACCTGGGCGCGCCGGAGATCTGCATCATTGGCGGCGGCAAAGTCTATGAGCAGACGCTGAAGCTGGCCGACAAGCTTTACCTGACGGTGATCGAAGCCGACGTTGAAGGTGACACATCATTTCCTGATCTGGATACGGACGATTGGGACATCGAAGTCGTCAAGCGGATCAAGCAGTCCCAGCATAACGAACACAACGCCCGCATTGAGGTGTGGACGCGCAGAGAGAGCTAGCCGTTACTCACTCGGGATCAGATGCAGGCGCGTTTGCCTACCGTCCATGTAAGTCACGGTTTTCCCGTCGAAAAATGCGTCTTCCTCGGCCTTGAACACCACGTCCTGGCCGCCCCATTCGGGCACGACCTCTTTCGTGTTGAGCTCAATCGACCAGGCAGTCATGGGACGCAGGGGTAGGAAGCCACTCGGGTGCTCCGTCGACTGATTATCCCACCAGCCGATGCCGCTACCCGCACCGTGGCCGTGGTATCCAATACCGTGGCTGTAGAATGTTGGGCGCAGACCATCCCCCGTTGCCGCATCAATTGCACAGCCCAGGATCTGGTTGCTCGACAGACCTGTCTCAAAACACTTGGTTAGGTGATCGGAGGCGCGGTTCACCGCGGCGATGCCGTCGCTAAGGCCCTTCGGGGCTTCAGTCTCGCCCTCGCGGAGCACATAGGCATGCTGCTGCGTATCGGTGTTGAGGCCGAGATAGGAGATGCCAAAATCCACATGGATGAGGTCGCCTGGCCGGATGATCTGATCACTCGGGAGTGCCGCTGGCCAGCGGGGGTCGACTGACTTCTCCGCACGCTGAACAGATATTGACGGGTGGAACCAAGTGCTAAGGCCCAAGCTTGTCAGCTGGTCGCGCATCCACCATTCCACATCTTCCGTACTCGTAACACCTGGAGTGATCACCGCCCGACTGAAAGCCTCGTCGATGATGTTGTGGGCAATGCGGACGATGCCAGGGAAGACCTCCATCTCGGCCTCTGTGCGAGTCTGCAGCCAACCGATGGCCAGCTTCTCGCCGCTCACCACACGCTTCCGCAGGCGGCGAGGCAGCGCCTCCATGAATTCGGCGTGCTGCTGATGCGCCATCCCATCGGCGAGACCGAAAAGAGAGGAGGTGTTGATGGCGATCTTCTCAGGATTGCGCTCTGCGATGAGTTCGGCGAGCCGCTTCCACTGGTCAGGCTGCGCCTCAGGATCCCATGCGGACGGGAACAACGTCCCGACAGGATAACGCGCAACGGCCAAACGTTCCGCGCCGCCCTCTGTTCGTGTAAAGATCAAAATCGTCCGCCGGCGTGCATTCAGCCATTTGGCAGGGAGCATCGTTTTGACGACGGGGTCTTCATTGTATTCCCGCGCGATGAGCACCCACATATCGATGTCAGCTTCATCCATCAGTGTCGGGATCAATGAGTCGAGCCGCTCTTCCAACCACGTGTCGCGAAGGGTCGCGCGGTCTTTCATTGTCAAGATATCGGCCGCTTTCGCCCGATCTCCCGTCGTCGCAGGCGGTTGAGCCATCGCGCCGGTCGCAAGCGCGAAGAGCGCACTCATAAGGGTGAGAAAGGCTCTGCGCATCACGCTCTCCACGCGCTTACGGATCGGGCGGCACGCCACGACCCTCGTCATCTGAACCGAGGTTCTAACAAAACGCTCGAAGCTTGGTAACCACGTTGGCCTAAGGGCAGGGTCATGCGAGCAGTCTTCGGCATCCTCGCGGCGTTTCTTGCCGCTGTTTCATCGGCGTACGCCCAGAACATGGGCGGCGTGTTTCCGCCGATCGTCAACCCCGACACCGCGCAACTGGAATACCGAATCGGCTACCGGGACGATAATGGGGCGGAGGATGCGTGGAAAGAGCGCGTGCATTTTCAGGCCTCGCCGACGGACGATCTGCTGTGGCGGGTTGTGGCGCAGACGAACAATCTTCCCGGCGAGAGTGAGTTTGACCTGTTCCAGGCGGAGCTGTTTTGGGACCTGTCAGATCACGGCGACCGCTGGCGAACAGGGATGCGGTTTGACGTTGTGGTGCGCAACGGGGATCGGCCGGAGCAGATCAACGTCAACTGGACAAACCAGATTGCCCTCACACCGAAATGGAACGCTCGGTTCGTTGTGCTGACCAGCACGCAACTGGGCGACCGGGCCGCGGATGGCGTAGGCATTGAGACCCGCGCGAACCTGTTCACGAAGCGCGGAGGCATCACAATGGGCCTTGAGAGCTACAACCTGCACGGCCGGA
>JBCCTF010000041.1:0-25283 GCA_039198765.1 Pseudomonadota bacterium
ATCAAGGAACCAGGCATTCGCTTGAAACTCTGGCGCTTTCAGTGCCGTTCCGACGTCCTGAAAGGCGATGGAGAGGCTCACCTTCGCATTCAACCACACCTTGACCAGCCCAGGTCGCGGCTCTGGGTAGGCTTCGCCCAATCGATCAGCATACAGTGCAAGCTCTGGCCATCTTTCCCCGATGCGTCGCGTGATTTCTGCAAACTGCTCCTTAGGCAGAGGGTGCGCTTCGCAGCTCCAGAAGTCGAGACTGCCCTCGCAGCCTGCCGCGTCAAACGCTGCCCACGCTGCGATGAAGTTGAGCCCTGTTCCGAAGCCAAGTTCGCCGATGACCAGACGCTTGCCTTTGCCGAGTTGTGCGAAGCGGGGGAGCAAGTCATTGCCGTCGATGAAGACGTGATTGGTCTCGGCCATACCGTCGTCGGGCGAGAAATAGATATCATTGAACGTCTTTGAACGGACGGTTCCGCCGTCGTCCTCAAGCTCAGGCGGTGTGATGCTCACGCGCCGAGGAGACGTTCGAGGACCAGCGCCGAAGGATAGCCATCGGCGGGCATGCCTTGCGCCTTTTGCCATGCCCGCAAAGCACGCCGGGTGTTCGGGCCGATGATCCCATCGACGGTTCCGACGCTGTAGCCGAGATCGGCGAGCGCCTTTTGCAGCGACTTGCGCTCCGTCGAAGTCAGCGGCCTGTCATCGCGCGGCCATTCGGCGACCAGCACGCTCTCTTTGCCTTTGATCCGTTCACTGAGCAGCGAAACGCCAAGTGCATAAGAGGTCGCTCGATTGTAGGCGAGGATGGCGTCGAAGTTCTTGAACGTCAGGAATTTAGGACCGTTAGCACCTGCGGGGATGAGCAGCTTGGCGGCTGCATCGAGGTTCGTCGTGTCGGCCAGGATGCCATCTGCCCCGCGCACGCCAGTGCGTATCCAGTCCACGACTTTCATGCGGCGGCCATCGGCCATGCTGTAGTCGAAATCGTCGGGGAGCGTCACTTCCACGCCCCAGGGTTGGTCTTTTTGCCATCCCGAACGGTCGAGGTAATTCGCGGTGGAGGCGAAGACGTCTTCCGTATCGCTCCACAGGTTTCGGCGACCGTCAGCGTTCTGATCAACAGCGTACGCTAGGTAAGTGGTGGGGATGAACTGCGTTTGCCCCATAGCGCCGGCCCAGCTGCCGCGAAGTTGCTCGCGGGTGGCATAACCATCCTGCAAGATCGTCAGTGCAGCAATCAATTGCTCGCGCCCGAACTTTGTGCGGCGCCCTTTGTAGCCGAGGGAGGCGAGGGCGGAGACGATGTCGTTCGAGCCGAGGATTTTTCCGTAGGCGGACTCAAGCCCCCAGATCGCAGCAATTACTGAGGCGTCAACACCGTAGGCTTCGGAAGCTTTGGTCAGCGCGCTTTCTTCAGCGGCGAACCCTTTGCGGCCATTGGCGACGCGGGTGTCGGAGACGGCGCTATCAAGATAGTCCCAAATGGGGCGCACAAACTCCGGCTGATTGCTGTCGCGCTCAAAAACCACGGGTAGCAATTCGGCGGAGGCCATCTCGTGGTCGTAGATATCGGGATGGATACCGGCGGCTACGGCCTCGGTGCGGAAGGATTGCTTGAACGCCTCAAATCCGGGGTCAGCTTGGGCGGCAGCCAGGGTCAATAACAACGCAGTCAGCAAGGCGGGGTTCCCTCAAACCATCGTAGCGACATTTTACGCGATATTCGCCGCCTACGTCCAATGAACCCTGGGCATGGGTCGTTAAAAAGCAGCGTAAACGGCCTCGATCAGTGCAACGGCGCGCGGATCGGCGACGAGAGCAGGAGATTGCTGGTTCGGCACGTAGGCAAAGCTGAGCCCTCTCGCGGGGTCGGCCAGAACGCAGGAGCCGCCGAAACCGTAGTGACCGACGGCCGTTCCCGGCGCGCCGAACACACCGCCGTTCTCGCGGATCAGGCCTGCGCCCCAGGAAAGATTGAACGGAAGGACGAGATCGTCGCCTTCGATCCGCTCTTCCCATGACTGCGCGCGGACTTCGTCTGACGCGGTGAGTTTCTCGCCCATCTGTCCAGTAGCGAAGAGCTGCATGACTTCCGCGAGGCCACGCGCCGAGGCGTGCATGTTGGAGGCAGGGATTTCCGCGGCGGCCCAGGCTTGGCGGGAGACGCCTGATGGCGACGACCAGGGCTTGAGGAACGCGGCCTCTTTGATCGGGTTCATCGGGCCGAGATCGGGCGCGCGCTTGGGCTTGATCATTGGCGTGGCGCGGGTCGCTTCGCTGAGCGAAAGGCCGCAGACCACGTCGCGGGTGATGCCGCGCAGGGTTTGGGCGACGCCTTTGCCGGTGGCGCGGCGCAGAACCTCGCCCGCCATATAGCCGAAGGTTTGCGGGCCATAGCCGCTGGCTGAGCGGGGTTCGAACAGCGGGTCCATCGCTGCGATCGCAGCGGCGGTTTTGTCGAAGTTGATCCAGATCGCCGGGTCTTGCTCTTCAGCGAAGCCCGAAAGGCCGGACTGGTGGGACAGCACATCGGCGAGCGTCAGGTCTTCTTTTCCGCCGCCGACAAAGTCGGGCCAAAGGCTCGAGACTTTGTCGTCATAGGAGAGGGCGCCGTCCGACACAGCCGAGGCGATGAGCGCGGCGCAGACCGCCTTCCCCGAAGAGAAAACCGAGGCGAGAGTCTCCGGCGTCATCGGAAGGGTCTTGGCTTTATCTTGGAAGCCGCCCGCGAGGTCCACGACCACCTGGCCATCGATCATAGCGGCCACTTGAGCGCCGTGATCGTCGCCTCGGTCGAGGCTGGCTGCGAGTTTGTCTTTGACTGCGCTGAACCGCGCGTCTGCCGTCCCGAGCATCGCTTACTGCAGGGCGCAGGAGAAGGCGGAGGCCGTCACGGCGCCAGCGATCCGGTTGTCGTCAATCCGGCGCAAGCTGCGAACCGCATCAAGCGGACCATCGGCGCGGTCGAGATCCACCGTGAACCGCGCGAACTTCGCCAGCTGTTCATCGTTCAGCCGATCATCAAGTTCCGACGCCATGCAGGCCGCACGGTCTCGGGACAGGCCGACATTCTCCAGCCGATCGGTGATCGTCATGCGCGAAGCGGTGGCGCAGGCCGCGAGGGTCATCACGCCGGCGAGGGCAAGGGCTACATGAAGGCGCATAGGCCGCGTCTCCCGGTCAAAAGAGGGCGCAGCAAAGCGCACCCGGCACATCACTACTCAGCGGGCTTCAGGCGGAAGGTCACAGCGAACAGCACGTCACCTTCGAACAGTTCCTTCGGCGCATCGTGGCCTTCAATCATCTGGAAGATGCGCGGCGTGATCGAGCCTTCCATGACGTAGCCCTTTTCCGCCATCTTACCGCGGTGGAACTCCAGGGCAGCCGCACTGAACTCGCGGGCCAGGATGGTGATACGCTCTGGTTTGTCAGCCATGGAACTTTCCTCTTGAAGCTAGGTCGGGTGTCGGCACCGCATCGCAGGTTCTGCGCAGCGCTTCAACTCCTCCGTGCGGTGTGTTCTCCCTGAGATTTAGCCGCTGCTGGTTAGGAATCCACTTTCCTTCATCCAACGGATGAGCGCAGCGCTCGCCTCGTCCGGTGCCTCCCACATCATCCAGTGGCCGCTATCCACGTGGGCGCGCGAGAGATTGGGGATGCGCTCTTCCATTCCTTCGGACAGCTCGCGAGGCAGCATCAGGTCACGCTCCGCCGTGATCATCAGGGCAGGCATGGTAATCTGCGGGTTGAAGGCTGAGCGCTCTTCCCAGTGGGTGTCGATCTGCCGGTAGACCATCGTCGGCGTCTTGTGGCCTGAGCGCCGGTAGGCCTCGACATACACCGAGAGCGCTTCGGGCGGCCTGATCACATCCGTGTACGGCCCTTTGGCCTCAGTGAAGCGGTCAGGCAGCGCCATGACGCCCGGCATCAGATCCGCCCAGCGCGAGCGCGGCGGGCCAGGCCTGAAGATAAAGGGGAAGAACAACTCCTCCTTCCCGCCGAACACGCGGTCAGGCAGGTCTTCGTCCTGGAACTGAACAATGTAGAACGCCTCGCCCATCTTTCGCCGATAAATCTTGAGCGGCGGGGCAGGGGCCAGCGGCGGATAAGGCGTACACAGACTGGCAACGCCAAGGCACCGCTCCGGATACCGCTGAGCCAGCGGCCAGATCAGCGCGCCGCCCCAGTCGTGGCCAACCACAACGGCCTTCTCAATCCCCATCGCCGCAAGCAGGCGGTCATAATCCGCCGTCAGCGCCGTCATCGAATATTCGGAGAGATCCTCAGGCTTCGACGATGCGCCAAAGCCCTTCTGATCAGGCATGATCAACCGGCACCCCGCGCCCGTCAGCGCCTCCACTATCGGTGCCCAAGAGAAAGCCAGCTCAGGCCATCCGTGCACCAACAAAACGGGCAAGCCGTCTTCCGGCCCGGCTTCGTGCACCGAAAACGTCACATCCCCCGCTTGCACCGGCCGCGCTTTGGGAAAGCCGAGGGGCAAGCTCACGACAGGCAGTCCACCACGAACTTCGCCGCGCGGGTGTGGTGCTCATCCGCCAAGGTGAAATCGGGGATCATATCGAACGCATGGATGCCGCCAGGATAGATCTCCAGCTCCGTATGGTTGCCAGCGGCGAGCCACTTCGGCGCCATCAGCAGCGTGTCATCAAGGAGCGGATCCAGCGTCCCGCAAGAGAAAAGCGCCGGACACAGATCGTTCAGATCAGCATAGGCTGGCGAGAGGTCAGGGTCTTTGAGGTCCATATCCGCAAATTCTGCCTTCGGCCGGACCTGCTCAGCAAACCAGCGAACAATCGGCGTGTTGATGATCAGGTTCCGATCGCCCCAATTCCGCATCGCGGGCAGTTCCGAGCAGTCATAGACTCCGTAAACGAGGTTTGCCCCGGCAAACTTATAGTCATGCTTTCTCCGCATACGCATGATCGTGACCGCAGAGAGATGGCCGCCGGCACTCTCCCCGCCGATCACGACGCGGTCCGTGCCGAACAGCTCGTTCGCCCTTTCAGCCAGCCAAACCGCCGCTGTCTCGCAGTCATCCGCACACGCGGGCCACACGTGTTCTGGCGCCAACCGATACTCGACGCTCACAACGCCCACTTGGGCCGCGCGCGCCATCCGCTCCAGCGTTTGGTCCTGGCTATCGGCAGAACCCAGCGTATGCCCGCCGCCATGGATGTGGAGGTACACTCCGCGCAGCTCCCCGCCTGGATGGAACAACCGCACCGGGACATCCCGGCCCAGCGCTGTCGCGGTCTCCCAGCGGGCTATGTCGCTGAGCTTCTCCATCACGATGATGCCTTTGCCCTCGCGCCGCAGCTCGCGCACTTTGGGCGCACCCAAATCCCAAAGCTCAGGCGCTTCGGCGATCGCCTCTTCGAGTTTATCGTTCATCGCCTGGGTTTCGGCGGTGATGGCTTCGGGGCGGAACTTCGCAGGATCAATCGTGAGCATGCCCAGCGGGTTAGCCGCTTCGATCGCCTGCGTCATCAACCAGCTTGCCTCGGTCCGCGAGCGGCCCATACTCTCTCGGAACGAAAATGGAACACGAGGCCATGCGACGATGGATCATCCCGCTAGCGGTGGGTGCTGCTTTTTCTCTTTGCGCTCTGGCTCAGGGAGCGGATGACGTGAGCGCGGACGAACTCCAATGCACCGTGCTCACTGCCTTCGGACCAGAGGAGGCAGGCGCATGGTTTGCCGTGAACGACAATGTCATGGGTGGGCGATCGCTCGGTGGCCCTGTGGTGGAAGACGGCGCGCTTCTGTTCTCGGGCTCCATCAACACCAACGGCGGCGGCTTCTCCTCCGTCCGGCGCCAGCTGCAAAATGGGGACCTCGCGGGCGCAACACACCTTGCCTTCACGTTGGTCGGCGACGGGCGCGGCTACGCACTCACGTTCCAGACCGGCGCCCGTGAGTTCGGTGGCTTGGTTTCGTTCCAGGCCCCGCTGACCAGCGCCGTCCACTCTGAACCAACGGAGGTGCACGTCAGCCTCGCTGATCTACGTCCGAGGATTTTCGGTCGCTCTGTGCGCGGTCCCGTGTTCGAGGCCGAGGACGCCCGCACCTTAGGCATCATCCTGGCCGACGGACGCGATGGCCCGTTCGCGCTGCGTGTGGAGAAAATATCCGTGTGTCGCTCGCTGCTATCGGAAGCGTGAATCGTGTACGCAACTTCGGTGGCGGAACCTCTCTCCATCGATCAGGGCGAACCCGAAAACCCGCAGCGCGCGCTGCAGGAGGCCTTTGGGTTTGATGATTTCCGACCTGGCCAGCGCGTCGTGGTCGACAGCCTTCTCGCGGGCGAAGACGTCCTCGCCGTGATGCCCACGGGCGCTGGTAAATCCCTCTGCTTCCAACTTCCCGCCCTGATGCGCCCCGGTTTCGCCGTGGTCGTCAGTCCACTGATCGCCTTGATGCAGAACCAGGTCGCCCTCCTGCAGAGCTTCGGCGTGCCCGCAGGGATGATCCACTCCGGCCGCGAACGGCACGAAAATGTCGCGGACTGGAAAGGCGCGATGAGCGGCGAGATCAAACTGCTCTACATGTCCCCCGAACGTCTCGCGACAGACCGCATGCAGGCCGCCCTCCGCAGCGCCGAAGTCTCCTTCTTCGTCATCGACGAAGCCCACTGCATCAGCCAATGGGGCCACGACTTCCGCCCTGAATACCTTGCTCTCGAAAGCCTGAAAGACCTGCGCCCAGGCACCCCTGTCGCGGCCTTCACCGCCACCGCGGACGAAGAAACCCGCGCCGACATGGCCAAGCGCCTCTTCGGCAGCGACGTCCGCGTCTTCGTCTCAGGCTTAGACCGCCCGAACCTCTCCGTCACGGTTGAGGAAAAGGCGAAGGCCGAAGACCGGATCGAACAGCTGGTCGCCGAGCGCAAAGGACAGCAGGGCATCATCTATTGCGGCAGCCGCAAGAAGACCGAAGCTCTCGCTGAACGCCTCTGCGCCGCTGGCCACAACGCGCTCGCCTACCATGCAGGACTGCCTGACCAGGAACGCGCCGACAGGCTCGACCGCTTCTTGTCCGAGCCTGACCTCGTCGTCTGCGCCACCATCGCCTTTGGCATGGGCATCGACAAACCCGATATCCGCTACGTCATCCACCGCGATATGCCCGCCTCGCCTGAAGCCTACTACCAGGAAATCGGCCGGGCAGGGCGCGACGGCAGGCCTGCGGAAGCCATCATGCTCTACGCACCGTCGGACCTCATGTTCCGCAGGCGGATGATCGATGACGGCGGTGCGCCCGAAGAAGTGAAGCGTCACGAGAAGCGCAAGCTCGATATCCTCTCGGCCTATTGTGAAGCGCTGTCCTGCCGCCGCAACCTGCTCCTCGCTCACTTCGGCGAAATCAAAACCGAGCCCTGTGGCCGCTGCGATGTCTGTCTCGATCCTCCGCAGACGGAGGATGCGACAACAGACGCCCACCACTTCATGCAGGCGGCCATGGAAACCGGCGAGGTCTACGGCCAGGCGCACCTCATCGACGTGCTGCGCGGCGCAGAGAGCGAGAAAATCCTGAAGGCCAAGCACGACGATCTCACGGTTTATGCGCGGGGTCGCGATCGCTCGGCCAAATCCTGGCGCTCTCTTGTTGGTCAGCTCGCCACCAAAGGCTTCGTGGAAATGCAGGGCGAGTATCGGTCTATTGTGGTCACCGACGAGGGGAGGGCGTTCCTCTCCAGTGGCGGATCGATGGCCATGCGCCAGGAACGCAGCCGCATGACAACGCGCGCGCTCAAACGTGCTCCCGTGGAGGTCCCCTCCGACTTCGACGAGGATTTGCTGGCCCGTCTGAAAGCCAAGCGCCTCGAGCTGGCCAAAGCCAAAGGCGCACCTGCCTACACGATCTTTTCAGACCGTACTCTGATCGACATGGCCGTGAGGCAACCCACCAACCCCGCCGAGTTGCTGGCCGTCTATGGTGTCGGTATGCGCAAAGCCGAAGTCTACGGCGATACATTCCTTGCACTGATCAATGGTGAGGGCTAGCGGCGAGAGCCCAGCAGCTTGCCGATGAGCCAGATGGGGAGAACGATCACGGCGCCGGTAGCGACCAGGGTGATGATCAACTCGATGCCCTCAACTGACGAACCGAAGAGTTCGGTCACGCCAGTCTGGATCCAGTGGAATGCATCTTTCCAGAACTGAACGGGATCAATCCGGGCAATGATCAGTAAGGCGCCGACCAGGCCGCACACGATGGCCAGCCGGAAAACCGTGCCCAGCGCACTTGATGCAGAGGTCGGCCCGAACCGTTCGCGGAGAGATCGTTTTGCCATTGCCTGAAAGTAGAGCTGCCCGATGAGCTTGAGAAGGCCCGTTCCTGCGCGCGACTGTCAGGACACCGATAGCTTATCCCGAGATTCCGCTCGGGAAGCTGCCCACCTGGCCACGATGCCGAAGGGCATGATCGGCCAAAACGCACGCTATCATCGCTTCAACCACGGGCACGGCGCGAATAGCGACGCACGGGTCGTGGCGGCCTTTGGTGATGATCTCGGTATCCTCACCGTTCGCAGTCACGCTCTTGCGCGGGGTCAGGATCGACGAAGTGGGTTTGATCGCCACGCGCGCGACGATGGGCTGGCCGGTTGAAATGCCGCCGAGAATTCCGCCGGCATGGTTGGAGAGGTAGCTGACCGCCCCGTCTCTCATGCGCATTTCGTCGGCATTTTCGACGCCGGACAGGCTTGCGGCCGCCATGCCGTCGCCAATTTCGACGCCTTTGGCAGCGTTGATCGACATCAGCGCGCTGGCAATATCCTGGTCGAGCTTGCCGTAGACGGGTGCACCAAGCCCAGGCGGGAAGCCGGTCGCCTGAACCTCAACCAGCCCTCCGAGGCTGTTTCCGTCTTTCCGCGCTTTGTCGAGCACGTCTTCCCAAGCTTTCGCAGCGCCTGGGTCGGGGCAGAAAAACGGATTGTCATCGACCACAGAAAAGTCGCGCGCTTCGGCGTGATGCGGCCCCATCGCCACGAGACCAGCCTTGATCACGACTCGACCGAACGTTTGGTCGAGAAGCATTTGAGCAACTGCACCAGCGGCTACCCGTGCTGCGGTTTCGCGGGCTGAAGATCGGCCTCCGCCGCGATAGTCGCGAATACCATACTTCTGATCATAGGTAATGTCCGCATGCACTGGACGGTAACGGTCGCGGATTTCAGAATAGTCTTTGGAACGCTGATCCATATTCCGAATCACCAGACTGATCGGTGTGCCGGTCGTTCGCAGACCGTCCGTTCGGTCGTCTTCGAAAACTCCTGAGAGGACTTCGACATGATCAGCTTCTTTTCGCTGGGTAACAAAGCGCGATTGGCCTGGCCGTCGTCGGTCCAGTGCCGCTTGAACCTTGGCGATATCGAAGCGCAGATCGGGAGGGCAGCCGTCCACAACGCAGCCCAGCGCAGGCCCGTGGCTCTCGCCCCAGGTCGTCACGCGGAACAAATGGCCGAAACTGTTGTGCGACATACCAAACTCCTAGCGCACCTCGCTCAACGAAAGGTAGCGGCTACGCGCAAGGGGGCGTAGACCGACCGAATGAGTGACGACAACGACGAATTGATCCCGGCCACGCCCACCGCTGAAGAGTATGAGGCCGAGGCCAAGGCCCAAGCCGGATTTGCCGCCGAGGACGACCAGGGCGATGTGTTTGGCGAAGAAGCCGATCCCATGGCTCTGTTCAAAACCTGGTTTGCGCTCGCGTCGGAGCATGAGATCAACGATTCGAATGCAATGACCCTTGCGACGGTCGATCGCGACGGGCACCCCGATGCGCGGGTGGTGCTTCTGAAGGACGTGGCCGACGGCTTCACGTTCTACAGCAACAAGGAGAGTGCCAAGGGCGTTCAGTTGCAGCAGAACCCGGCTGCCACGCTGCTCTTCCACTGGAAAACGATCAGGCGGCAGGTTCGGATTCACGGCGATGTGGTGGTGCTCTCCGATGACGAAGCCGATGCTTACTTCGCGAAACGGGATCGCGGCAGCCAAGTTGGAGCATGGGCATCGCAACAATCGCGCGAAATGACCGGGTCGTCGATTTTGAACACCAGAATTGCTGACTATGAGGAGCTGTTCGCCGGTCGCGATGTGCCTCGACCACCATTTTGGCTAGGCTACAAGCTCGTTCCCAAGAGTGTGGAGTTTTGGGTGAACCGACCCTTCCGACTTCACGACCGACGGCTGTTCATCCGCGGTGAGGACGGCGCCTGGAGCACGTCGCAGCTTTATCCCTGACGGCGTTGGTCCCAGCGCCAGGCGCGGACGTCTGGCCTGAACTTCCGGCTAACGGGTACTTCCGGTCCGCATTCGATCCGAAGGCGCCATTTACCGGCCGTTCGGTCAAGTGTCTGGACCGATTGGTCCGCCACCCACCAGCTGCGATGAACTTGTGCGCCGTCGAGGTGTTCGACAGCTCTTAGCGCGTCGCTAAATTTCCCGCTCAAAAGAGCTTCGCCACGATCGGTGAAGATCCTCACAAAATGATCTTCCGCAGTCATGGCTGAGAGCCTTGCCGCCTGGAGTTCGCCCGGCCACTTTTTCTGGAAGTCGAGAAACGCGGGATGATGCGTCTCGGACTGCCGCTGCTTAGGCGCTGCTAGTGTCACGATAGCCCAGATGGCGAAAGCGACGCCGCCGACGCTCAGGCCAAGGGCGAGTATATATTGAGGCGGGATCGGATTGCGGAAAAACGCCTCGAGGCCCAGGACCATGGCGAGGGCGGCCAACGTGATGGCCAAGAGGCCTGTCGCTGTTGCAACGCGGGTCAGCCGATTTCGGATCCACAGCGGCCGGAGAAAGCGGTCGTGCGCCTGGGCACCGACCACACCTGCTCCAATGGCGAGGGTCCAGTAAACTGACCGCTCGAGCAGGCCAAGGTCGCGGATCGTTCCGAAGGGTCCGGATATGATGAGCAAGGTGATGATCGCCGCATAGACGAGCAAACGGCGCACGCCTTCGGCACCCAAACGCTCCTCAAGAGCCTCTTGCGCGTTTTGCATGGTCTGCATCGCGAGTGACCACCTCCTGTTCGCGAATGAACGCCCGCAATTCGCGGATCGCCGCCGGCTGCCCTCGCAAGCTGGCGCCGCCATCACCTAGTCTGTTCGGAGCGCGGAAACACCCCCGCTCAGCTCTGACAAGCCCCTGTGAACAACGGAAGGATGATGACCGTGAAGATCCAAAACCTCGCTTTGATTGTTTCGTGTGCCGCGCTGACGGCGGTTGCTGCATGCTCGACAACAGGAACCAGCCCATCGGCCCCAACGGAAGCGGCTGACATGCAAGGTGTCGCTACGCTCGACGTCGTGGTGACCGCGGAGATCGCCGAGGGCGAAGTGCGGCTGAGCCTGTTCCGGGGCGCTGAGGCTTACGATGGCGGCCCGATGACGGGCGGCGCGATCCTCGATGTGAGCAGCGGCACGGCGACTGCCTCTTTTCAGGGGCTCCAACCTGGGCGCTATGCGATCCGTGCGTTCCATGACCTCAATGGCAATGGCACCATGGACACCAATGCACTCGGCATCCCGAGTGAGCCCTATGCTTTCTCGAACAACGCGCGGGGCAATTTTGGTCCGGCGAAGTTTGAGGCCGCTGCGTTCACCGTGACCTCCGGCGCCAACACGCACCGCATGAACATCCGCTGAGGCCACACGATGAACAGACGAGACTTTATGGTGTCGACTGTGGCGATGGCGGCGATGGCCGCCATCAGCCCAGCCAGGGCGCAGGAGCCTTTTGGTGCGTTCGGCAAAGCCTGGCGATCTGCGCCTGATCAGGGGTATCCAAAGCGGGGGATGAAGCTTCTCTCTGGTATAATACCGAACGATCTGTCGGGAACATATTTCCTCAACGGACCTGCCAATCATGACCGCGGCGGCGAGCGAAATGAGCATTGGTTCGACGGCGATGGGATGATCCACGCGTTCCGGTTCGGCCGGGGCACCCCCACCCACGAGGGACGCTTCATCGAGACGTCGAAGCGCAAGGCTGAAATCGAGGCCGGCCGTTTTCTCTACCCAGTCTTCGACACCATGCCGAAGAACCCGGCGCCGGTAATGAGCAGCAATGATGTGAACGCGGCGAACATCTCTGTTGTCGAACGCGGCGGCGAGCTATGGGCTCTCTGGGAAGGCGGATCGCCGACGGCCATCAATCCGAACGATCTGTCGACCAAAGGCGTCGTTCCTATCAGCAATGATCTTGTTTGCACGCCGTTCAGTGCGCACCCACGGATCGATCGGTCGGGGACCATGTGGGGTTATGGCTTCGATTCCTTCGGTGGCCGCGCCATTCTGAGCGAGATTGCGCCTGATGGCTCCCTTCGCCGGTTCAACCTGATCCGAAACCTGCCGCGCTCGATGGTGCATGACTTCATCAGCACGGAGAAGCACCTGATCCTTGGGTGCGCGCCGTTCTGGCTGACCCAGTTTGAGCCGATGCCATGGCTCGACCGCTTCCGGTGGCAGCCGAATGAGGCGCGGGTCTACGTCGTGATCGACAAGGAGACCCTGACGGAGGTGCGGCGCTACGAGACCCCGGCGGCATTCCAGTTCCATCACTTTGATGGGTTCGAGGAGAAGGACGGGACGATCCGTTTCGCAGCCTGTTCTTATCCTGACGCGAGCTGGGTTCAGACCGAGGCCCGGGCGGTCATGGACGGCGTGCCTTACACCGGAACCCGCGAGGCACATTTCGAGCGGATCACGCTGCGCCCTGACGGCCGGGTGGATGTCGAAGCCGATGGTCAGTCTGCAGAGTTTCCCGTGGGCGACCCGCGCTTCGTGAACACACCCACGATGCAGTGGAATGTTGGTCGTGCGCGGGATGAGGGGCGTCTGAACCACAGCCTGATCGCAAGGAAGCCGGACGGCGAGATCGCTGTGCAGTGGAATGGGCCGGACGACACGTTCCTTGGCGAGCATGTGGCCATCCCGCGGGCAAATGGCGGCGGGTACCTGATCGGCGTGCAGTTCGACACGACCTTGGGACGCTCGCTTCTGTCCTTGTTCGATGGACAAAACGTCGGTCGCGGCCCGCTCGCTCTGTGGCAGTTGCCGGACTCGATACCTGCTGCGCTTCACGGCACGTGGGTGGCAAGCGCCTAGCTGCCGAGAGCAGCCTGGTAGTAGTGGTTCCCGCCTTCATCGTCGTGTTCGGCGATGAGGCGGTAGCCTGCCTCCTGCAAAAGCGCGGTATACGCATCACGTCCTAGGGACAAGGAAGGGCGCTTGGTCAGAACGTCCTCCCACGAACCTGTCTGCCAAGGTGCTGAGAACAGAAGCTGGCCGCCTGGGCGAAGGGCGAGGCTGATGTGGCGAAAGGTCTGTCGCTGCTGATCCTCCGTGAACAGAAAGATCACCCCGATCATCAAAGCGGCATCAAAACTGCGGTCAAAAAACGTACTATCTTGGATTGGTTCGCAGGCGACCGGGATATCCGGAAACGCGCTGCGATGGGTGGCAGCAAGGCGTGGGGAGGGCTCAATCGCCCATACGCGCAATCCTGCGGTCAGGAGCGGGGGCGTCAGCGGCGAACCATGACCCGCGCCGATGTCGAGCACCGTCGCGCCGCTGCCCAGTTCTTCCGCCCAAGCCATGACCCTGGCCGCTCCCACATCGGAGCGCGCCGCCATGAAAGCATTTGATACGGCGTCATAGCCCGTTGACGGGTCATCGTCCTTCACGTTGATCGGCTTTTTATCCATGCGATCGCCTGCGGTATCTTCGGACGTCTTCTCTGATGCTCAGCTCACAGACAACCAATGTACGTCCTCCCAATGCGCGCGAACATGCTGCGCCAGTGTGCGGCGGATCATGGGTTGAGTTCCTGTTGGATCATCATGGTCAGGTCATGCGCTGCCTGGTTGACAACGACGAGCTGGCTTCGGTGAAGGACGGCAAATTCAATCAGTGTTCGGAGCGAGCTGGAGACTTCCTCGTCCGAGGCGAGCAGCGCTGTGTAAGTCTCAAGATCCGTTTCAGCGAATGGGGAGAGGCCCAAGCGCTGGCCAACGAACACGGCTTGATTGCGGAATGGCCGGTAGGTGCTGTCCTGTGTCAGCAGCACGTTGGACCATAGCTGCCGGTATTCCTGGAGGTTCTCAATAATCTCTCTGTTCGTGATGAGCGAGAGGTCACCGGCGGTGATCAAGGCGTCGAGGGCAGCGTCATTCTGTGCAGGGAAGTAGCGCACAGTGCTCAGCTGCCAGAGGCTCTCAACACGATCGCTCATATCATCCGGAGGCGGATCAATCACAAAAGTGTTTGAGTCAAGAACCTCGCTTGGGTCTGCTGGCAGGTGCATCTGCTCAACAGCCGACGAGCCGGCAGCCATAAGGGCATAATTACCCGCATCAATGTTGATCTCCGCGAAACGGAGAGCGGTCTCGATCTGCCGTTGGTCTGCAACGATATCTGTCAGAATCGACCGCAGGATTTCGTGCTCGCGACGGGCATCGGTCCGGGCAGAGTTCCAGTTCGACACCTGGATACCGATAAAGACACCCACCACCACGATCAGAAAGTCGAGTGCGACGGCCGTCCAATTCTGCGCACGGACATGGTCGATCAGTCGGCGAAGCAGCATCTCGTTTCCCTATCTGCCGCGCAGTGCCTAGCGGCTGAGCTCGCTTTGAAGCTCTTGGACGATGCCCTGCACTCTGGTGTCATCTGGCGCGAGGGCCAAGGCTTTCTCGTAGTTCTCGAGAGCCTTTGCTGTGTTCCCGCTCAGTCGGAAGACCTCACCGAGGCTGTCGAACGTGTTGGGCGATTGATGGAAGGCAAGCGTGTTGAGGTTGAGCACAAAGAGAGCATCATCCAGACGCCCTTGCCCCAGCAGGCCATAGCCGAGAGTGTTCATGCCGCCTTCGTCAATGTCGTAGACGGATGAAGCTGCTCGAACCTCGCTGAGGAACCATGTCTGCGTCTCCTCAGCACCTTTTTGTTGGAGTGCTGAGAGAACCGCTCGGCTGATCGGCGGTTTTGCCAGGGCCACCTCTTCGCCAGCGAGAAGTCTGTTGATCTCATCAGCCATGTCATTCTGGTCAACGCCGATGTTGGAAAAGATGATGATCACCCAGTCTTTTTCAAGCACCACGCTCTGGCTCGCGCGGAACCCGCCCAAGGCCCCGCTATGGCCCAAGCCGCGAAGCGCCTCACCGCCAAACTCGAGGGGCACGTTGCCAATCCCGTAGGCGTAGTTCCGCTCCGACCCCTCGGGCAGATCAAGCATCATGGATCGCGCCTCGTCGCTCTCAAAAGGCTCGCCAGAAAGAAGGGCCCTCGTCCAGCGGAACATGTCGTCCACGGTCGATGCGATCATCGCGTTGGACAGGATCCACGTTTCGTCAGTCTGCCCTTCAGGCGCGTAGGCCGTGCCTCGCCAATTATAGCCTTCCGCATACTGATCAGCAACGCGATCACTGAAGAGGTAGTGTGTGTCTTCCAATCCCAGGGGAGCGAACAGTCGCTCCTGCAGGACCCTGCCGAAGTGCTGACCCTCGATGCGTTCGATGATCATGCCCGCCAGAAAAAAGCCTGAATTGGTGTAGGAGAACCCGGTGCCTGGCTCGAAGGTGAGCGGTTCATCCTTGAAAAGCGCCGTCACGGTCTCACGAGGTACCGCGCGACCGGCCTGAGTCTGAAACGCCTCGGTGGCTGTGTAGTTGGGGATGCCTGATGTGTGGTTCAGCAGGTTCTCAAGACGGATGTTTGCGCTGGGCGTTCCTGCGAATTCAGGCAACAGCTCAGCCACTGTCTGGTCAGGGCTGACTTTCCCCTCGTGGACGAGCTGCAGCATCACCGCGCCAGTCATCTGCTTCCCCACGGAGCCGATGTGGAAACGCGTCTCCGGCGTGTTGGGGATCTCCCAGGTCCGATCAGCAAGGCCATAGCCGCCGCGAAAGAGAACCGTGTCACCCTCGGCAACGAGGATCGCCCCTTCGAAAAGACCTGCCTCGTAGCGCGCTTCGACAAGCTGCTCGATCGCCTCAGCGCGATCCATCTGGCCGATTGAGACAACCCCATTCGGTGAAGGTACGGACTGGCACGCCGTGGCTAAGATCAGGACGACCCCAAGGGCGAGGGCCCGACCAAGTTTTCTTCCGTTCATCCGACGTCTCCGAATACCAAAGTGCGAGCTTCGGCGGGTTTCATTCTTATCGCAAAGCAATAAGGCAGCGCATCACGCGAACCTGCCGCCCCGCAGGGGCTTGCTTTTTTCGCAAACTGACCTTATCCGCCGCGCTTCAATCCACAGGGCGCAAGGACCTTCGGTGGCGTTCGCGCTTCCCCTTCGCCCGAGGCTCAACCGAAGGAGACATCGTGAGCGCACCTGAATTTTCGATGCGTCAGCTGCTTGAGGCTGGCGTCCACTTTGGCCACCAAACCCACCGCTGGAACCCCAAGATGCGCCAATATATCTTTGGCGATCGCGGCGGCGTGCATATCATTGACCTCAGCCAGACGGTGCCCCTGCTGCACCAAGCGCTGACAAAAGTCCGCGACGTGGTTGCTGGCGGTGGCCGTATCCTCTTCGTGGGTACCAAGCGCCAGGCACAACAGCCTGTTGCCGATGCGGCGGAGCGCTGTGCCCAGTACTTCATGAACCACCGCTGGCTCGGCGGCACGCTCACCAACTGGGAGACCGTGTCCAACTCGATCAAACGCCTGGGCGAGATCGAAGCCACGCTGGACGGTGAGGGCAAGTCGCTCACCAAGAAAGAACAGCTGAACATGCAGCGCG
The DNA here is from genome assembly GCA_039198765.1 of Pseudomonadota bacterium. GTDB lineage: Bacteria > Pseudomonadota > Alphaproteobacteria > Caulobacterales > Parvularculaceae > Parvularcula. Next base: position 16,770 of record JBCCTF010000041.1, read on the forward strand.
AGGCCGAGAAGCTTCGCCTGTCCCTCGGCGGCATCCGCGACATGGGCGGCCTGCCGGACCTGATGTTCGTGATCGACGTCAACAAAGAGCAGATCGCCATCAAAGAGGCGGTGAAGCTCGGCATTCCTGTTGTCGCTGTGGTCGACACCAACTGCTCGCCAGAAGGTGTCTCGCACATCATCCCTGGCAACGACGACGCCAGCCGCGCCATCGCGCTGTACTGCAACCTCGTTGCTGACGCTGTCATCGACGGCCTCGGCGAGGCAGCTGTCGCCATGGGCGAAGACCTTGGCGAGATGGAAGATTTCGCTGGTGAGCCTGCTCTGGAAGAGGCCACCGCAGAGGTCGCTGCCGAAGCGGAAGCTGCACCCGCAGAAGAAACCCCGGCGGAAGAACCCAAGGCCGACGCCTAAGCTGGCGCCCATGATTGGGGAGCGTCCCGCGCTCCCCGCTTGACTTCCGGGCCGGGCCGCTTTCTAGCCCGTCCCGCAGTTCCCGTTTGTTTGTAAGGGCGGCCCATCCGCCCAACCGCTCCCAAGGAGGTTCCGATGGCTATCACAGCCGCGATGGTAAAAGACCTGCGTGACAAAACCGGCGCAGGCATGATGGACAGCAAAAAGGCGCTGGTGGAGACCGGCGGCGATGTCGAAGCCGCTGTGGACTGGCTCCGCACCAAAGGTCTGGCGAAAGCGGCGAAGAAGGCTGGCCGGACGGCTGCTGATGGCCTGGTCGCCTTCGCCCTCGACGGCACCAAAGGTGCGTTGGTCGAAGTGAACGCTGAGACCGACTTCGTTGCGCGCAACGAGACGTTCCAAGCGATGGTCCGTGATGTGGCTGACGTTGCGCTGACTGTTGGTGGTGATACCGAAGCGCTGAAATCTGCCGCTTATCCGGGTGCTGACAAGTCGGTCGAAGCGCACATCGCTGAAATGGTGGGTCAGATCGGCGAGAACATGGCCCTTCGCCGCGCCCAGGGCGTGTCGGTCGATCAAGGCGTTGTTGTGCCATACGTCCACACCCCGATTGCAGACCGCGCTGGTAAGATCGGCGTGCTGGTCGCCCTCGAGTCGGACAAGAGCGCTGATGAGCTGCAAGAGGTTGGCAAGCAGGTCGCGATGCACATCGCCGCTGCGCGCCCCCAGGCCCTCAACATCGAAGGCCTCGACCAAGCGGTTGTGCAGCGTGAGAAGGACGTCCTGTCCGAGCAAGCTCGCGCTTCGGGCAAGCCGGACAACATCATCGAGAAGATGGTCGAAGGCCGGATCCGCAAGTTCTACGAAGAGAGCGTTCTGCTTGAGCAGGTGTTCGTCATCGACGGCGAGACCAAGGTCAAAGACGTGGTCAAAAACGCGGGCGCGACGCTGAAAGCCTATGTCCGCTTCGAACTCGGCGAAGGCATCGAAAAAGAAGAAGACGACTTCGCTGCTGAAGTCGCCAGCCTCTCCAAAGGCTAAGCTGCTCTCAGCTCCCAAAGTTGAAAACCCGGGCCACAAGCCCGGGTTTTTTGTTGCCTATCTCTCTTGAGCCAAAAGGCTGCTCAGCCCCAACGCCAGAACACCTCTGATCTTCGCGGCAGGCACCCCGTCACTCTGCATCGTCATCGCACCGGCGTTCATCGTGTCGAACAGCAGCGCGCCTATCTGAGGGCGTACATCCGTCGAGAACAGCCCGGTTCGCCTGCCGTTCCGAATGCACTTTGCATAGGCGGTCAGCGTTCGCTCCTTGATCCGCGCAACCTCACTTTGGGTTTGTGGCCCCAGTGACCGCAGATGGGCTCGCATCTTGATCTGGAGGCACCCGAGAGGAAGGGCGAGGGACGAACGATCCTGCGTGATGAAAGCGATGAACTGATCGATAACGTCCGTGGGCTGAGGGTTCTGCTCGAGGATGGCGTAGAGCGGCTCCAGCGCTCGCTCTGAATACAGCTTGAGCGCAGCCGCTTTCAGCCCGTCATCGTTCCCGAACTCACGGTAGAGGCTCGGCTTGGACGATCCCGTCTGTTTCCCAATTTCGGTGATCGTGACCGCTGTTGGTCCTTCGGCCCAGTAGTTGATCATCGCCGTCTCGATGACGCTGTCACGATGAACAAGCTTCGGGCGTCCTGGTGCGCGCTTTCTAGTCTGGTCAGATATTTTCGGACTCCATTGTACAAATCGTTGACACCACAATAACGGACCTTACAGTCCGAATTATAGGTGAGGCAAGTTTCTTGAAGTTGGACAGGGCGCCAACGGCCTCACAGGGAGGTTCGCATGCTTGCAGGTCACTACGTTACCGCTGTGATTGCAAACCAGAAAATGCCCGGGCGCTCGTTGCTCTTCTTTTTGGTGGCGTGTCAGGCGCAGGACCTTTTGTGGATGACGTTCCATTATCTTGGATTGGAGTCGACTGAACCTTCTGACGCCCTCGACACGACGATCAGCGGTCTGGCTGTCGATATGATGTACAGCCACGACCTGCTGCCCCAGGCGCTTTGGGCGACCCTTTTTCTGGTCCTTGGCTCTGCCATGTTTAAGGACGTGAAGGTGGGCCTGATGGGCGCCGCTCTCGTCGCGGGTCACGCTGCGCTCGACGCGATTTCTGGGTTCCCCCACCACGTCTTCGGCGAGGATAGCCATCCGGTGGGATTGGGCCTCTATGCGTCGCGTCCTTACCTCGCGGTCTTCATTGAGGCGGTCTTCGTCGTCGTGGCGGGTTGGTATTATTTTGATCAGCAAGCGCGCGCTGGTGTTCAGCATACCCCGCTCCAGAAGTGGTCGATCATCGGAATCCTGACCTACGCGATGGTCTTCATGGCCTTCACGGCCACGGTCTCTCTGCGCGAGTGGTTTGGGATTCCTGAGTTTGACGTTGGCTTCAACACCAGCGTGCCGACGCTGATCTTCACCTACCTCTCGATGATGCTGGTCTTGTTCCTCGCTACGCCGCGGACCCGCTAGGGCCGGGCGGCGCGAAGTGCCGCCAGATGGCGGGCGACGGCTTTTCGCACGTCGCTGGGCGGTTCTTCTGAGGCTGGCTTCGGCGCCGGTTGATCTGGCTGCGGTGCTGGCGAAGCAATCGCTTGCCCGTTAGTGAGCAGGTCGTCCGGCCAAGTGGCGAGGGTTGCGCGGAAAGGGGCAGGGTCTCTGAAGGTCCGGGCGACGGCCACGGCGCCTTCGAGGAGAACCATTCCTCGGACAGCCCTGGTGCGGGCATCGTCTCCTGAGAAGCCTGCTTCTTCGAGCACAGCACCGATGGCGGAGATGATGCCGAGAAGGAGCCGCTGGGCGCCTTCAACGAGGGGTTCGGGTGTCGTGTCCGGCGTTCCAAAAAGCGCGATGATCGATGCGTCGCGGCCGTTATCGAACAGAGTGTCGAAGGCTGCTGCTGCTGTTTCCAGTCGCTTGCGTGGATCCCCTGGTCGGCGCAGGGGCTGAATGATCTGGGCGTCGATCCATCGGCTCAGCGCTCGAAGGGTTTCCGCCGCGATCTCCTCTTTGCCGCCGGGAAAGCGGTGGTAGAGGCTTGCACGCTTGAGGCCAGATGCCTCCGAGAGGCGGGAGAGTGAGGCGCCTTCATACCCAGCGGAGCGGAAAACGCTGATCGCGCGGGTGAGGATTGCTTCGTTGCTGTCTTTCACCGGTCGGGCCATGGTCATCACATAGACCGGCCATTCGTTTTGGGAAAGACGCCCAGCAAAATCAGTTACCGAACGATCGGTAACACGGCCGATAGATCATTCGGGTCGCTTCCTTCGTGCAAGACGCCGCGTTGGTTTTCCACCCGGTCGTTGGCCACGCGGCGCTTCCTGGCGTCCAGGGGACGATCCCCAACTGAGCCTCATCGGAGCCATCGCACGACGATCCAGGTGGCCGTGGCCGTAGTCATCGGGCGCTTCGTTCTCTGGTTCGTCATCGTTGCGGACCTTGTCGCCCCAGGCGCGATCAACGCCGAAGGCGCTGAAGCCTGCGTCGGTGCCGTAGACGCTTTCGATCAGAACCACAGGGGTGTCGCCCGCATGCTCACCATCCAGGTTCACATCTTGGCTGAAACCCGGCGCTGCTGGCGGATAAGCGCGCGCGAAGGGAACAAACAGCTGCATCGCGTCGGCGTAAGCCTCGAAGAGGGAAGCCACCTCGGCTTCCAGGCCGGTTGCCTCCAAATCTGTAACGTAACTGAGCCCTGCGTCCTGCGCTTCACGGCGGCGGATGCCCTGTCCGTGGATGCCAATGTCGTAGAGAAAAAAGTCTGCCAGGCGGTCGTTATCCTTGGCGCTCAGCGGTTTCAGGCGGCTGTTCAGGATCTTCAAGATCTTGCGCTTGTTCTCTCGGAAAATCCGATAGATCGCACCGAGTTTCATGGGGTCCGAATTGCGGGTCAACCAGTCGAGCATCGTGGCGTCGTCAATCTTCCCGCGCATGTCGAAGTCTTTGAGAAGCTGCATAAAACCCTGCAGCGAGCTGACACCACCACCGCTGGGCCGCTGTCCCCAGAAATAGCCGAACGCCTGGGTGTCTGTGGGCCCGAGAACGCTGGAGAGCCCCATGACGATCTCATCAGCGCCGAGCGCGATTCCCGTGCCGGCACTGTAGCTCTCGAAGGGCAGGATCACGCCGATCTTCGTCTTCGGCAGGTAGTCGCGAAGCATCGCGTGCAGCGACCAGGGCAAGGTGGCGTCACCGCCCCAGGTCGACAGGAAAAGATCGAGCTTTTGAACGCCCGCCGCGCGCATCTGCGCCACGTGACGCTCGATCACGCGGACGTCCTCGCTCATCACCGCGCTTCCCCAGCCCTCGCGGTAGCTCGTCATGTAGGTCAGGACGGTCGACCCGCGGGCCTCGCCAATCCGCTGAAGAAGCGCTGCACGCTGGTTCTGCCTGTCATTTAACGCGCGCATGCCTGCGCTGTCCGGATCGACGTTGTAGGTCACTGAAATGTCTCCGCCCCACCTGAGAATTGGTACAGTAGCACACCAACGCACGATCGCGACGGCCCGCTCGGCGATTTTTCCCTGAACAAAGGCTCGCGGGGGATGTTCAAATCTGATAGCCGCGCCCCGCTGACAGGGAGCCCACATCTATGGCCGAGCCGCTTTACCGCCGCGTCCTTTTGAAAGTTTCAGGCGAGGCCCTGATGGGCGACGGGGAGTTCGGCATCGACCTGGCCACCGTTGAACGGATCGCTGGCGAGGTGAAGGCAGCGACGGAGCTGGGTGTTCAGGTCTGCCTCGTGGTCGGCGGAGGCAACATCTTCCGCGGATTGTCCATGGCTGCTCGCGGGATGGAGCGCGCGAGCGCCGACTATATGGGCATGCTCGCGACGGTGATGAACGCTCTCGCCGTGCAGAATTCTCTCGAAGGCATCGGGATGGACACGCGGGTCCTCTCTGCGGTCCAAATGCAGTCAATTTGCGAGCCCTACATCCGCCGCCGGGCCATCAGGCACCTCGAGAAGGGCCGTGTGGTCATCTTCGCAGGCGGCACAGGCAACCCGTTCTTCACCACCGACACCGGCGCCGCTCTCCGCGCCGCAGAAATGGGCTGCGAAGCCTTGTTCAAAGGGACCCAGGTCGACGGCGTTTATTCAGCCGACCCCAAAAAAGATCCAAACGCGGAACGCTACGAGCGGATCAGCTATCGCGAGATCTTGACCAAAGATCTACAAGTCATGGACCAAACCGCCGTTAGCCTGACCCGTGAAAATGGCATCCCAATTGTCGTCTTCAGCCTGAAGGACGGGATTGTTGGCGCATTGACGGGGCAAGGCCACTACACTGTGGTTTCAGACGACAGCCACCAGTAATTGTCAAAAGTATATTGGCGCGTTAATCTTTTTCTCTCTGGGTTGAACCGAGGGGAAGAGACTATGAAACGTGCCGTCATTTCAGCGCTTTGCGGTGCATATGGACTTCTCGGCGTCTCGCACGCTGCGTCTACAACGATCGACACAATCAATGGTTTTGCGTTTTTGAGCAACGGAACAGCCAATGATTTCTCGATGGCCGCACAACAAGAGCTAGCGGACGCACTTGGCGGCTTTGCTACCCTTGAGGAAGCTGAGTTCCACACCGGTGTCTTCGTGAGGGGCGTTCGCATCAGCGGAACGAGTGTTCCCGTCGACCCGGAAGTGGCATTCGCGATCACGTTTGCGAACATCTTCGACTTCGAGATCGAACTCGAAGCCGAGATTCGCGTCGTTGCTGACAAAAACCAAAACGGGATGATCGACAACAATCAGGTTACCTTGTTTCGGGATGACGATCGGTTGATCACCAACATCAATCTCGGACCGGATGCATCCATCGACGTCGGGTCGCGCAACGGTGGGTCTGTCGTGTTGAACTGCAGCCAAGTCGTGGACATCGGCGGCTTCTTTCCCTGCATGAATTTTGGATTTGACGGCTTCACCGAGGGTTTCTTCCTCAACCGTTTGGATGTCTTCTTCGACAAGGGCTCAGTGGATGCGTTCGTGTTTGCTCAGACGTTCGACGACGCATTTGTTGCCTTGGGCGCAGAGCGGCTCTCGGAAACGAACTTCCTAACGCTTGGCGAATTCGCTCCCAGCCAGGCCGTGCCGATCCCCGGCGCGGCGGTTCTGATGGGCGGCGTTCTGGCAGCCTTTGCTGGCCGCCGGCGTGTCGGTCGCTGAGGAGCGATTCGACAAGAACATCCTGGACCAAAGCAAGAACATCGGCCATACTTTCAGGAACGTTTTCTGAGGTAGGGCCTTGTCTGACCGACGTGTTTTTTCTCCGACGCAGCTGGCACAGCTGAGCCGATGTGAGCAGCAGATGCTGTTCGATGAGCGGTTTGGGGTGAAGCGCTCGGACGCTTGGCGGAAGCGGTCTCAAGAGGGTACCGCGGAGCATGCGAAGGTGCATGCCCACGTCACGAAGCCAGCGAGCGGCGGGGTGCCGGTTTGGGCATGGCTGGCGTTGGCCGCGGGTGTTCTCGCGCTCGTTTGGATTTTCTTCCGTTGAGCGGCGCGCTGGTCCTTCTGGCTGTCGTTGCCGCCGCCGCGGCGCTTGTTCTGCTGGTCAGCAGTGGCGGGCGGAGCGCGGCGGATGATCTGCTCCCTAATGATCTCAAGGGCGCGCGGCTGGTGATAAGTGAGAAGACTGTGGAGCGGAAGCGGCCGGTCCATGTGCGCGGGCGGCCTGATGAGGTGTGGCTCAAGGATGGGCGCCGGGTGATCATCGAGACCAAGTCTCGCGCGGGCCGGGTGTTTGAGGGGGACCGGATGCAGATTGCGGCCTACGCGTACATGCTGCGCGGCGATGGCGGGCCGCCGCTCGCCCCCCACGGCTATGTGCGGTTCACAGGCGGCGAAGCGGTCTCGTTTCAGAAGGTGAAGCTGAAGCCAGATGACGACGTGGTCGCTGCCCATCGGCGGCTGCAGCGGGTGCTGAAGAAGAAAGAGAAGCCCGCTTTTGCATCCGCCGCTGCGCTTTGCAGGGGGTGCGGACATTTGGAGCGTTGTCCCCAACCCAAGGCGAGCCGCTGACAGGCGGGTTCCCAATTGCCGAGGAGTGGTTATAAGCCGCGGGCTCTAACGAATCCAAAGGTGACAGTCCCATGAGTGAAGGCCCCGATTTCAAGAAGCTCGAATCCCGCATGGACGGTGCGCTCGACGCCCTGAAAAACGAGTTCAGCGGCCTGCGGTCCGGACGGGCGTCGGTGAATATGCTCGAGCCGGTGGTGGTGAGTGCTTACGGCTCGGATATGCCGATCAACCAGGTGGGCACCGTGTCGGTTTCCGATGCGCGGACGCTGGCTGTGAGCGTCTGGGATAAGGGCCTTGTCGGCGCTGTCGAAAAGGGCATCCGGGACTCAGGGCTCGGCCTCAACCCGGTGACCGATGGTCAGACCGTGCGCGTTCCGCTGCCTCCGATGACGGAAGAGCGCCGCAAGGAATTGGCGAAGATGTGCGGCAAATACGCGGAAAGCGCGAAAGTCGCTATCCGCAACGTGCGCCGGGACGGTATGGAAGAGATCAAGGCTGACGACTCGATCCCCGAGGACGACGCCAAGAAGCTCCAAGAGCGGGTGCAGAAGCTCACCGACGACAAGGTGAAAAAAGCGGAAGAAATGCAATCCGCCAAGGAAGAAGAAATCATGCAGGTCTAAGGAAGGCTCTCAGGTAGCGTTTCATAGGCGAGGGGCGAGATGCTCGCGATGCAGTCCAGTGCGGCAGTTGAGTTAGAAAGCGGCGGCGGATCAGGTCCGCAGCACGTGGCTATCATCATGGATGGCAACGGCCGTTGGGCTGAGCGCAAGGGCGTTTCTCGCCTCGAAGGCCACCGCGCGGGCGTGGAAGCGGCGCGCCGTGCGGTCCGTGCCGCGCGCGATTGCGGCGTTCGGATCATAACCCTCTACAGCTTCTCGACGGAGAACTGGTCACGGCCCGATTGGGAGGTGCGTCACCTCCTGGGCCTCCTGCGCGGGTTCTTCCGCCACGACCTCGGTGAGCTGGCTAAAGAGGGCGTGCGGGTGCGCATTCTCGGCGACCATGGCAGCTTACCTCCTGACCTTCAGA
>JBCCTF010000042.1:0-25008 GCA_039198765.1 Pseudomonadota bacterium
AGTCTCCCCGCCCGCACCAAAATGTTCTTTTATATCAGTATTTTAGTTTTGCGGCACCAACGCTAATTCCAGCAATTTCGCTGGGTGTATCGGACGCGGATGAGATCAATGCTCTTTTGAGAGCCCAGACGATGCTCCGAATAAGATCCTTCGTCTCTTTCACGAGCAGCTTTGACGTCCTCCACGATGGTGTCCGTTAGGAAGCTGTCTTGGAATAGCGCTTAGCTAGGAGCGCTGGGAGGGCACCTGCCGGTGAGCGAGGGCAAACACCTCTCTCGACGTCCACGCACGGCCGCAGCTGACGTGACGTGGGTGGCGGTATAAGAGCCCTTGGAGACGGAGAATGCCCGAGTGGGCGTGGGACCCGCTGCGGTAAAGCTGATTGATATGCTTTTAGGTGTTCGATGGGCGCTCGTCGCCATGATGGTTTGGGGTGTGTGCGGCGGTCTCGAAGCGGCGCTTGCCCATCCCGAGGATGAAATTTGCGGCCCCGGCTCGACGATCAATCCGGCGCTCTGCCGTCAGCTCGCTGAGATCAACCGGTCAGCGGCTGAGCTCGCTCAACCGCTGGTCGGGGAGGATGGCGAGCCGCTGTCGGCCGTTGGCGCTGCGTGGTACTTCCTGAAGATCGGTGTGCAGCACATTCTTCCGGGGGGTACGGATCATATTCTCTTTGTGCTGGCATTGTTCCTTTCGTCGCAAAGGCTCCGAGAGCTGGCCTTGCAAATCTCGACCTTCACCGTTGCTCATACTGCGACGCTCGGCCTCACAGCTGCCGGGGTGCTCCAACCCCCTGCGTCGTTGGTGGAGCCGCTGATTGCGTTATCGATCGCCTTTGTGGCGGTGGAGACGCTCGTCTTCAAAGATCTCAGGCGCTGGCGCTATCTGATCATCTTCGGCTTCGGCCTCTTTCACGGAATGGGGTTTGCCGGGTTCATTAGCGAAATTGGTCTGCCAACGGAGCAGTTCTGGCCGGCGCTCTTTGGGTTCAATGTCGGAGTCGAGATCGGCCAGCTTGCGGTTGTCTTCGTCGCCTATTTCGTTGCTCTCTATCTGAAAAGAGAGTTCCTCACCCGGCCGGAGAGCTACCGGCGGTATATCGTGCAGCCTGCCGCGATCCTGATCGCCGCGACAGGCAGTTGGTGGTTCCTCACGCGCAGTCTTGAGGTCGTCCTATGACCGCGCGCCGGGGTTGTTAGAACTATCCCTGGTCGCCAGCGAGCCCGCGGATTTCCAAGAGAGGCTCGATCTCCGGATCCTTGCCGCGGAAGAGGCGGTAGAGCTCATCGGCTTCACGCAGGCCACCTGCTTCGTACACCCACGTCTTGAGGCGCCCAGCGAGGACGGGGTCATAGATGTCGCCTGCTTCCTGGAATGCGACGAAACCGTCAGCATCAAGAATTTCCGACCACAGATAAGCATAGTACCCAGCTGAGTAGCCGCCTGCGAAGATGTGGGAGAAGTACTGCGAGCGGTAGCGCGGCTCAATCTCCGGAAGGATGCCGTAACCTTCGAGGACTTCCCTCTCGAAGGCTGCCGCGTCTTCGATCGCGTTCGCTTCCTCAAGACTCAGCGCGTGCCAGGCAAGGTCGAGGAGCGAAGCCGCTATGAACTCGGTGGTCTTGAAGCCCTGATTGAAGGTCGAGGCATTGCGCATTTTCTCGACGAGCTCTGCAGGAATGACCTCGCCCGTCTCGTAGTGGGTGGCGTACTCGGCCAGCACCTGCTCTTGGCTGGCCCAGTGCTCGAGGATCTGGGCAGGGAATTCGGTGTAGTCCCTCGGACCGTCGACGCCCGAGAAGGTCTCGTAGCGGATCTGGGTCATCAGGCCGTGGAGGCCGTGGCCAAACTCGTGGAACAGCGTCTCGACTTCATCAAAGCGCATGAGGGTGGGTTCACCCGTGGGCGGAGCGATGAGGTTCATATTGTTCGTGACCAGCGGGCGGATCGTCTCGCCGTTGATGTCGGAAGCACCGCGATAGGTGCTCATCCATGCGCCGCCCCGTTTGGAGTCGCGGGCGTACATGTCCATCTGGAAGAGGCCCAGATGCGTACCATCCTCCGCCTTCACATCGTAGGAGGTGACGACGGCGTTCCATTTGGGGACGTCGACTTCTTCGAAGGTGATGCCGAAGAGCTTGGTGGCGACATCGAACGCACCCTGACGAACTGAGTTGAGCTCGAAATAGGGGGCAAGCGCTGCATCGTCGAACGCGTAGCGGTCCTGGCGGACGCGCTCGGCATAGTGCCACCAGTCATGGCCAGCTGCGGTGAAGTCGCCGCCATCGGCTTCGATCAGGGCTTGGATATCCGCCAGCTCTTCGCGAGCACGAGCAAGGCCCGGACGCCATACGCGGAGGAGGAATTCCTCGGCACCCTCGGGCGTCTTCGCCATGCGGGTTTCAAGCTGGTAGTGGGCATGGGACTGGTAGCCCATGAGCTCGGCACGTTCGGCGCGGAGCTGAGCGATCTTGATCGCGACCGGCCCGTTGTCTTTGCTGCCCGACGAGGCGCGCAGGCGGTAACCGTCGAAGAGCTGCTTACGCAGTTCCCGGTTGGTCGACTGGGTCATGAAAGTCTCGAACGGCGAACGGTTGAGGCCGACGACCCACTTGTCTTCGCCATCAACTTTGATCGCCGCTTTGAAGTTGTCGGTCAGGCCGCCGAGTTTTTCGGGATCGGTGATTTCGAGCTTGAAGCTCGTGGTCGCCGTGAGGAGGTTCTGGGCGAACGCGGTGGTGAGGCTGGAGAGCTCTTCGTTGATTTCGGCAACCCGCTCCTTGGTCTCCTCATCGAGGTTCGCACCCGCCCGGACGAAGGCGCGATAGGTGAGTTCAAGAAGGCGGGCATCCTGCTCGTTGAGACCGAGCGAATCCCTTTGTTCGTATACGTCTTTTACACGGGCGAAGAGGTTCTCGTTGAACTGTAGCTTCGTGTATTCACGGGTCAGCATCGGATAAACCTCAGCCTCGAGAGCGCGGAGGTTGTCATTGGTATCGGTGCCCGTGATGTTCCCGAAGGTGCTGGAGACCTTGTCGAGCTGCTTTCCAGACAGCTCGAGCGCGACGATCGTGTTCGCGAATGTAGCGGGCTCATCGCTGTCGGCGATCGCAGCGATATCCTCCCGCAGGGCCAGGATACCGGCCTTCATGGCGGGGAGGTAGTCGTCGTCGCTGATTTCAGAGAACGGCGGGGTGCCGTAGGGGGTCTCCCATTCCTTGAGGAACGGATTGCCATCGAGCGCCGAGGCACTGATCTCGATAGGGTCGCCTTGGACCTCGTCGTTGGCACCTTGTGTCTCATCATTGCTGCCGCATGCTGTGAGGGCAGTCACAACGGCAATGACCGAAACCGTGGCGGCGAAGTTTTTCATGGATCGTTCCTCAATAGTTTGCCGCAGTTTCGGGCGGTCAGACGCAAGATGCTCGAGTGCAGCCGCGCGCAACGCTGCCGCGGCGGCCACAACGAGCGCTCGCTTTCATCACGATCTTCAACAAAAGGCCATCGCGTGGAGGTAGCGCGGAGTGTTTGGGCGTCGCCGCAGAGTTGAGGGCCCACTGAGGATCGCTGCTCAATCGCCAGCATCGGTGCGCGGCTCAACGGGTCCGCTGAGTCACGTTGTTGCTGGTAGACGCGAGCCCCGCTTACCCTTGCGATCCATGTCATCAGACCAGGCAGGTCGCTGCGAAATCGCTGAGCGGGGATGGGCATAAGATGCTGAAAATCGCTAAGATAACACAGCTTATAGCGTTGATATGTCTCTCGTTTGCGGTGCTCTTGAACCTACCCGGCGCGGCAGCAGCCCAACCGGCAGAGGAAGAGAGGCCTGTGCGAGGCCTTCTCGGTGGCTTGCAGGAGAACCCCTTCGCCCCTGGGACGGAGCAAGATTCCCGGCCTGTCGACGAACCCCAGGTCCCGCGGACGACAAACCAAAAGCGTGCTGATGAGCCGGACACCGCTGCTGGCGATCGTGCTCGCAGAGCAGCTCAGCCGCCCTTGTTCGCAGATCTTGCGGCGGACCCGCGCTTGAAGTGGGAAGGGACCTACCGCCTCGAATACAAGATCGGCGGCCGGACAGAGCAGTTCCTCCTGACGCTTGAACGTGGGCGACAATATCCGTGCATGACGACGCAAACCGGATGCCACATCGCCTTCCAACGCGATCTCTCTGACCAGTGGAGGTACATCAGCTTCAACCTCAACGACGGGAGCCGCGGACCCGCGAACAGTGCCCGTTTCGAGTTCGCCGCGGACGGAACGCTGAATTTCCAGCGGAACTACACGATCCGCTTGCCCGATGGTTCCACCCCCTATGCGAGTTTTTCGTTCAAGCCTGTTGGTGACAAAGGCTTTGCCGGCACCATCGATTGGGGACGAAGCGAAGAAGCCCAGCGACCAGCACGGCTTGTTCGCTTGAAGCCGCAGGTCATGGGAGTTTCGGCTGTTCTGATCGGTCGTCACCTTGATCGGGGGCTGGCCAATGATCCTACCTGGGGACCGACCAATCCGATTGAGAATGGTGTGGCATTCCCAGCCAGCCGAAGCCGCAACCAGCTGGTCCAGTTTCCGATCAAGGCCCCATTTTATAGCCAGTCTGTTCTGGACCAGCAGTTTAGTCCGGATGGACCCTTCAACATGCGAGGCTCTCGGCCTCAGATTGCCCTTAGGCTCATCGGGCGTAATCTGTCGGGACCCACATGGCCAGGCCAATCGATGCGGACGGGTACGAACGATTTCTGGATCGATGCAAGCGCGGGCATGGAGCTTCGTCCGTCTGCGAACGTTTGGCGACGGCGCACAGACGGTTTGGAAGAACTGGATGTCGTCATCACCCTATGGCCGTCTTTGAAACCTGGAACGAAAGTCCTGTACTTCAACGGCCAGCAAATCCCTTTCGTCATCGATTTTGATCCGCCTGAAGAGGATGAGCGGGAGGTTCCTACACTGAAGTCGCTCGTTGCCATTGATCTGGAGGGAAAGACCTTGCGGCGCCTTCCGGAGGGGGCTTCATTCCGTCTGCGTGCTGAGTTTGATGGGAAGCACCCGGACAGCGTCCTATCAGCTGTCCTGCCGGAGCAACGGGAAGCAACCGGCGGCGAGCGCCTGGTGCCGCTCCATCGATTGAATGACGGTCGCGCTTTTCAAAGTGGGGTGTTCCGCGTCGAGCAAGCGAGCTCGGACCTCCGCAGTGATCTGATGAAAGCTGTCGGGCGTCGCGCCTATGACCCACAAAAGACGATCGCTCTGATCGCCGAGACGATGGCAGGGAATTGGGATGTTCAGCACACGGCTACGGCCGGTGAGGCGAAGTCTGGCCAGGCCAAGGTGTCCTCCAACGGTCGCCGAGTCATTGTAGCGCTCGGCGAGGGCTGGCGTGCCAAATTGTACGAGAGCATCGATTTGCATGCGCAGGAAAGAGAGGTCTCCGGCAAGTCTTATATTCGTACACGAATGGTCCTTGAAGAACGCCCCAATTTGACGGCGCAGTATCGATCTGATGCTGATCTCGCGCCGTTAGGTCGCGGGAGCCTGATCGCAATCGCTCGCAGTACGAATGCGCTGGAGGCGCGTCTTGAGAACAAATCAGTAAGTGTGCCGATCAAATGGCGACCGGACCCGGACAAGCTCGAACTCATTCGGCTTCAGCTGACATCAGACGGCAGCGATCGGTTCTTCAAGGGGCCTTGGTTTGAGGAAGAGGGCGATGGTCTCTCCCGCGTTGGAGAGCAAACCTGGAGTCGCGATCCGGTCGTCATTAAAAAGGCCGTAGTCATGGAAGACCAGTCCGGTCTTCTCTATCAAAAGCGTGTCGCGGATGCGAACCTTGAGGGGAAGCCAGCACCCCCGCGCCCTGTTCTTTACACCTACCCATTCAAAAAAGACGGTACACGGACGGATGGATCGGTCAATCGGACGATCGCAATCGTTGGAGAGAACCTGCCTGATGAGATCAACGCTGGGATCGAGGGTTTTGATCCATCGATCAGCTATCGGACAAAGAAGCTGAGCGAGGGGGAGCGGGGGATGGCTAAGCGACTTGTCGAAGAAGCCGTGGGGAGTCCGATTGGAGATGCTGACTTTGTCCTCATTGAAGCTCGGCTGAAAAAAGGTGTCGAGGCTGGTCAGAAGCGCCTGAAACTGAGCGGTGTTGAGCTCGTCTGGCCGCTGACGTTCGAAGACAATGTTTCGGTTGTTTCGTTCATGCGCCCCGGAATGACCAACCGGCAAGAAGCAACGTCAACTGAGTTTATGGCGAGCGAGTCCATTCGTCTCGTTGCTTGGCCTACGGCTGGTGGAGGAGGGAAGAACTTACCGTTTGACATAGGCGTCCAGTCTCGCGGAACGAAAACGAAGATCGTCGGTTCACTGACTGTCGAGCGCAACGAGCAAGGCTTCTATGTCAGTCAGCCTATCCTACTCTCAGAAGACGGAAGTGCACTCCAGCCCCCCGCTGAGCCCGACGGCCTTACTGTCAGTGTCGCGCCCGGCGATACGGTCGTGGCCTTTCCCAATTCGCTCAGTACACTCATCGCAGCGCCGAATCCTGCTCTCGCGAGAGTGGTCTCGCCGCCATCAGAAACGTCACTGTGGCAGAAGAAGCTAGGGATTGTGGCGAATTGCAACAACGACCCTGCCCAGGAGAGAGACGCGCCGAATTACGCCTTGCGGGAATCCTCAACGCTTTCACGAACGTTCTTGATTCCTTTTCGGATGACAGGAAACGCACCGCAAGGCAGCCGTACACGGACAGTGCGTATACTGAACGGAGACCATGCTGCGTTGCTCATCCTCCGAGATGAAATGGGAGATGCGATGGGCCGGCTGAGAGCGGAGTTCGTTCAAAGCCAGAGCAGTGCCAGTCGATCAACGCGGTACATCAGAAGCCTCGCCGAAAATCCTGGGGTGCTTACAAGCCGTTTTTGGACGGAAACGGTCGCTGTGTTTGTTGAGGGGCAGCGTTTTGAAATCCAGCGCCGAGAAGTTTCTGACATCGATGCGCTCTCCCGAAAGATTCGGCGCAGTCGCATCGAAACCCTCGATCTTGCGCAACAATGGATGAGGGATTGGACGCCGGAGATGCTGGTTGAGTTCGACGCCTCTCTTGGTCGGATGGTCGAGGCCAACAAATGCAACATTGAAGAGTTGCTGGTGATCGCCGGGCAGCGAACGGATCCGCTCTTTCTCGCGCCAATTCTCGCCAAGTTGGTGAAGCAGGAGACTTCTGGAGAGCCTCCGAACACGAGGACCTATTGGGCTCCTGACCGTGAAGCCCACCGCTTTGTTCGCTCCGTGTACGTCTTAGGAAATGAAGTTCGTGCGCTGGACGAATACCGGAAGATTGACGACGCCTATAAGGCGATGGGTGTTGCTGCGGTGACGGGTGTTGTTGCCTACGGTGCTGGTCTTGTTGCTGGAGCTGAGGCTGCTGCCGCGACTCTCTTGATTGGCGATGGTGCTGACCTTGCGTACTTCGGTACAAAGAGCGTTCTCGACTATCTTGAAGGGGAGGAGCAGTACCAACAGGCAGCAACGGCATCCAAACTCATCTCGGCAGAGGCGCTGGCGGATGCGGATGGTTATCGCGAAAGCGGGCTTCTCACAGCGGTGGGTTTGATTGCCCCATCGCTGAGTGGGCTGAAGGGTCTCGCGGATCTCAAAAATCTACGGAACATTCGCCAGGGCCGAGAGTTGGTTGAGGCCGTCGCTGCCGATGGTCGCCAACTCTATCAGCTTTCTCAGTCGGAAAGAGAGTTGGTCGCCTCTGCCTACAGTGACCTCATTGAGAAAGCATCGCGCGACGGCGTGGATAGTCTTCAGCCTGCGGACCAATTGATACTCAATCAGGTGGACGATTTGATTCGCGGATCAGGCGGTCAGCCTGCTGAATTAAGCGCCTTACGGTCCGGTGATGTCGATGCCGCTGGGTCTGTAGGAACTGTCGCTCCCCCGTTTCCCCGGCTCGCGCGGCCAGATACTCTGCCTCCACCTCTTGTTGCAGATACGTGGCTTGACCCGTTTGCTCAGCCTGGGCTGGTGGTGGACGAGACTGCCAACGCCTCGCGGCTTCGCTCGATCGCTGACGCGCAGCCTGGTGTTCAGCCTGGCCCCAGCCAAAACGTGTTGCCCGCACGCATGCAAGACGAAGCCGGCATCGATTTGCCACTGGACGTCACGCCGCTCGGGCAAGGATCCTTCAACACCGTTTACGCCATCGATGAGGAATTGGTCGCCAGGGTGCCCTTTGGCAAAGGCGGCGAGTCTCCTGCGGCGGTGATGGCTGCGGATCGCAATGGACGCCGACTGTTCACCTCGGCATTCAGCGCGAAGGCTGACCCCGATGCGCCAGTCCGTATCGCTGAGTTGCGCGGCGACATTGAGTTGCGCGAGGCATGGGAAGGCGTTCCCGGCAACAACATGGCCCGTCCGCCAAAGCTTGGCGCTGGCACGAAGATTGAGGTTCTGGAGAGACTTGATAACCCGACACTCAAAGCAGCTGCTACGGATCGGAATGCAAAAGCTCTCAGCATGACAGCAGAGGAGGCCATTGCCTATGACCAGGGCATCCGTGCACTGAACAAAAAAGGGCTCGTGTGTCTGGACTGCAAGCATGACAATTTCGGCTTCGAGCCGCACCCTAAACAGCCTGGTCGGTTGCGATTGGTGATCATGGATACTGGCGCGATCGTTCCTATCCGTGGTCGGAACGGTTCTGTGGCACGACAAATCCAGTCTGAGATTGACCACCCCTCTGAAGCGACTCTCCAGGCACTAGGCAAAATCGGAGGGGTATACCGACAAGCTGTTCGCAAAGAGATTCTGCTCAAAGACTGGGGTAAAGATCTTGATTATGCCGAACTTGGCCTGCGGAGTGTGGAAGAGATTCAGTTTAACCCACTTGGCGTGAACGCGTACCCTCGGGCGAGCAACCTCGCGCCAATCTCGGATCAAGACGAACTCACAAGGCGGTATGCTGAGCTTCGGGCAAGAGCCGCTAACGACAATTGATTCCCGCTAAGCGTTCCCACTCGCTCCCGATCGCCCTCTAACAGGGACTTCGAAATTGGCGGTGAAACGAAGACGATGGATCGCCGCCTTTGTTGACCTTGTCTCCCCGGGTTGAAGATAATGGCTCAGCGAGTGTTTGTTCATCGGCCGTTCTGTGGACCGCACCCGGGGTGAACGACGTAAGACTGACGAGAGACCGGGAGCGGAACCAATTTGCTTGAAAAGCGGCTTCATCGAGGGGGAACGGCAGCAGCGGGACTATCCACCTGACGAACCACCCGATAAGGAGCTGGACCGTCACAGCGGCATGCGGTGGACGCGAGCTGCTTGGCGTTGCAGGCTGTGCGAAACAGTGGAGGAAACTGAACCAATGAACAAACGCACCTACGAGCCCATGGCGAAAGCCGAAGTGGTCGCGGCTCAACGCGCTTGGGCCAAGTACGTGACCGAGCAGGACGTTGAAAACCTTCTCGAACTTTACGACTTCGGGGGAGCTGATGAACCGCTTCTGTTTAAGCCTACGCTTGCAGATGTTATCCGGATCGACCTGGCTGGTGCTCGGTCTTACTTTGTCGGCGGGGACCCTGATTATCCCCATGATGATGGTTTTCTAAATCGCGGCTGGAAGAGCGTGGAGTTTCAGAGTGCCGTTGGTCCAGTGCTGAAGGCTGGTGGGCTCGGCTACAAAGATATGGGGCATTACACGTTTGTGGATGGAGACGGTAATGCAACGCGTGCGGACTATACGTTTGCTTACCATAAACTGAATGGGCGTGTTCTCATCTCTCTGCACCATTCATCCTTGACGTGGCTGCCTCCCGTTAAAGGTAGCGACGGCACGTCGTCGTAAAACACAAATAAACGAACAGCCCGCGACGGACAGGACCCTCTTCCTTGATCATGACGTGAATGCCTGCGTCTTCACGCGAGCTCAAGGGATGAGGGTCTGCTCGAATCGTAGTTCTTGACGGGTCGAGCGTGTGATCACATGAGGCGAACATGACGTTGCAACTACCGCAATTCACGGTGACGGGCTCACCGGAGCAGATGGGTCATCAGTACGGGGAACTCTGCCGCGACCTGATACAAGACTTCGTCGCGCAGCGTGTCGCCGCCGTTGAGGAGCACCTGCTCGAACGCGGCCATCCTGGTACTGATGGTTTGTATGAAGCGGGAGCGCAGTGTCTCAGTCGTCTTCGCGACTTCGATCCCTTGGGGCATCGCGAGCACCTATCGATTGCCGAGGGTGCCAAGGTCGATGCAGTTCGTCTGTACACTGTTGCCAACATGACAGATATTCGCGACATCATCACCTTGCCTGGCGAGCCGCCTGTGTTGGAGGACGAGGGGTGCACGTCGGCGCTTCTTCCTCCGAGCATTACGAGGAGTGGACGCGCGCTCCAGGGACAGACATGGGACCTGAACGGGCCTGACATGAAATATGTCATCGCGCTTCATCAGCTCCCTGATGATGGTCCTGAAACATGGACCGTGACGTGCGCCGGGTGTCAGACCCTCATGGGGATGAACCAGCATGGCGTTACGGTCGGAACAACCAACCTGAAAACGCGGGGCGCCAAGGTGGGCATCCCCTATCTCTCTGTCCTCCACCTCGCGCTGCGCCAGAACTCGCTCGACGCCGCGAGTTCGGTGGTGGGGAATGCTCCCGTGGCAGGCAGCCATTCCTACTGGATCGGGGACGCAACGCGGGCGGTGGAATGGGAGCGGACCCCGGCCACTGCCAACAAGCGTACGACCGATGAGGGATCCCTTGTGCGGTCGAACCACTGCTTGTTTGACGAGAACAAGCGTTTTGAGACCGATCTCTCGGAAAGCACGCATGCCCGATTTGACCGTATGCGGACGCTTCTAGACCAGTCCGATGCCCATGATGTGGACTCCCTGATCACGATGTTCTCCGACCGGTCCGACGGGCGCTTGAGCATCAATCGGTTCGCTGAAGATCAGTCTGGGGCCACCACCAATGCCGTGGTCGCCATGGATCCGGCTGAACGCGAATTCATGGCATGCCGAGGTCAGGCCGATCACGGCGAGTGGGTCAAACTCAGCTTTACCCGAGGCTAGGCTTTCGCTGCATCGGCGGACCTAGAACTTGTCTTTCCGCAAGACTTCAATGGGCGACAGATAGACGAGGCCGGAGTAGTCGTTGAAGAAGGCTTCGGCTATATCTTGGGCGACAGTTCTCGCGGTGCCGTCGTCTGCGAAGATGGCCTCGATGCGGATGATCGAGAAGGCGTGAACAACTGCCGCCCGATCGCCAGTTCGGGTGAAGTGTTCGCCTTTTCCGCTGCCATCAACGATCGTATAGCCGGTGGCCCCAGCCGCCTCGATCATCTCAATCAGGCGCTTTTGGAGAAGACGCTCGGCAATGATGGTGATTTTGGTCACGGGATGAAACATCGGATCCTCCGTACACAGTAGCCGCTTTCGTCTACACAAAGACGAGTTCTGCGAGCGCGATAAACAATGGGATACAGACCGCTATTGCGACCGGCGTTCCCACACTCGTCGACGATCCAATATAGGCCGCCGGGTTGGCGCTAGGAATGCCTGCACGCAGGGTGGGCGGACCTGAAATGTCTGAGTTCGACGCAGCGATCACGGCGAGGATGACCACCCCGCCTGGGCTAAAGCCCACCGTTTCATGAGCGACCCAACCCAATCCAAAGCCGATCATCCCATGGAGAACGGGCGCGACCATCGCGTAGAGCAGATACCAGTGGGCAACCCGACGGAGCTCAGCAAGGCGTGACCAAGCTTCCATTCCCATGACGAGCATCAGGATCGACAAGAAGCCACGGAAGAGAGGCTCGTAGAATTCTTCGTGGACGGATGCTGGCTCCGCGACAATGCCGAGCACCAGCCCTAGGATCAAAGCGGACAGAGCGGAGCCCTGAAGACTATCGACCACAACGCTCCGAATACTGACGCTGTTGGTTGTCTTTGGACTTGTGTCGTCGGAGGCTTTTTTGCCCATCCTCGCCAGCACAATCGCTAGAACCAAAGCAGGGATGTCCATAAATGGGTAGAGCGCGGGTGCCCACGCTTCGAAAGTGATCTCTTGCTGATCAAGAACGATCATCGCCGCGGCCAGAGTTGACGCGCTGACGGCTCCGAACAAGCCAGCTGTTGCCAGCGCATCCGAGCGCTGGATTCCAGGCAGCCTGATGAGCGAGACAAGGCCGATGAGGACACACCCGCAGCCGGTCAACGCCGCGAACACAGCAGGTAGCGCCAACTTGCTGAGGTCGGCCTCGCGGATCTCCATCCCGCCTTCGAGCCCGATCGACATCAGCAGCATAAAGACGATAAACCGGTAGATCGCATCAGGGACCGAGAGCCTGCTCCCTGTCGCAGCGAGGGCCATGCCGCCGAGCAAAAAAGCAAGCGTCGGCGAGCGCAGTTGTCCGAGAAAACTCTCGCCGAAAGACAGTGCAAATTCCATTGCTACCTCAAGACTGATGTGTGGAACTCAAGCTGACCTCTGGCCTGGTTCGTCAAACTGGGGCGACGAAGGACTGCGGTACACTGACGGATTTTTGATCAATCGAGATCAAAACGCGTGCCTCCCTCTCAAGTCGGCGGCTCGCGATGAAACATAGTTCGATTCTAAGCCTAAGCCGTCGTCAAAGCGTGGCTGGACCCCGAACTGGCCGTCTCATTTGTCACGTGGCTGCCTCTCGCTCTCTTGTCATAAGGTACGCAACATTATTACATTGCGCCTGCGAATGACAAACAGAGGATCGCTTGTGTCGACAGCCAGCTCTCAAAGAAACGCGGCGCCGACCGGGTGCAAGCTCAATCGACGCGTCGTCAAAACTGAAGGCATCTGCTTGGCGTGCAGCGCAAAAGGCGAGGCAACACCGTGAACTCGATCACCACAACCGGACCGCATCAGCACACGGATGGTGGAGATCGTTTCCCGATCTCTATCCTCACGGGCTTTCTCGGGGCGGGGAAGACGACCGTCCTGAACCATCTGATGAAGCAGCCAGAGTTCAGCCGAAGCCTCGTTATCGTCAACGAATTCGGTGAGGTCGCGCTCGATCACGACCTGATGACCCATGTCGACGGCGATGAAGTGATCGAAATGTCGAGCGGATGCATCTGCTGCACGTTTAGGGCTGATCTGGCCAAAACGTTGCGCGAAGCGCCGTGGCGTTTTTCCCGAAATGGGGAGACCTGGTTTGACCGCGTCATCATCGAGACGACGGGCCTGGCCGACCCCGCGCCGATCCTCCATACGCTGTTGAGTGATCTCTCCGTTGTCAGCCGCTATCGCCTCGATGGTCTCATCACGATGGTGGATGCTGCAAACGGGATGGCAACGCTGGATCGTCAAATCGAGGCGCTCAAGCAAGCCGCCGTGGCAGATCGCATTGTCTTGACCAAAAGTGATCTTGTCGATCAGCGTACGTTGGATTTGTTGCAGGGGCGGCTGCAGGCGCTCAATCCTGCGGCTGTGCAGCTGTTCTCACAGCATGGCGTGGTCGACCCCGCGTCCATTGGTGGAGCTGGTCTTTACCACCCCGAGACCAAGAGTATTGATGTCCAGAACTGGCTTAAAGAGGAAGCTTACGCTGAGGTTCACGGCTTCCGCGATCTCGATGACAATCGGCACGATGCCAACATCAATGCTGTCTGCCTCACGATGGACAAACCGGTCGATGAGGCCTCTGTCGACCGTTGGCTTGAAGAGCTTCACACCTTGAAAGCTGCCGATCTTTTGCGGGTGAAAGCGATCATGAACGTCAAGGACGCGCCCGGCCCCTTCGTGGTTCATGGCGTGCAGCATGTTATCCATCCCATCGACGCCTTATGCGCTTGGCCTAGTAAGGATCGGCGATCTCGCATTGTCTTCATTACACGGAACATCAGCAGGGCTGAACTTGAAGCCACCTTGCGTTGTTTCGATTCTCAAGACGATCTGCACACAGAGGAGCCGAATTCCCCAGTGCTGCACCCAGGCGAAATCGTGCCTGTGGGCTGACGATAGTCCCAAAGCTCAGCTGCTCCATGCCCCTTGGTTCGCCGCTCACGGAGCTCTGTTCGGCCGAAAACAGGATGAGATGATCGCAGGCGCTCGCGTGGAAGGTGCGGCGCTTAGACGTACCCTCGCTGCGATATGTAGGACCTCATGGCGGCGATCCGGTTGGTATCTGACGGGTGGGTGGACATGAACTCCGCGCGGTTCCCGCCGGATTGCTTTGTCATGGTATCCCAGAACCGGACCGCTTCGTTCGCGCGATAGTTCGCGCCAACCATAAAGTCAGCACCAAGACGATCAGCTTCGTATTCATGCTGTCGTGAGTAGGGGAGAATAATGCCGAAGGTCACACCGGCTCCGAGAACGCCAGCAATGGCGGCGGCATTGTCGACGTCATTGGCCTCCAGCGCTACGGCAGCAATCGCAATGCCGCCCTGGGCAGCGATCTGCTGAGAGTAACGCTCTGCGCTGTGTCGGCCGACCACGTGCCCCGCCTCATGCCCCATGACCGTAGCAATCTGATCGTCGTTCTCCATGATGTCGAGCAGGCCGGTGTGAAAGCCGACCTTGCCGCCGGGCATCACCCACGCGTTCACCGTATCGTCCTCGAAGACCGCGAACTCCCAATTGTTCTGCGAAAGCCGCTGGCTCGGGAAGCGGCGGTCGGCAGCTTGCACGACACGGTCGCCAACCCGCTCAACACGGCGGCGAAGAGCAGGGTCCTGGGACTGCGGATTTTGCCGTAGTGCTTGCGTCCAGGACGAAGCTGCGAGCTGGGCCAGCTGGCCATCGGACACGAGCATCAGCTGGCGTCTTCCCAACGCCTCGTTGGTCACGCACCCGGAAAGAGCTGCGCCGGAGAAAGCGACGACCGAGCCGGAGGCCAACCCGTTTACAAGCTCTCGGCGCGACATCACCACGGTTGGTTGGTTCTTCGATTCTGCCAACGGAAGCCTCACATCTGCGAACGCGTTTAAATCATGGCATCGAAGCCGCCTGGGCACAATCATCCACTGATATAATGTTCAACCATCTCTGCAGATCAGGAACCGATTGAACGGTCGGGCGAGAATGCGTTCTCCCACGCCACCATTTTGCACGTTCTGATAAAAAGCGCAGGTGCACTTGGAAGAGCATCCTTTCATCTGCACGGCTCGAGCCTACTCTGGTTCTGTGGAAGCGGTTTCGCTGCTGCGCTTCCTGTAGGCGGATGGTGTCTCGCCGGTTATCGTTTTGAAGGCTCGGTTGAAGGTTGAGAGGGTTTGGAACCCGCAATCCATGGCGATCGTGAGGATAGGAAGGCGTGCCGCTGCGGGGTCTTGGAGTTTTGTTTGGGCGTGAGAGATGCGGTAGCCGTTCACAAAGCCTGCGAAGTTTCGATGGCCCAGGGTTGAATTGATCAGTTTACGGAGTTGATACTCTTGCACGTCGATGCGCTCGCTCAGCAGTCTGATTGTTAAGTCAGGCTCGAGGAACGCCTCCTTGTCGGTCATTTCCTCCATCAGACGGTCGAAAGCCAACTGGTCCTTGGGCTCAAGGCTTAAAGCCGCTGTAGTCCGGCTTGAGGGTCCCGTCTCATGCGTGGTCACGGCGAGGAAAGAAGGTCGGAGGCTGACCAATGCGAAGAACGTCCAAAGGACCAGCGGAAGGGCGAGGGCGTGCCCGATCAGCGTCTCGGTCTCCGGTCCTAGCCCTGTCAGCTCGGAGAGAGCGGTGATCAGTCCGCTGACAGCAATGGAGGCGACGATGAGGATGCGGCTCTGCCGGCGCTTCTCAACCAGGTCTTCTTGCCACCCGCGGAGTGCCGACACTCCCAGATGGGCGGTGCACCCAAGAATGATCACATAGGTCCCGTTGTAGTGCAGGTCATCGAATGGCGCGTCGATGCCGAGCGTCTGAACCCACCAGCCCACTTTCACGAAGCAACTCAGAGCGAAGACCACCCAAAGCGGCGGGGTCATTCGAAAGTCGTCGTCGAGCACGGCGAGGCCGAAAAGCCATAGGAAAGCTGGAGCGGTGATGCCGAAGAAGCCTCCGATGCTTTCCACCACATCGGGCGCTTCATAGGCGCTCGGCAGTGAGGCGAAGGCGTGCCCAATGGATGCGATCGCCAAGAGCATCCCCAGGCGTGCGGCCGTGCCGCGAAGGCCATCGCGGATCGCTAACGCGCAGAGCGCGGCCATCAGCACGATGACGGGGAAGCGAACGAGAGCATCGGCGAGCAGCATCTTAGTCCTCTGTCCTGATGGCAGCGCGGATTAGGTCTGGCGCTGTTTGGAGCAGGCACAACTGAAGAAGGCTGTGCAATTTCGAAATCGCTCGTGTTTTCTTCGGGCATGCGTAGCCCACGGGCATCATCGCATGTCAGATCGACTAAGCCACAAACGGAGTGATCCCATGCTGCATCGCCGCCTTCGCAACAGTGCCTCAGGCCTCGTCCTTGCCGGGCTTGTCGCCTTGGTTTCAGCCTGCAGCTCTGGCCCCGGTGGCGGCTCGCTTCGTGGTGATGCGCCGCCTCCTTGTGCCCCAGATCGGATCACCAAGGCAGAGACGTTGACGGGGATTGCGGGGACGCTGACGCCCGCTTCCGTTTTGGATGAGGCGGTAACCGCCCTGGTCGACAGCGGCCAGCTCGCCGGTCTTTCAATCGCCGTGATCAACGCTCGTGAGGTGGTTTACTCCCGGTCAGCGGGGACGGCCAGCTTTGAGACCGACACTCCCGTGACAGGCTGCACGGTGTTCGAAGGGGCATCGATCACGAAGCCTTTGTTCGGCCATTTTGTGATGACCTTTGTCGAAGAGGGCCGCCTTGATCTCGATAAGCCTCTCTATCAATACCTTCCTCACCCCGACCTTGAGCCGTCAGCTGAGTCTCAGGCGATGACCGCGCGGATGGTGCTGAGTCATCAGACGGGCCTGCCGAACTGGCGGTCTGACGATGAGGAGAGGGGGCTTGGCTTCTCGTTCTTTCCGGGTACAGATTTTGAGTACTCCGGAGAGGGGTATCAGTACCTCGCCTTAGTCCTCCAGGAGATCGCGGGCACCGACGGGCCAGGGCTGGAGCGTTTGTTCCAGGAACGGATTGCCCGGCCCTCGGGCATGGCGCGTACGCAAATTATTCCGTCAGCGGAGCTTCAGGCGCGGAAAGCTCAGCCGTACCGCTCCGGCTTCGTTCCGGCGGAGCGTTGGGTGTACGATGACCGTTTTGGCGCAGCCTACGGTGTCAATTCCGACGCTGCGGATTTTGCGGCTTGGGCGGCAGCGGTCCTTCGCCGCGAGGGCCTTTCGGAAGAGGGTTGGTCGACCTTTCTTACGCCCCAAGACGTTGCCGTGCCGCAAGCCCCAGGCACCAGCCAGTTTGGCGAAGCGAAGATCGCTCTCGGTTTCTTCGTGTACGACATACCTGGCTTGGGCCGGGTCTACATGCACGATGGGAACAATCTCGGCTTTGCGAGCATCGTCGTCATTCATCCTGAGACGGGGTGGGGATTTGTGGGGATGACCAACACCAACCGCTCCGGGCAGCCGCTGATCGACCTCGCTCTGTTTCTGAACCGGCCTTCCTAGCGGGGGTCTGTGAAGCGAAGTTCGGACCTAGGATGGCGTGGTCTATTGACATAAGTCTCATATGAGACATATATGTCTCATGACAAAAATGGTGAGACCATCGGCTAGGGACGCAATCGTCGATGCAGCGTTCGATATCTTCAGCCGGGACCCCAGTGCCTCGCTCGCTGAGGTCGCTCAACGCGCGGGCGTGGGAAGGGCGACGCTGCACCGGCATTTCGCCGGTCGGGATGAGCTGGTTCGCGCACTTGCGCTGATCGCCATCGAGGAGATGGACCATGCGGCCGAGGCAGCCTGTGCAGGAGCTACCTCGGCCACCGAAGCTTTTCACCGCACACTGATTGCCCTCATTCCACTGGGTGATCGCCACGGGTTTCTCGCTCTTGAGCCCATTGATGATGATCCAGCGATTGCCGCTGAGCTTGCCAGGCAGCAGCGTGAGACGGCCGACATGGTGGAGCAGGCCAAGCTCGAGGGCGTGTTCGACACAGGAATTCCGACCTCTTGGATCATCCAGGCGTTCGACCACCTGCTCTACGCGGCGTGGGAAAGCGTGAAGTCCGATGAGACCACGCACCAACAGGCCGCTGATTTGGCATGGCGTACACTGACTTTAGGCTTAGGAGGGAAGAGCCGATGACACCCGCAAGTGTAGAGAACTTTGCCCGGTCGTTCGACGAGATTTTCTTGCTTATCGGCGCAGCCATCCTGGGCATCGAACTGATCAAGGGTTTGTTCGAGAGGTCTTTTCGCCGCCGGGGCTATCTGGATGCGATTGCCAGTATATCCACGCAAATTCCGTCCGTCCTCATCGAAACCTTCGTGCTTTCGCTCGCGTATCTGGGATACCAGCTCCTCGCTGACACCTACGTGACGTGGGCGTTGCAGGTGAATGGCTGGACACTCGCTCTTGCGATTTTTGCCTGCGATTTCATTTACTACTGGGAACACCGGATTGCCCATGAAGTCCGTGTCTTTTGGACCCAACATGCTGTCCACCACTCATCGCGGTTCATGAACGCGAGCGTCGCTGTTCGGTTCGGTCCGCTTGAGGGCGTGGTCTCTGCGCTGTTCCATCTCCCGTTGGTCTTCCTTGGAATCCCCCCGGTGCTCGTCTTCGCTGGTATCCTGATCGTCCTTGCATATCAGACTTGGATCCATACGGAACTTATCGGGAAGCTCGGTGTTTTGGACGAGTTTCTGAACACTCCCGCCAACCACCGCGTCCATCATGGCTGCGATGACAAGTACATTGATACAAACTACGGCGGCATACTGATCATTTGGGACCGCTTGTTTGGGACATTCCAACGGGAGGAAGAGCGCCCTCGCTATGGCCTGAAGCGTGATTTCGCCAGCGTCAATCCATTCGTCGTTTGGGT
Source organism: Pseudomonadota bacterium (assembly GCA_039198765.1). Lineage (GTDB taxonomy): Bacteria > Pseudomonadota > Alphaproteobacteria > Caulobacterales > Parvularculaceae > Parvularcula. The sequence continues at coordinate 18,964 of JBCCTF010000042.1, forward strand.
GTCAGAGCTTCCCAAATTCATCGCAGACATCAAAGACGCGCGGTCGATAGGGGAGCTATGGATGGTGATCTTCGGCAAACCTGGATGGGTGCCGAAACGGAAACGCGTGGGTTAAAGCTCACTCGCCTGACAACCATTCGGCCAGCACTTCATCCGTATGCTGCCCAGGCATAGGCGCTGCTGCCGTTGCGGTCGGCGAGGCACCATCGAAGCGGGGTGCTCCGGCAGGCTGCTGCTTGCCAGCGGCGTCGATATAGGTGTCACGGGCGGTGTTATGGGGGTGCACCATCGCTTCCTCGACGGAGAGGACGGGCGACACGCAGGCATCGGTTCCGTCAAAAATATCAGTCCATTGTGCTTGTGTCTTTGTACGGAACAGTTCTGCTATCTTGGTCTTCATATCCGGCCAAGCTGATGTGTTGAGCTGGTTTGCAAACAAGGGATCATCGGCCACGCCCAAACCGTGGAGCAATTGTGCATAGAATTGAGGTTCAATAGCGCCGACGGCCATATATCGATCATCTGCACACGCATAAGTATCGTAGAACGGTGACGATCCGTCGAGAAGATTGGTGCCCCGCTCGTCGCGCCAAAGGCCGAAGCTCTTAAGGTCATGGGTGAGTGAGAGAAGGAGAGCCGTTCCGTCGGTCATCGCTGCGTCGATGACTTGGCCACGTCCTGTTTGCTGTGCACTAAGCAATGCAGCGAGCATTCCTGACACCAGGAACATCGCCCCGCCTGCATAGTCGCCTACGAGGTTGAGCGGCGGGGCAGGCGGTGTGCCTGGCCGGCCCATCGTGCCGAGTGCGCCTGCGATGGCGATGTAATTGATGTCATGGCCAGCAGTTTGCGCGAGCGGGCCGCTTTGTCCCCATCCTGTCATTCGTCCGTAGACCAACTTTGGGTTCAGAGTGCGCGCATCTTCGGGGCCAAGCCCCATGCGCTCCATCACACCCGGCCTAAAACCTTCGAACAGCGCGTCGGCTTCGCGGATCAGCTTGAGCGCGGTCGATCGTCCGTCCTCGGACTTCAGGTCGAGGGCGACCGAACGGCGGCCTCGACCTGTAACGTGTCCTACCCCTTGAGGGAGCACACCTGGCCGGTCGATCCGAACGACGTCGGCGCCGAAATCCGCGAGGATCATCCCCACAAACGGTGTTGGTCCGATCCCCGCAAACTCAAGAATGCGCAATCCGTCCAGGGGTTTGTTTGTCATGTCTCGTGTCCATCCGACGCGGCGTCGACGGCACTATAAGGAGGATCGCACGCGAAGGGAGCGAAATTTGCCGCACTTGGTGCGATACTACTGGACGAACCAAACCCGGCTGATCTTGCCATCCTCGACCTGGTAGATCGCCGTGGCGCGAGCGCGGATGGCGCGACCGTCGAGCCCTCGGCAGCGCTCCTGATCGATCACGAAACTTGCTTCCACCACGCGGCTGATGACCTCGCACCGTATTTTGCGCTCATCCGGTTGGTTGAAGAGTTCGCTATACCGTGTGCGGAGCTGTTCCCGTCCGGTGATTTCGGGGGTGGTCTTCGGCATGAAGAAGACCCGCACGTTATCCGCGTAGGTCTGCGCAAAGGCATCGATATCGTGCCTGTTGTAGGCTTCGAGCTGTGCCTGAACAACGGCTTCCGGGGACGGAGGAATGATCTCTGATCGCTTCAGTGCACGACCACGGACGAACACGGTTTCGATCGCGGAGAGATGCTGAGCATCCGTGAGCGGATTTTTTTCAAGGACGAGGAAGTCAGCGGAGAAACCTGGCTTGATGATTCCAAAGTCTGGGTTCGGGTTCAGGGCCACGGCCGCGTTGCTGGTCGCGGCGGTGATGATCTGCGCTGGTGTCAGGCCTGCTTCTGCCAGGAGCGCAATCTCGCGGTGGACCGATCCGCCGTGCAATGTGCCAGGGTTACCTGCGTCGGTGCCAAGGGCAACACGAACACCAGCATCCGCCAGGATTTTCGTATTCTTTTGGGCGACTTGGACAGCGCGGTTTGGTTCAGGGGCCGGTCTGCGGCTCGCCTCTGGCATCTCGGATAGCGAGTTGAGGATCATCGGGTCGGCCAGGCGGCGCTCCTCGATATTGAACTCCGGCTTTCCGCTGACGACGTTAGGAATATTGTCGAAGACCGCGAGTGTGGTCACATAGGTGACGTCACCTTCCTTCAGCAGGCTGATGAAGCTCTGATCGACTTCGCGATCTGTGACGCTATGGACAAGAATGTCCGCGCCGCCACGGACGGCAGCCTTGGCGTTCTCCAGGCTGGTGGCGTGCACCGCGACGGGTACGCCCTCGGGTTCAGCCAAGGTCTTGACGGCCCGTGTGATCGTCTCGATCCGAGCCGTGCCCTCGTCTTCGTTGCCGATGCCCCATATTTTGATCGCATCCGGCTTGTACGGAAGAAGTCCTTGCACGACCGCGCGTGCTTCTTCGCCATCCGCGGGGGAGACCATCATCGGATCACCGCCGAGGTCGAGGCGCTCTTGGCGCGGTGTGGGTTCGGTGGCAATCAGAGGCCCAGTGACCGCGACCCGCGGTGCGCGTGCATCGGCGGCCAGCTTCCGAATATCGAACACACCTAGGCTGCCCCCCGGGTCGAGGACAGATGTCACGCCAGCGGCGAGATAACGGGCGAAGGTCGTGTTGAGGTCCTTCGTGCTTTTCGCGCGATCATCCTCATACGGCATAATATCGCGAAGATCGAAGGCATCGGGCCGGGTGTAGAGGCCGCCTGATTGCATGAAATGGACATGCGCATCGATCAGTCCAGGGACGATCCATTTGCCGGTGGCATCAATGACCTGCGCTCCTTCGGGGATTGGTGTGTCGTCGGCGGAGCCGACCGCGGTAATCCTGCGTGCGCCGATAATCAGAACGCCGTTCTCAATCGGCTCCAGCCCACCACCGCGGATCAGGGTGGCCCCGACAATAGCGCGCAGGCCTGCACCCGGGAGGGCGGCAGGCGCAGCGGGAGGGGTTTCGGCTTGAGGTTCGATAGGAGCCGCTTCTGCCGGCGGCTCTTCAGCCTCTGCAGGGTCTTCCTGTGGCTCAGGTTCGGGTTCGGAGGTGGCGACAGGCTCAGATGCTGGCGGTTCTGCTACGGGTGGCTCGTCTCGAGGTGCCGGCTCCGGCGTATCTTGAGCAATGGCTAACGCGCTGAGGGACGCCATCAAGACCAACAAGCCAGCGATCGGACCGCGCATCGTTTCCACTCCAAAAAAAACCGGCGCCCGGCGGCTGTGCCGGACACCGGAGGTTTCAGATGTGGAGGAGATACCCTAAATTGGGGTATCTCTCAAAGCATCAGTTATTTCTGAGCTTTAGACCGCCGCCAAGCTGCGCCGCCAAGCATCGCCGGGATGAACAGCGCCGCTGCGCCAGGAAGCGGAACTTCCGGAGCCGTTTGCTCGGTCAATGCGCCATAACGGACGCTTGCTTGGCTGTAATTGTAGAAGCCGAACCCGCCGTTGCTGAACGAACCAGTGATGTCGAGCTCCAAGATGCCATCGACGAAGACTTGGACGCGCGTCGTCGTGAAGACGAGATCGAAATCGTATTCGGTGTTATCCGCCCAGCCAGTGGATCCAAGGTTCGTTGCGCGAACAATTTCGGTAACGTTGGCATTCTCGTCGTGGCACCATGGCCCACTTCCGTTGGTCAGTGTGCCGGAAACGCGGCTAATCGAGAGGCCAACATCACCGTCGCACCCGAAGAAGCCCTGCTGGCCCTGTTTCCAGTCGATGAGCAGGTAATCCGCGCTCGCATTAGAGAGATCGCCCGCGTCGTAGCCGAGAACGAACCCGATGAAATCGTCGTCTGAAGTGGTCTGAACCTCAATGGTTCCCGACAGCTGTTGGCCCTGGCTATCAACGCCGTTTGAGAAAACGGTGGGGTTGCCGTTGGTGTTTTGAACAACGCTGTTGTTGTCCGCGGCACGGGTCCAAGAACCGCCATCATTCGTCCAGCTGGACAGGTCCACAGAGACCGGGTTTGCAGCTGCAACACCGAGCGCAGCCGTAGCTGACAGCGCGATTGAGAGAGATTTGATCATGTAAGTTCCCCTTCTTCGACCAATTTGAGTTATCCAATCACAAATCGTTAACCATGGCAATGCGGTGCGGGCAAGAGCAGAACCGCTCAAACCGCGCAAAACCGATTGCCCAGAGCCCCAAGCGGCCGTAATCCCCGGCGGATGACCACCACATCCGTCAATGATATCCGCCGAGGTTTCCTCGACTTCTTTGCAGGCCGCGATCATGCCGTGCTGCCTTCGGCGCCGCTTCTGCCGCAATCCGATCCCACGCTGCTGTTCGTCAACGCAGGCATGGTGCCGTTCAAGAACATCTTCACGGGCAAGGAAACGCCGCCCGCACCGCGAGCGACGACGTCCCAAAAGTGCGTCCGGGCAGGGGGCAAGCACAACGACCTCGACAATGTCGGCTACACAGCGCGGCACCACACGTTCTTTGAGATGCTGGGGAACTTCTCTTTCGGCGACTATTTCAAGGAACAGGCGATCGAGGCCGCCTGGACCCTGGTGACGAAGGAGTTCGGCCTCAACCCTGCGAAGCTGCTCGTCACGGTGTACCACACCGACGAGGTGGCCGCTGATCTGTGGAAGAAGATCGCTGGACTGCCCGATGAGAAGATCATCCGCATCGCGACCAGCGACAATTTCTGGTCCATGGGTGACACGGGTCCCTGTGGTCCGTGCTCGGAGATTTTCTACGATCACGGCGAAGGCATCCCTGGCGGGCCGCCTGGAAGCCCCGATGAGGACGGGGACCGGTTTATTGAAATCTGGAACCTCGTCTTCATGCAGTTTGATCAGCAGGCGGATGGTGAGCGGCTTGAGCTGCCGAGTCCTTCAATTGACACCGGCATGGGTCTTGAGCGGATCGCAGCTGTCCTGCAGGGTGTACACTCTAACTACGAAATCGACCTCTTCCAGAAAATCATCGCACAGTCTGTCGACCTGACCGGGCGGCGCGAAGAGGGTGAGGACGCCGCTGCGCACCGGGTGATCGCCGACCACCTGCGGTCGTCTGCATTCCTGATCGCCGATGGTGTGACCCCGTCGAACGAAGGGCGCGGTTATGTCCTGCGCCGGATCATGCGCCGCGGTATGCGTTATGCGGCGACCCTCGGTGCGACGGACCCGTTGATGTATCGATTGGTCCCGACACTGGTCGGTGAGATGGGCAGTGCGTACCCTGAGCTTCAGCGTGCTGAAGGCTTGATCAGTGATACCCTACGGCTCGAAGAGGAGAAGTTCGCTGGCCTTCTCAGCCGTGGCCTGAAGCTTCTCTCTGATGAGACGGCGAAGCTGCCAACGGGCGGTGTCTTGCCTGGTGAGGCGGCCTTCAAGCTCTACGATACCTATGGTTTTCCGGTTGACCTGACCGAGGACGCCTTGCGCCGTGACGGCTATGGTCTCGACACGGATGGTTTTGAGACGGCGATGGAGGAGCAGAAAGCGCGGGCGCGGGCGGCTTCTCAATTCGCGGGTGATGCTGGCGATGAGAAGGTCTGGTACGACCTGGCAGGCTCCCTGGTAGCGACAGAGTTTACGGGGTACACGCATCTCAAGACGGCCGGGCAAATCCAGGCGATCGTCAAGGATGGTGCATCCATCGAGAAGGCCATCGTTGGTGACAAAGTGATGATCGTCGCCAACCAGACACCGTTCTATGGCGAGAGCGGCGGCCAGATTGGCGATGCAGGCACCGCGACCACCGAAGCGGGCGCGCAGCTCTCGATCACTGATACGAAGAAAAAGAATGGCCTTCACGTCCATATCGCGGAAGTGCGAGAGGGTTCGGTTTCTGTCGGTGAAGCGGTAGACTTTTCCGTAGACGGAGCACGCCGTGCGTCGGTGATGTCCAACCACTCAGCCACCCACCTCGTCCATGCTGCGCTTCGGAATGTGCTCGGTGAGCATGTGACACAAAAAGGCAGTTTCGTCGGCCCCGACCGGCTGCGGTTTGACTTCTCGCATCATCAGGCGATGACCCGCGATGAGATCGACGCGGTCGAG
>JBCCTF010000043.1:0-24849 GCA_039198765.1 Pseudomonadota bacterium
CGAACCTCGTGAAGGCCGGCAACCGCGTCCTGGCGTTCGACTTGAACAAGGACGCCGTCGCGGCCCTGGTCGCTAAGGGCGCGGAGGCGGTCGGAGACCTCTCATCGCTCGATGCTTCAGGTGTCGACGCGCTGATCACCATGCTCCCCGCAGGCAAGCATGTCAGCCAGGTCTACATGGAAATCGGGCCAAAGAACCTGCCTAAGGGTACACTGATGATCGACTGCTCCACCATCGACGTGGAGACGGCACGGGCACTTGGTAAAGGCGCAACCGAGCGGGGCTATCCTTCGGTGGATGCGCCGGTTTCCGGCGGCGTCGCTGCGGCTGAAGCCGGGACGCTGACCTTCATGGTCGGCGGTGAGACGGAGCATGTGGACCGTGCACGTCCTATTCTCGAATGCATGGGCAAGAAGGTCTTCTACGCAGGCGGCCACGGCAATGGTCAGGCGGCGAAGATCGCCAACAACATGCTGCTTGCGATCTCGATGATCGGCACCTGCGAGGCGTTCAACCTGGCCGAGAAACTGGGCCTCGATGCGCAGACCTTCTACGACATCAGCTCGAACGCGTCAGGCCAGTGCTGGTCGATGACGAGCTATTGCCCCGCGCCGGGACCGGTCGAAACCGCGCCGTCCAACCGCGATTATCAGCCGGGATTTGCCGTTCCGATGATGCTCAAAGACCTCGGTCTCGCCGCCGATGCTGCGGGCACGGCGGATGCGAGCATCCCACTAGGTGAGCATGCAAAGCGTCTTTATGAGCAGGCAGCGGAGCTCCGCGGTGACCGCGACTTCTCTGTGATCCTCCCTATGCTGAGGGATGGTGATTTGAGCGAAGGCTAGCTGGCCTTCGCGATCCCGCCGCGCGATGTGAGCCAAGCGCCGATCTGGCGGGCTGCTTGGCGTGTGCGCGCCTCGTTCTCGACGAGGGCTATCCTGACATAGCCTTCGCCGCCAGCACCAAACCCAACGCCAGGGCTCACCACAACGCCAGCTTCCTGGAGCAGCGTTTTTGAGAAGGTGAGTGAGTCGCCACCAAACCCTTCGGGGATCGGCGCCCAGGCAAACATGCTCGCCTCAGGAACCGGCAAAGCCCAACCGGCGCGGCCAAAACTCTCAACTAGGCAGTCGCGTCTTTTTCGGTACACGGACCGAAGGTTGGATGCACATTCCTCTGACCTGTCGAGCGCCGTGGAAGCAGCCACTTGGATCGGCGTGAACGAGCCGTAGTCGAGGTACGATTTCATTCGCGCGAGTGCCGCGAGGATTTTCGCGTTGCCCACACAGAACCCCATTCGCCAACCCGGCATGGAGAAGGTCTTGGACATAGACGTCAGCTCAACAGCCACGTCCCGCGCGCCATCGATCTCAAGGATCGACATCGGCGCATCGTCGCCAAAGTAAATCTCCGCATACGCAAGGTCGGAGATCAGGATGATGTCGTGCCGCCGCGCGAATCGAACGGCCTCTTCGTAGAATGCTCGGGGGGCAATTTCCGCCGTTGGGTTGCCCGGATAGTTCAGCACCATCGCTACCGGAGGGTTGCCCGGACCTGACATTGCAGCCTCAGCGGCACGGAAAAGGTTGTCGTCCGGTGTTGAAGGCATCGTTTTGACGACCGCGCCCGAGAGCACAAACCCGAACTCGTGGATCGGGTAGGAGGGTGTAGGAACGAGCACCGAATCGCCAGGGCGCGTGATGGCGCGCGCTAACGTCGCGAACCCTTCTTTCGAGCCCAGGGTTGCGACGACTTCCGTCGCAGGGTCCAGATCGACGTTGAATCGACGCTGGTAATACCGCGCCTGAGCTTGTTTTAAACCCTTGATTCCACTGCTGTTAGAGTATCGGTGAGCCTTTGGATCATGCGCCGTCTCGCAGAGCTTTTCGATGATGAAGTCCTGGGGCGGGAGGTCTGGATTTCCCATCCCAAAATCGATGATGTCCTGACCTGCCGCGCGCGCTTCGTCCTTGAGCCGGTTGACCTCGGCGAAGACATAGGGCGGCAAGCGCGGCTCGGTTTGACGATCAATCATCGAATTCTAGGCTCTCTACGGAACAGCGCGCTATAAACACGCACCGGAACCCATAGGTGTGGCGGATCATCGCTTACCACACCGTTGACAGAGCGGTTTCGGTTCGGTCTATGACGCAGTGCACATTCTGCAGCATCGCTCGGCGGTGTACAGCCCACAAAGGGGCACGATCTTGCTTAATTGAGGGTTTCTCATGTCGAAAATGCTCCGTTTCGTTGAGCAGCAGCGCCAGCCTCCCCAAAAAAGAGCGCCCGAGGCCCGGAAGGCGGATTTCGACGAGATTGATGACGGCCTGCAAGAGACGTTGGGGAATCAGGCTTCGCGATGCTCGCAATGCGGGGTGCCGTTCTGCGCCACCGGCTGTCCTCTGGGGAATCATATTCCCGATTGGCTGTGTCTGACGGCGGAGGGCGACTACAAAGCCGCTTACGCACTTTCTACTCAGACCTCGGCGATGCCGGAGATTTGTGGGCGCATCTGCCCGCAGGACAGGCTTTGCGAAAAGGCTTGCGTGATTGAGCAATCGGGCCACGGCACGGTGACCATTGGCGCGGTGGAGAAATCGATCGGCGACAAGGCGTGGGATGAAGGCTGGGTCGAACCCATTGTTCCGGAGACGGAGCGTCCGGAGAGTATCGGGATTGTTGGTGCTGGCCCTGCAGGCCTTGCAGCGGCGGACCGGCTGCGCACCCTTGGCTATCAGGTGGTGATCTACGATCGTTATGACCGGGCAGGTGGGCTTCTCACCTACGGCATCCCAGGCTTCAAATTGGAAAAGCCCGTCGTGATGCGCCGGATCGACCGCTTGACCGACGCTGGCGTGAAGATAGTTCCGAACACGGACATCGGCGGCGACGTCAGCTTCGCCGAACTGAAGAGCCGCCATGATGCCGTGCTCATTGCAACAGGCGTCTATAAAGCAAGGGCACTCTCACTCCCCGCGCCGGCGGGCTCGGTCGTCCCTGCGCTTGATTACCTGACGGCATCGAACCGCAAGGGCTTCGGCGACCAGGTCCCGCTCTTCGATGACGGCACCCTGAACGCAGAAGGTAAGCGCGTCGTCGTCATCGGCGGCGGAGATACGGCGATGGACTGTGTACGGACGGCCATCCGGCAGGGCGCGAAATCGGTCGACTGCCTCTACCGCCGCGACCGGGCCAACATGCCTGGCTCCGCCCGCGAAGTGCAGCATGCGGAGGAAGAGGGCGTCTCCTTCCGCTGGCTGATGAGCCCGAAGGCCATCACCCAAGCCGCCGAAGGCCACACCATTCGCGCTTTGCAGATGCGCCTTGGCCCGAAAGATCGTTCCGGTCGTCAGCAGCCTGAGGAAACGGGCCGCGAAGAGAATCTGCAAGCGGACATGATCATCGCCGCCCTTGGCTTTGAGCCTGAGGATGTGGTGACAGCCTTCGGTGTGCCGAGCCTCGAGGTCTCCCGCTGGGGTACGCTGAAGACCGACCCGCGCACCTTCGCCACGCAAGAACCCGGCGTCATTGCGGCAGGCGACATCGTCCGCGGCGCAAGCCTTGTGGTGTGGGCGGTCCATGATGGGCAGAAGGCCGCCGCTGGCATCCACCAATTCATCCAGCAGGGCACGAGCACCACATCGCGCACGCTTATTCAGCATACGCATCAAGAGGCTGTGTAATGTCTCGCATCAGACATGACGGTGCCGACCTGAACGGCCTCTATGACCCCGCTGACGAGCATGACGCCTGCGGCGTTGGCGTTGTCGCTGCCATCGATGGCGAGCCGCGGCGGGAGGTCGTCACCAAGGCCATCGAAGCCCTCTCCAACGTCTGGCACCGCGGCGCGGTGGCGGCTGATGGCAAGACAGGTGACGGCGCTGGCCTCCGCATCGGCCTGCCGCAGAAGTTCTTCCGGAAGGTCGTTCGCGAGAGCGGACATGAACCGGGCGAGGCGTCCATCGGCGTCGGCATGGTCTTCCTTCCGCGCACAGACTTTGCGGCCCAGGACCGGGCACGCGCTGTTATCGAGGCTGAGATCCTGCACTTCGGCTTCCGCCTCTTTGGTTGGCGCCAGGTCCCCATCGATGAGACCTTGATCGGCGAGCACGCGAAGGCCGTCCGTCCGGAAATCGAGCAAATCCTCTTCCGCGACGCTCGTGGCCGCGAGCCAGAAGAGATCGCCCGCGACCTCTTCATCGTCCGCAGGCGGATTGAAAAGCGCGTTCTTGATGAACGCCTGCGCGAGGTTTACCTCTGCTCGCTGTCCATGGACGATGTGATCTACAAAGGTATGTTCCGTGCCCAGGATATCGCGCGGTTCTACCAGGATCTCAGCGACACCGACGTCGCTGCGCCTTTCGCGATCTTCCATCAGCGCTACTCCACCAACACATTCCCCGAATGGCGGCTGGCCCAGCCGTTCCGCATGTTGGCCCACAATGGTGAGATCAACACAATCCGCGGCAACGTCCGGTGGATGGAAAGCCACGAGCCTGAGATGGCCAGCCGTGCTTTCGGTAGCCACGGGCACGATGTGAAGCCTGTCATCCAAGAGGGCTCATCCGACTCCGCGGCTCTGGATGCCGTGTACGAACTTCTCGTCCGCGCAGGCCGTTCTGGCCCTATGGCAAAGGCGCTTCTGATGCCTGAGGCGTGGTCGAAACGCGGCGACGTGATGCGGACGGAGGTTCGCGCCCTCTACGAGTATTGCAACGCCGTGATGGAGCCGTGGGATGGTCCCGCCGCCATATGCGCCTACGATGGTCGGTTCATCGTAGCAGGCTTGGATCGGAACGGATTGCGGCCTCTGCGCTATGCTCTGACCGCGGACGGTCTCCTCACCGTCGGCTCGGAGACAGGCATGTGCCCGCTCGGCGACAAAGAGGTCATAGAGCGCGGCGCCGTGGCTGCTGGCGGAATGATCGCGGCTGACTTGCGCAAAGGCGAGTTCCTTCACCAACGGAAAGTTATCGACAGGCTCGTCAAAGCCCATGATTACGCCGAATGGCTCGAGAATATCGCGGAACTCGACGACGAACTGACCGCAGGAGCGGAGCCGAAGCTCTTTGAAGGTGAAGAGCTGCGTCGGCGTCAGCGCGCCGCGTCGCTGACCCAAGAGGACCTCGACCTTATCCTTCGTCCGATGGCGGAGGATGGGAAGGAGGCCGTTGGCTCCATGGGCGATGACACGCCCCTCGCGGTCTTGTCAGAGAACTATCGTCCGCTTCCGCACTTTTTCCGGCAAAAGTTTAGCCAGGTGACGAACCCACCAATCGACCCCTTGCGCGAGGGCCGGGTGATGAGCCTTAAGACCCGGTTCAAGAACCTCGGCAACATTCTCGCAGAAGATGAGACGCAGACGGACGTTTTCGTCCTCGACAGCCCGATCCTCACCAACGGCATGTTCGACCGCATGGTGGCGAAGTCTGAACTCGTCACCGTCACGATCGACTGCACGATGGAGCTGCCCCCTGATGGTCTCGCATCTGGCGAAGCCCTGCGCGCGTCACTCGACCGTGTGGCGGATGAAGCTCTTGCGGCGGTTCTGGATGGCGTCTCGCACATCGTGCTGAGTGACAAGGCGCAAGGTCCCGGGCGCATGGCGTTGCCGATGGTCCTCGCGGCGTCCCACGTCCACACGACGCTCATCAAAGCTGAGTTGCGCTCCTTCTGTTCGATCACTGTACGGAGCGCCGAAGCGCTGGACAGCCACGCCTGTGCGGTGCTGATTGGCGTCGGCGCGACCACCGTCAATCCCTACCTCGCACTTGATACGATTGCCGCGCAACGCGAGCGTGGCCTTTACGGTCGGCGCACTCTCGAAGTGCTGACCCACGGGTATAAGAAGGCGCTCGATGCAGGACTATTGAAGATCCTCTCCAAGATGGGCGTGTCTGTGATTTCGTCCTACCGCGGAGGGTTGAACTTCGAAATCCTCGGGCTCTCCCGAAGCCTCGTCGACAGCTATTTCCCTGGCCTCGCTAGCCGTTTGTCGGGCCTCGGCCTTGCTGGTCTTGAGAAGCGGATGATGAAGCTTCACCAAGAGGCGTATACGGAGAAAATGGACCCGCTTCCGATCGGCAGCTTCTACCGTGTGCGGACGGGTGGTGAAAAGCACGCCTACGAGGCGCAGATGATCTCTGCGATACAGCGCGCTGTGCGGGACGACGACGAAACGGCATATCGCGAGTTCAGCGCGCTGTGTGAGAACGAGACACCGATCAACCTGCGCGATCTTTTCGCCTTCCGCGAAGGAAGCCCCATCCCCCTCGACCAGGTGGAAAGCGCCAACGCGATCCGCCAGCGGTTCCTGACCCCCGGCATGTCCCTCGGCGCGCTCTCACCTGAGGCGCACGGCGTCCTCAATGCGGCGATGAACAGGATCGGCGCAAAGTCCGTGTCCGGAGAAGGTGGCGAGGATCCGGAGCGATACAAGCAGACCCCCACCGGTGATAACTACAACTCTGCCGTCAAACAGATTGCCTCCGGACGGTTTGGCGTGACCGCCGAGTACCTCAACCAATGCCGCGAGATCGAAATCAAAGTCGCCCAAGGCGCGAAGCCGGGCGAGGGCGGCCAGCTCCCTGGCTTCAAGGTGACGGAGTTCGTCGCCCGGATGCGCCATTCCATGCCCGGCGTCACGCTGATCTCTCCGCCGCCGCACCATGACATCTACTCGATCGAAGACCTCGCCCAGCTGATCTTCGACCTCAAGCAAGTGAACCCCAAGGCACGGGTCTGCGTGAAGCTCGTATCGTCCGCCGGCGTCGGAACCATCGCCGCGGGTGTGGCGAAGGGCAAAGCGGATGTCATCCTCATCTCAGGCAATGTTGGCGGCACCGGCGCGAGCCCGCAGACTTCGATCAAGTTCGCCGGCAGCCCGTGGGAGCTGGGCCTCGCTGAGGTGAACCAGGTGCTGAGCCTCAATGGCCTGCGCGATAAGGTGACCCTGCGCACCGACGGCGGGATCAAGACCGGCCGCGATGTCGTCATGGCCGCTATGCTGGGTGCGGAGGAATATGGCCTCGGCACGCTCAGCCTCGTGGCCATGGGGTGTCTCATGGTGCGCCAGTGCCACTCCAACACCTGTCCCGTGGGTGTCTGCACCCAGGATGAAAAGCTGCGCGATCACTTCACTGGGAAGCCGGAGCATGTGATCCGCCTGATGACCTTCATCGCGGAAGAGGTGCGCGAAATCCTCGCCTCCCTCGGCTGCCGAAGCCTCGAAGAGGTCATCGGCCGTCCTGACCTTCTCAGGCAGGCCCATCGCGGCTCACCACTCCTCGATGACCTCGACCTAGGACCCCTCCTTGTGCGGACGGATGCCGGAGAGGGGCAGCCGCTCTCCAACCGGAAGGGCCGTCAGGACCCCGGCAAATCCCTCGACGAGAACGTTCTTAGCGACGCAGCTCCCGTCTTTGAGCGTCGAGAGAAGATGCAACTGACGTACACGGTCAAAAACACCGACCGCGCCGTGGGTACCATGGTTTCCGGAGCCATCGCACGCTCCTTTGGCCCGGATGGTCTGCCGCAAGGGCATCTCACGCTTCTGCTGCGCGGCTCAGCAGGCCAGTCGATGGGTGCGTTCGGCATGAAAGGCCTCACCATCGACATCACCGGCGATGCCAACGACTATGTCGGCAAAGGCCTGTCCGGCGCGCATATCGTGGTCCGCCCACCGCGGCGCGAAGGTCTGAAAGCGCCCCACCTCATCGGGAACACCTGTCTCTACGGAGCCACGTCCGGCTCGCTCTTCGCCGCTGGCCGAGCAGGGGAACGCTTCGCTGTCCGAAACTCCGGTGCTCGCGCGGTGATCGAGGGATGCGGCAACAATGGCTGCGAGTACATGACCGGCGGCGCCGTCCTCGTCCTCGGCTCCATCGGCGATAACTTCGCAGCGGGCATGACTGGCGGCGTCGCGTTCGTCATGGGCGAAGCCGAGACCTTGATCCCTAGGCTCAACCAGGATGACGTCGAGTTGGCCCCTCTGGGCGAGCACGCCGAACTCTGCGGCCACCTCCTCCAAGCCCACGCTGAGGCGACCCAGTCACCTCTGGCTGCGGAACTGCTGGCCGACTGGCCGCAGAACAGCCAGCGCTTTCAAATGGTCAAGCCGAGAACCTCACAAGCTGCCCAAGCTCCTGAGAAAGCACGCGCGTAGGCTCTTCGCTTGCGCGTGCACAACACGGGGCGCAAAGTTGCGCGATTTACACTCCGTTAGCCATAAACCTTCACCATAGGGTTCCCACGTCGTTGTTTTTGCTCTATAGACGCCTCCAAGGAGCCTGAAATGCACGCGCCGCTGAACATTGTTGCGCCCATCATCGCCCGCGAAAGCGCGGCGCTCCTTCCCCTTGTCGTCCTTATTATCGAAAGCCCACGGGAGCGGCGCTGAACCCAGCCACGACGGCTAGAGGTCCACGAAGCTCCCGAAACCCGGGGGCTTTTTTTTCGCGCATCCACCACCACCAAAGAGATCACTAGGAACCATGAAACGAAGCGACGCCATCACCAAAGGACCAGAACGCGCCCCGGCACGCGCTTTCTTACGGGCGACGGGTCTCGACGATCAGGCGATGGCGAAGCCGATGGTCGCGGTGGTGAGCTGTCACTCGACGGTGACGCCGTGCAACATGCACCTCAAGGGCCTGTCCGATCACGTGGTCGCTGGCGTGAAGGCCGCCGGTGCGATCCCCTTCGAATTCGGCGCGCCGATGGTCACCGACGGCATTGCCATGGGCCACGCAGGCATGCGTGCCTCGCTGATCAGCCGAGAGGTGATCGCCGACTCGATCGAGCTTTGCGTGACCGGTCACGCCCTTGACGCCGCAGTCATCCTCGTCGGCTGTGACAAGACCATCCCTGCCGCGGCCATGGCGCTCGCCCGCCTCGATGTTCCGGGTGCGATCTTTTACGGCGGCACCATCGGCAAGGGGCGCCTCAAGGGCCAAGACCTCTCTATACAGAGTGTTTTCGAAGCCGTCGGTGCCCATGCCGCTGGCACCATTGACGACGGCGAGCTGAAAGACGTCGAGATGCACGCATGCCCCAGCGCTGGGGCATGCGGCGGCCAATTCACTGCGAACACGATGGCCATGGCCGTTGCCTTCCTCGGCCTGGCGCCCATGGGCCTTGGCGATTTCCCCGCCGCTCACGCAGGCAAACCCGAAGCCGCTTTCAAAGCGGGTGAGATCGCCGGCATGAACGCGTTGGGCAGAGGCTCGCGCCGCTTGGTCACCCCCGAGAGCTTACGCAATGCGGCAACGGCCGTTGTGGCCTCGGGCGGATCAACGAACGCGGTTCTGCACATCGCAGCCATCGCCGCAGAGGCTGGCGTGCCGTTCGACATCGAAGAGTTCGACCAACTGTCCCGTGCGGTGCCGGTCATCACTGACCTCAAGCCCAGCGGCCAGTACCTCGCCCAAGACCTGTTCGAGGCAGGCGGCTGCCGCGTTTTCGGCCAGCGCCTCCGCGAAGCGGGGCTCCTCACGGATGCGCCAACCGTCACGGGCAAGACACTGTTCGAGGAACTCGACGCTGGCGAGGAAACCCCAGGCCAAGTCGTCATCAGCTCCGTAGACAAACCATTCCGCGAGATGGGCGGCATCCGCATCATGTACGGCGACCTCGCCCCTGAAGGCGCAGTCCTGAAAGCTGCGGCCTACACGGACAAGGCGTTCGAGGGACCAGCCAAAGTCTTCGATGCCGAAGAGGACTGCTTCGCCGCTGTCCAGCGCGAAGAGATCAAAGCCGGCGACGTCGTCATCATCCGCTACGAAGGCCCCAAAGGTGGCCCAGGCATGCGCGAAATGCTCGCCGTCACCGCCGCGTTGGCTGGGCAGGGGCTTGCCGACAAGGTTGCCTTCCTGACCGATGGCCGCTTCTCTGGCGCGTCTCACGGCTACGTCATCGGCCACATCACCCCCGAAGCCTCCGTAGGCGGACCACTCGCTTATATCCGCGATGGCGACATCATCAAAATCGACCCGGAAGCTCGCCGCATCGATGCGGATATTCCGTGGAAAGATCGCGAGGCCGACACGGTCATCCGCCAGACCCCGCCGCTGGGCGGTGTCTTCGACAAATTCGCAAAACTCGTCGGCTCCGCTTCGCGGGGCGCCACAACACTTCAGGAGACCATCCGATGACGGAGCAACTGCGCGTATTCACCAAGGACGATGTCAAGCCGGGCACCCTGTCTAGCAAGACCATCGCCGTCGTCGGCTATGGCAGCCAAGGCCGCGCCCATGCGCAAAACCTTCGCGACAGCGACCTCGACGTCATCGTCGGTGCACGCGCTGGCGGTAAGAGCCATCACCAGGCAGAAGAGGACGGCTTCCGTGTGCTGACCGTCGCTCAAGCTGCCGCTGAAGCTGACTTCGTTGCGCTCACCGCTCCGGACATGGCGCACAAAGAGATCTTCGAAAAAGACCTCGCTCCCAACATGAAACCCGGCAGCACACTGATGTTCGCCCACGGCTTCTCTGTGGTCTACAACCAGGTGCAAGCGCCTGAAAACATGGATGTCATCATGGTCGCGCCGAAAGGGCCTGGCGATCTCGTGCGCCGCGAATACACCAAAGGCCGCGGCGTCCCCTGCCTCTTCGCCGTCGCGCAAGATGCCAGCGGTACTGCTGCTGACAAAGCCCTGGCGTATGCTGACGGTATCGGCGGTACGGCGGCAGCCATCTTCGAAACAACCTTCCGTGCAGAAACGGAAACTGATCTCTTCGGTGAGCAAGCTGTCCTCTGCGGCGGTGTCACAGAGCTTTTCATCGCCGGCTACGAAACTTTGGTCGAGGCAGGCTATCCGAAAGAGCTCGCCTATTATGAGTGCTTCCACGAGCTGAAACTGATCGTCGACCTTTTGCATGAGGGTGGCCTGCAAAAGATGTACGACTTCATCTCCGAAACCGCGACCTTTGGTGATCTCAAGTCCGGCCCTCGCGTGGTTGGTCCAGAAGCGAAAGAGCGGATGAAAGACGTGCTCAGCGACATTCAGAACGGCACGTTCGCCTACGATTGGATTCTGGAAAACCAAACGGGCAAAGCGCGTTATGACGCCATGCTCCGCCAGAAGACGGAGCATGACATCGAAGAGGTCGGCGCACGGATGCGCGGCATGATGACGTGGCTCCAAGGTGACCACAACAACTCCGGGGACTGACGATGAGCGCCACGGCAAAAGCTGCGAACACGGATGAAGAACTCGCGCCGATGCGCGGTGCCGACATGGTCGTGCGCGCTCTGGAGGCCCAGGGTGCAACAACGATCTTCGGCTATCCCGGCGGCGCAATTATGCCCGTCTACGACGCATTGGCAGGGTCAAACCTCAAGCATATCCTCTGCCGTCATGAGCAAGGCGCAGCCTTTGCTGCAGCAGGCTGGTCTCGGATGCGCGGTAAAGCTGGTGTCTGCCTCGCCACCAGTGGCCCTGGCGCGACGAACCTCGTCACCGGCATTGCCGACGCGTTCATGGACTCCGTTCCGTTGGTCGCCGTCACCGGCCAAGTTAGCCAAGCTGTCATGGGCACCGACGCGTTCCAAGAGATCGACACGTTTGGCATCACGATGCCCGTCGTCAAACACAGCTACATTGTTCGGCGTACAGAAGACATTCCGTCGGTCATCGCCGAGGCTTTCCGCATCGCAGAGGAAGGCCGCCCAGGCCCCGTCCTCGTCGACATCCCCAAGGATGTCCAAATCGCCGAAGCCTACAGCGCCATTGATGCGCCTCAGCCCCGCGAGCGGGCTGCAATGGACGACAAAGCCGTAGACGCTGCGCGCGTAGCCATGGCTACTGCAAAGAAACCGCTGTTTTACCTCGGCGGGGGCGTGGTCCGTGGCGGTGCAACCGAAGCCGTTCGCGCGCTTATCGAGCGGTCGGGCATTCCCGCTGTGGCAACCCTCCAGGCCCAAGGTGTTTTGCCAACGGATCACCCTCAGTTCCTTGGCATGCTGGGTATGCACGGCTGTCGCGGTGCGAACCTGGCTGTTCAAGACACAGACCTTTTGATCGTGATGGGCGCGCGCTTTGACGACCGTGCGACCGGTAAGCTTGACGGTTTTGCGCCGAACGCCCGGGTGATCCACTTCGATCGTGACATCTCAGAAATCGGCAAACTCCGTGAGGCTCAAATCGCCGTCGGTGGAGAGCTTGCCGACTGCGCCAATGCCCTCGGTGACGTCCGCCCAGAGATCGGCGATTGGTTTGTGACGTGTACAGCCAATAAGGCTGAGTTTGCTCCTCAGTATGATGCGCCAGGTGAGGGCGTGTACGCCCCGGGCTTCCTCAAGATGCTCTCCGAAAAAGCGGGCGATGCCTTCGTCGGTGTTGCCGATGTGGGCCAGCATCAAATGTGGATCGCCCAACACTGTCGCTTCTCCCGCCCCCAGGCTCACCTGACGTCGGGTGGCCTAGGCTCCATGGGCTTCAGCTTGCCAACTGGTATCGGGGCACAGCTCGCTGAGCCTGATGCGACCGTGGTCTCCATCTCAGGAGACGGCGGTTTTATGATGAACATTCAAGAGCTTGCTACGATCAACCGGTATAACGTGCCGCTGAAGGTCGTGGTCGTCGACAACGCTCGTCTCGGCATGGTTCGTCAGTGGCAGGAGCTTTTCTTCGACGAGAACTATTCAGAAGTCGACCTCTCCGATAACCCTGACTTCGCCGAAGTTGCGCGAGCGTTCCGTATACCCGCCTTCACCTTGAAGAGCGCCGCTGACATGGAAAGCGCGATCGACCGTTTTCTGAAAGCAGAGGGGCCCATGCTCCTCCACGTGATCATCGACCCAAGCGAGAACGTTTGGCCTCTGGTGCCGCCCGGTGCCACCAACAGTCAAATGATGGATGCAGACGAATGAGTATCGAGACCCTCAGTATAGAGACCGACAACGTCAACGGGACGCTGCGGAGGATCTGGACGATCATCGAGCAGCGCGGCTGGTTCGTGCGCAGCTTATTGGTCGAGGAGACCACCGACGGCGGTGTGCACACTTGGGTGCAAGTTTCGCCAACGAGCGATAATCGGCAGGTCGAGACATTACGTCGTCAGATCGAAAAGCTGATCAACGTCCGCGAGGTCAAGCTGCTTGAGCGAAGCCGGGTCCAACCCAGCGCCTTTGAAGAAATTCCGTACGCTGAAGCGAGCTGATGACTGCTGCTGCCAAACAAGCACCGGTTACGAACACACCCTTCGGATTGCCGGAGGATGAGGTCGAAGCGATTGCGTCACGCGCGCATCCCGCGTGGGAAAACGTTGCCGTCACTCCTTGTTTGCCAGCGCCAAAAATCTCAGCCATCGCGCAAGCAGACTTGGTCCTGAAGTTTGAGAACCAGCAGTATACGAATAGCTTCAAAGAACGCGGCGCACTGGCCAAGTTGCTCTCGCTAACGCCGGAGCAACGCGCCCGCGGCGTTATTGCAGCCTCCGCCGGGAACCATGCGCAGGGCCTCGCGCGCCACGCAGCACTCCTCAAGACCCAAGCTCTGATCGTGATGCCGCGGCGAACGCCCTCGGTGAAGGTGGAAGAGACCAAAGCTCTGGGTGCAGAGGTTATCCTTGAAGGCGAGACTTACGACGACGCAAGCGATGCGGTTTTTGAGCGTGCGAAAGCAACAGGTGAGGTGATTGTCCACCCGTTCGATGATCCGCATGTCGCATGCGGGCAGGGGACGATTGCAGCGGAGATGCTCCGTGAGCATCCTGATATCGACACCATCGTCGCACCGATCGGCGGGGGCGGCCTGGCGTCAGGCGTTGCCGTTATCGGCAAGCGGATGAAACCGGACCTCCGGGTTATAGGCGTGCAGTCGTCGCTCTACCCTGGGATGGTCAATGCGCTGAGAGGTCGAGATCGACCCTGCGGGGGCAGCACCCTTGCAGAGGGTATAGCCGTCAAAGAACCAGGCCAGCTCACCCGAAAGATCATTGCTGATTACGTCGACGAGATCGTGACTGTTGATGAGGTGCACCTGGAGCGCGCCCTTTCGCTGCTCCTTAACCTCCAGAAAACATTGGCAGAAGGGGCAGGCGCAGCTGGTCTCGCCGCTGTTCTAGCCCACCGTAGCCTGTTCCGTGGACGGAAGGTTGGCCTGATCATTTGCGGCGGTAACATCGATACGCGCCTGGTCTCAGGCATTCTGATGCGCGACCTCGCGCGGTCGCGGAGGCTTGCCCGCCTGCGAATTGAGTTGATCGACGTACCCGGACAGTTGAGTGTCGTCTCCGATGCGATCACCCGCGCCGATGGGAACATCATTGACGTGTCTTACCACAAAATCTTCAATGATCTTCCCGCCAAACAAACCTACCTTGATATCTCAGTTGAAGCCATCGACTCAGACCACATGGATCGGATCATCCGTGAGCTGCGTTCTATGGATCTCAATGTTCAGATGGCGAACTACTAGGAGAGGAAAACGCGATGAACACCAACAATCACGTTCGAATTTTCGACACTACGTTGCGTGAAGGAGAGCAGAGCACTGGCTTCTCTATGACGATGAAGGGCAAGCTTCGCATGGCGAAGGCGCTTTCTGCGCTCAACGTTGATGTGATTGAGGCAGGATTTGCGGCTGCATCTCCTGGCGACTTCGAGGCGGTCCAAGCGATCGCCGAGGTTGCGGACGGTCCTCGCGTTTGCAGTCTCGCCCGTGTCACCAAGAGTGATATCGACAAGGCCTACGCCGCGCTGTCGTCAGCGCAGGTCAAGCGGTGCCACGTCTTTATCGGAACATCGCCAACCCATCGCGAGTTCAAGCTTCAGCTGCGGAAGGGCGAAATCCTTGACCGCATTGAAGAAAACGTTGCTTATGCGCGGTCGTTGTTTGACGATGTTGAGTTTTCAGCCGAGGATGCTCTGCGTACAGAGCGGACGTTCTTAGCGGAAGCTATGCGGGTCGCTATGGACGCTGGAGCTACAACATTGAACGTTCCTGACACGGTGGGCTACACAACACCTGAAGAGATCTACGAGACCTTCCGTTATCTGATTGATCATGTGGAGCCGGGTGAAGGCGTTGTGTTCTCCGCGCACTGCCATAATGACCTTGGCCTCGCGGTGGCGAACAGTCTCGCGGCCATTCGCGCAGGCGTCCGTCAGATTGAGTGTACGATCAACGGCATCGGTGAACGCGCTGGCAATGCCGCGATGGAGGAGCTGGTAATGGCGCTCCGTACACGTCAGTCCTATTTCGGTGTGGAGACCCGCATCGACACAACCCGATTCTACGATACGTCGCGTGTTCTGGAAGATGTGACCGGCGAGAAGGTTCAGCGGAACAAAGCCATCGTGGGGCGCAACGCCTTCGCGCATGAAGCAGGCATTCACCAACATGGTATGCTGAAGAACCGCGATACGTATGAGATCATGCGGCCTGAGGACGTGGGTGCTCCAAAGTCGGAGCTCGTCTTGGGCAAGCATTCTGGCAAGCATGCTCTGTTTGCCCGCCTTGAAGAGCTTGGGCATGAGGTAGATCCCTCTGATTCTGATGTGATTTTTCAAGCATTCAAGGCGCTGGCTGATGAGCGCCACGAGGTTACGGACGAAGAGCTCCGCACACTGGTCGCGGGCGCATCGAACCGCGTTGTGTTGTCGGAGAGTGCGTGAGGAATGGCGAAAACGCTCTTTGAGAAGGTCTGGGAGCGCAATCTGATCGCTCCGGAGACGGACGAACGTCCTGGCATTTTGCACATCGGTCTCCATCTCATCCATGAGGTGACGAGCCCGCAAGCGTTCACGGTTTTGGCTGAGCGAGGCCTACGCGTGCGCCGTCCTGATCTGACATTGGGGACGATTGATCACTCGGTCCCAACGATGCCGGCACTACCGAACGGCGATCTTCCGTATGCGACGGATGCGGCGCGCAATCAGGTCGAAACGCTTCGGACCAACTGCGGGAAGCATCGGATCCCGCTTCTAGACTTAGGCGATGATCGTCGCGGTATCGTCCATGTGGTAGGTCCTGAACTTGGTCGGACGCGCCCCGGGATGACAATCGTTTGCGGCGATAGCCACACCTCAACTCATGGTGCGTTCGGTGCTCTGGCGTTCGGGATCGGGACGACTGAAGTGGGCCACGTGTTGGCGACCCAAGCGTTGCTGCAGCGGAAACCGAAGACGATGCGTGTCAACTTCGTCGGTACACCGCCAAAGAGCGTCACAGGAAAAGATCTTGCCCTTGCGATGATCAAGAGGATCGGAACGCAAGGCGGTACAGGCTATGTTCTTGAATATATGGGTGAAGCCATCTCTGCGCTTTCGATGGAAGCGCGCATGACTCTCTGCAATATGTCGATTGAGGCGGGCGCTAGAGCGGGAATGGTTGCACCGGACGCCGTCACTTGGGATTATCTCGACCGTGCTGTCGGTGAAGCTCTTCCGCGTGATGACGATCTTTGCACGGATGACGGTGCTAATTTCGATGTCGATATCACGATCGATGCGGCCAGCATTCGGCCCATGGCAACCTTCGGAACGGCGCCGGACCAGTCCATGGCGATTTCGGACGACGTGCCTGACGGAGAAGATGGCCTCGATTACATGCAGCTAGCGCCGGGGCAGAAGCTTTCCGACGCTCGAGTGTCTAAGGTGTTCGTTGGTTCGTGCACGAATGGACGGATCGAGGATATGCGCGCTGTTGCCGAGGTTTTGCGTGGCCGAACGGTGTCTGCGGGCCTTCGAATGTTGGTGGTGCCAGGTTCGGAGCAAGTCAAAAAACAGGCGGAAAGTGAAGGACTTGACGCTATTTTTGTAGAAGCTGGGGCTGAGTGGAGAGAGCCCGGCTGTTCGATGTGCATCGCGATGAACGGTGACCGCGGTGAGCCTGGAGAGCTCGTTGTGTCCACGTCTAACCGCAACTTCAGAGGCCGTCAAGGCGAAGGGGTCCGGACGGTGTTAGCGTCGCCCTACACCGCGGCTGCGTCAGCGGTGAAAGGTGTCATCGCAGACCCGGAGGAATTCCTATGAGCATGGATAAGTTCGAGTCGCTGACCAGCCGCACAGTCGTCTTGACCGAAGAAAATATCGATACGGATCAAATTATACCCGCTCGCTTTCTCACGACAACAAGCAAGGATAGCTTGGCCGATGCGTGCTTCCACGACTGGCGGTTCACGTCGTCGGGCCAGCTGCGTGATCACTCGCTCAACGCTGTTGATCTGAATACGCACAAAGTTTTGGTCGCTGGCAACAACTTCGGGTGCGGATCATCGCGAGAGCATGCGCCCTGGGCGCTTATGGCGCTCGGATTTAAGGTGGTGATCAGTACAGAAATTGCTGATATCTTCCGCTCTAATTCTCTGAAAAACGGTCTTCTTCCGGTGACGGTGGAGCAGGACGTGCTTGAGGCCCTCATCGCTGATCCTGGGCGAGAGGTGTCCGTTGATCTCGAGACGCAGACCCTTCGCTTCGGCAATCGCGAGGTCTCGTTCACCATCGAACCGTTTGCGCGGCGTTGCCTTCTCGACGGCCAGGACAGTATGGATGTGCTCTTGTCGGCGATCCCTGATATCGAGGCTTTCGAGGAGACGCGCGCATGAGCATCGATCTGGTTGTCCTTCCGGGCGACGGCATCGGCCCTGAGGTGACGGAAGAAGCTCTTGCGGTTCTTCACCGTGCTGCCGATCGTCATGGTGCTGACATCAGCATACAGACGGCTCTTATCGGCGGGGTTGCCATAGACGAGACCGGCGATCCGTTGCCTCAAGCCACCCTCGATGCATGCCGTAGTTCGCAAGGCATCCTTCTCGGCGCTGTTGGCGGGCCGAAGTGGGATGGCGGCGATATTCGACCCGAGGCTGGCTTGCTGCGCATCCGCGCGGAGCTCCGATTGTTCAGCAATTTGAGGCCTGTGAAGGTGTTCTCCGGCCTTGAGGACCTGTCGCCTGTGAAAAACGCAGCGGGCATGGACGTCCTGATCGTTCGTGAGCTGACAGGTGGCATCTACTTCGGTGAGCGCGAAGAGGGGACCTCGCGGGCGAGCGATCTTTGTGCGTACACGGCAGAGGAAGTTGAGCGGGTGCTTGAAGTTGCGTTCCTCGCTGCGAGGCAGCGATCGGGGCGCTTGACGGCGGTTGATAAGGCCAACGTACTCGCGACATCCCGGCTCTGGCGGCATCACGTCGACGAAATGGCGGCCCGTTTCAAAGACGTTGAGGTCGACTATGTGCTTGTCGATGCCATGGCCATGCATCTGGTCACGCACCCTTCTCGGTTCGACGTGGTCGTCACGGAGAACCTCTTCGGCGATATCCTCTCCGATGAAGCGGCCGCGATTTCAGGCTCGATCGGTCTCGCTGCGTCGGCGTCCCTCGGCACGCCGGGTACGCCTGGTTTATATGAGCCGATCCATGGTTCAGCGCCAGATATTGCAGGACAGGGCGTTGCCAATCCGGCAGGGGCGATGCTCTCTGCCGCGATGATGATGCGTCATGGCGCTGATCGTGAGGACATCGCTCAAGCTATTGAGAAAGCCGTGGAAACCACGGTCGCCAGCGGCATCCGCACGCGCGATCTTGGCGGCGACGCAGGGACCAAAGCGTTCACCGACGCGGTTCTCGAGCACCTCGATTGACAAGCGCCGTTGCGCTGAACGGGGGCCTTGCCTAAGCGGCGCGGAAGAAAGGTTCTCGTGCCATGCGCTTGTCGAAATTCTACCTGCCGACCCTGAAAGAGGTGCCCGGCGACGCCCAGGTTGCGTCCCATCAATTCATGCTGCGATCAGGAATGATCAAGCAGGAAGCCGCAGGAATCTACGCCTGGCTACCACTAGGCCTCCGTGTGCTGAGGAAAATTGAGAACATCGTTCGCGAGGAACAGAACCGTGCCGGCGCGGTTGAGCTTCTCATGCCGACAATTCAGCCCGGTGACCTGTGGACGGAGAGTGGCCGGTTCGACGCTTATGGCCCTGAGATGTTGCGCATCAAGGACCGCCATGGCCGGGACATGCTCTATGGTCCGACGAACGAAGAGATGATCACGGATATCATCCGTACCCATATCAAGAGCTATAAACAATTGCCGCAGATGCTCTACCATATTCAGTGGAAGTTTCGCGATGAGCTGCGTCCGCGCTTTGGTGTGATGCGTGGGCGCGAGTTCCTCATGAAGGATACCTACAGCTTCGATGTATCCGAAGAGGCAGCGCGGAAGAGCTACCTGAAGATGTTCGCAGCTTACTTGCGCACGTTCCGCCGCATGGGTCTTGAGACTGTCCCTGTGCGCGCTGACCCTGGTCCCATTGGTGGCGATCTCACCCACGAGTTTGTTGTTTTGACCGAGAACGGCGAAAGCGACGTCTTTGTGCATCGCGGGCTCGTCGGACAGGAGGTACCCGGTTCTGACACGGACTTCGACGGTGATCTCGAGCCGATGTTTGAAAAGTGGACGGCACATTATGCGGCCACGGACGAAATGCACGACGAGACCGAGTGGAACGCGGTGCCTGATGAGGACAAATTGTCGCTCCGCGGGATCGAAGTTGGGCACATCTTCTATTTCGGTACGAAGTATTCCGAGCCACTCCGCGCGCGCGTGCAGACATCGGAAGGAACGGAAGTTCCTTTGCAGATGGGATCCTACGGCGTGGGCGTCTCTCGCCTGCTCGGTGCTCTCATCGAGGCGCATCACGATGAGCACGGACCAAAATGGCCGATCTCCGTCGCGCCGTTCCACCTGGGGCTGATCAACCTAAAACCCGGTCATCCGGATACGGACCGGGTTTGCGCAGAGCTTGAGAAAGCCCTGGAGGCCGCAGGTATAGAGGTCCTTTACGATGACACGGTTGACCGCGCCGGCGAGAAATTCGCGCGGATGGATTTGGTCGGTGTACCGCACCAAATCACGGTGGGACCACGGGGTATCGAATCTGGCGAAGTGGAGTGGAAAGTTCGCCAAAAAGGAGAAAAGTCTACACTTCCGATCCAGGATGCTGCCGGTCAATTGATCAAAGTTATTCAGTCTGAGATAGATATACTCAATATTTAATCGCCCATTTTCTTGGGCCCGCAATCCAGTCATTGATGAAGTCTTACTTGCAATGATGGGTTTTTAGGAAAAACTCATCATTGCGAATTTGAAATTGTTATCCCCCTCCTGTTCTCCTCCTTTACCATGGAGCACGAGTAGCGTGTTGAGGGAGACGCGAGGGTGATTCGCGCAGAGGACAGGCCGGAGGGGCCGCAAGAATGGTGTACCGCGGCCGACCTGGTGATCGGCGTGACGGCACGTGCGTTTGGCGTGCCGCGGGAGTGTTTCCTCCTGAAGCGGAGGAGCACAGCCGACGTTGCTTTCGCGCGGCAGGTGGCCATGTACCTGCTGCACATCGTTTTTGGCGGCACCTACAAAGAAGCGGGCGAGTTGTTCGGACGTGAACGGACGACTGTCGCTTACGCGTGCAGCTTGGTCGAAGACGAGCGCGATGACGCCGACCTCGACCGCAAGCTTGACCTTCTGGAAGAGAGCCTTGATCGCCTTTGGGCTATTGAGTGCCTGCGCCGTGTGCGGACGAAAAAGAAGCGGGCGGGAGGCCAAGCCGCTGCCTGATCTCGGCTGGCGTCACCCCGTTTTCCCTCAGTGAGCGGAGGGTTGCCGCCCTATCCCTTTTGGCGAGCCTGTTTCCGGCATCATCGGTGATCAGCCTGTGGTGTTTGTAAACCGGGGTAGGCAGACCCAGCAGCTCCTGAAGAACCCGGTGGACTGGGATCGCGCTCTCCAGGTCCTCACCGCGCAGAACAGCTGTCACGCCTTGCGCTGCATCATCAATCACGGAGGCCAGATGGTAGCTCGCAGGGAAATCCTTTCTTCCCAGCACTTCGTCAGGAAGATCCCTCACCAAAGCGGACTTCGCCGCGCTCCCGTTGTCTGTTAGCTCCGTCCAAGAGATATGATCTGTACCCAGAGCTTCAGCAGTCCGCGAAGTGTTCAGGCGCCAGGCAAATGACTTCCCGTCACTCAGGAACTGCTTTTCCTCCGAAGCCGGAAGAGGGGCGGTCATTGGCCCGCGGGGCGCTACGCCATGGGGTGCACGTGCCAACGCCTTAAGCTCTGCTCGCGTTTTGAAGCATCGATAGAGGAGACCGCGTTCTGCTAAGTCTCGGATCGCGTCCTCATAAGCAGCAAACCGCTCCGACTGGCGCATGACGGGCGTAGCCCAAGAAATTCCGAGCCACGCGAGGTCTTCGATGATCGCCTCCTCGAACTCAGGCCGGCATCGCCCCTGATCAATGTCCTCAATCCGGAGGCAAAGCGTCGTTCCGGAGCGCGCCGCTGCATCTGCATTCAACAGGGCCGAGAAAGCATGTCCGAGGTGCAATAGGCCGGAAGGCGAGGGGGCAAAACGGTAAATCAGGTGTTTCGGCACGAGGTCTGCATGGTTTCGGTTGTGTTAAAGGAGCTGAGACAAATGTTTGAACCGGCCCGTCTGAAAACGAAACAAGCTGAGCGTTCTGTGACCATCGAATTGCGCGATGGACGCCGCGTTTCTGGAACCATGACCATGAAGCCCCGCGCGTCGGTGGAGAGCCTGCTCACCGGGGGCTCGCCATTCGTGTCGGTGGCCACCGCAGAGGGCGAAGTTGCCTTCCACCGTGACTTCATTACCGCCGTTCTGATCAATGATGAGACGGGCGCAGATGCCGACGAGCCTATCACTGAGCGTTGGTCCGCTGAAGGCAATCCGACATTCGATCCTTGCCGGATCTTGCAAGTGAAGCCGGGCGCAACGGCAGACGAGATCAAGACTGCATGGCGCAACCGCATGCGCGCCTGCCACCCAGACAGCGTTCGCGGCAAGGGCTACTCAGAAGAGGTGATCCAAGCTGCCCAGCAGCAAGCGCAGATGGTCAACCACGCCTACGAAACGCTGATGGGCCTCCGCCGGAAATAGGACCACACACCGAGTGGGAACCGACGCATCTCCAGCGCCGAAAATTCTCATATGTCCTTGATAAGGTCGAGTTTATCAACGTTCTTTGGTGGACCTACGGAGATGATTAAGTCGTCGTGATCGTCCACCTCGCCATTGTGACCTACGCCTATCCAAAGCGCCTCGCTCGTTTCCTCGAAGCGATGGCGGATTGCGAGAACTTCACCACCTGAACGGGGGGTGCGAAAGAGCGAAGCGCCCTGCAACGTGGCGCCGAAAAACTGTGACCAGGGAAACTCCCGGCTGGCGTTGATCAGATCGAGTGAAAGTGGTCGCCACTCTTGCGGATTTGACGCAACGATCGCGTATCCACTGACGCATTGCTCCCAAGTGAGGAACACTTCTTCCCGGTTCCTGAAGAACAGAGAGGCGGCGCCAGAATACTCGAGCCTCTCCTGTCCTAAAGTAGCAACCAAATCGGGAGTATCTGACGTTATTGGCCGCCAAGCGATCTCAGTCAGGGTTTGTCCTAAGACTCGCTCGTAGGCGGCCGAGAGATCGTGGGCGTCCGTTTTTCGTCCCAAACCTCGTTAGCCCGCGCCGCCGACGGTGATGGCGTCGATTTTGAGGCTCGGTTGGCCGACGCCGACGGGGACACCCTGGCCAGCTTTGCCGCAAACGCCGATGCCGGGGTCGAGGCTGAAGTCGTTGCCGATCATGGAGATGCGTTTCATCACCGTGGGGCCATCGCCGATCAGCGCAACGTTCTTCAGCGGCGCGCCCAGCTTGCCGCCCTGGATTCGGTAGGCCTCGGTGCAGTTGAAGACAAACTTGCCTGAGGTGATGTCCACCTGACCGCCAGCGAAGTTCACGGCGTAGATGCCGTCTTTCACGCTCTCGATCAGTTCAGCGCGGGGTTTGTCCCCGCCCAGCATGAAGGTGTTGGTCATCCGCGGCATCGGCGCATGCTGATGGCTCTCGCGGCGACCGTTCCCGGTGGGCGCGACACCCATCAGGCGAGCGTTCATGCGGTCCTGCATGTAGCCGCGAAGGATGCCGTCCTCGATTAGAACAGTGCGCGACGTGGGTGTGCCTTCGTCGTCCACCGTCAGGGACCCACGGCGGCCTTCGATCGTGCCATCGTCAATCACGGTGACGCCTTCAGCGGCCACGCGCTCATTCATCAGGCCAGCAAAGGCTGAGGTTTTCTTGCGGTTGAAGTCACCTTCCAGGCCATGGCCCACCGCTTCATGGAGGAGCACGCCTGTCCAACCTGAGCCGAGGACCACTTCCATCTCGCCAGCAGGCGCTGCCTCCGCCTCAAGGTTCACCAGCGCCATGCGCAGGGCTTCATCGACTTCGGCTTGCCAGAAGTCAGGCTGGAGGAGGCGATCATAGGTCTCGCGGCCACCAGCGCCCGTGTTCCCGGTCTCACGCCGGTCGCCGTCCTGGGCGGTGACGGATATGTTGAGACGCACCAGAGGCCTGATATCGCGAACCGATTCGCCACCGGGACGGACGATCTCCACCTGCACCCACTCACCTGAGAGCGAAGCTGAGACTTGGCAGACCCGAGGGTCTTTGTTCCTAGCGTAGGCGTCGATGTCCTGAAGGAGCTTGGTCTTCACCTCGAACGGCACCGCGGAGAGGGGATCGTCCTCGACGTAGAGATGGCGATTCGTTTTCGGCGGCATCGCGGCGAGGGTCCCTCCATGGCCAGACTTCACCGCTTCGACGGCGCCAGCCGCGCGCTTCAGCGCCGCTTCGGACAGCTCTGATGCATGGGCAAACGCGACCGTCTCACCAAGGACTGACCGAAGGCCGAAACCCTGGGTCATGTCGTAGGACGCGTTCTTTAGACGACCATCGTCCCACACAAACGCCTCGGATTGCGCATACTCAAGGAACAGCTCGCCGTCGTCGGCGTGGCCTAAGGCCTTGTCGATAATCGCTTTTGTGCGCGCGGCGTCGAGGTCGGTCTGTGAGAAAAAGAAGCTCATCGTGATCCTTTTCGATCGGGGTTGGTGCCAAGTGGGCGCACAAAAAAAGGAGCGCAAGGTGACACCCTTGCGCTCCTTCGATTTACCGAGCGTTGAGCCCGGAATTCAATCAGGATTTCTTCTTCCGTGCGCGTGCGCCGAAAGCGGCCAGGCCAGCGAGCATCAGAGGCGCCGCTGCCGGAACTGGAACAGCGGACATGCCGGTCTCCACGGTGATCCGGGAATAGTCGACCGCGTATCCGTCAGATCCATCAGTCAGGATGGTCACAACGAGGCTGTTGAGACCCGACGAGATCAGGCTTGTGGGAATGCTGAAGGAGAACAGTGTCGTCGACTCGAACAAGGAACCTTGGTCAGGAATGGAATCGATGACCGTACCGTTGATGTCGATGTCGACGTCAGAGCCAGTAGACGCAATGCCGGAAATGAGCATTTCCAGCGAGGCTGAGACCGGTGTTGCTGATCCAAGATCGAAGTCGTGGGTATAAGTCGGCACAACGAAAGTGTCCCACTGGTCGGTGCCAAACGGATCACCGGGATCGCGGTTGTCGTCGAAGAACGAGGCACCGAGGTCAGCCCGCCAAAGCGAGCCCTCTGGGCAGCTGCCACCAAGGCCGAAGCAGTCTTCGTCGCCGACAAGGCTTTCGACAGCCGCCGACGCCGGTGTTGCCGTGGCCATCAGGCCAGCGATTGATGCGAGAACAAGTTTTTTCATTGAGATTATCCCCTCTCCAAGCCCTCTGTTATTGCCGTTCTAAGCGGAATAATCAACGTTTTGTTAACTCATGGTCCGGTGTCTCGATGGGGGCCCGTGCGGTTCACCGCGCTCGTTAATGTGCGGCTGCAAAAAAGCAGCGAAAAGGGGGTTCTGCGACGAAATTTCTGAGCGTAGAGGGGCGACAAAGGTAACGTTCCGCTCGTAGTAGGTCACTCATGTACCGTCGTCTTGTACCCGCTTTGTTGTCCATCTTCGCG
>JBCCTF010000044.1:0-24750 GCA_039198765.1 Pseudomonadota bacterium
GAATGGTTCACGACCATCCGCCAGGCCCGCACCGTCATCGGACGATGGCTCAGACAGTACAACCAGATCCGCCCGCACCAAGCCCTGAACATGCGCCCACCCGTCCCAGAAACTCTATCAACAAATGGCCCAGAGTGATGGTGACGAGACCCCGATGGCGCAGCCACTTGTTATGTAACCATGGGACTGGTTCCGATGGAAGGCTGATCTGGCCGGAGCCTCCACATGGTGGAGGCCAGATCAGCCGGGACAATCACTTCTGGGGCTGGTGGTTGGTAGCCTAAGGACGTGTGCGGACGGATGGTGTTGTAATGCTTCCGCCATCGCTCGATCAGCACCTCGGCCTCTCTCAGATCATTGAAGAGCTCCACGTTCAGCAGATCGTCGCGGAGCTTGCCATTGAAGCTCTCGTTGTAGCCATTCTCCCACGGGGAGCCTGGTTCGATGAACAAGGTCTTGGCACCGACCTTCGCGATCCAATCCCGAACGGCATGGGCAGCGAACTCCGGGCCGTTGTCGGATCGGATGTGATCGGGAACGCCTCGCTGGACCATCAGGTCAGCCAGAACGGCGAGAACGCTCTGGCTGTTGAGCCGTCGCGCCACGTCGATGGCCAGACATTCGCGTGTGAACTCATCAATGACGGTGAGCATCCGGAACTTCCGGCCATCGCGCGTGCGATCTTGGACGAAGTCGTAAGCCCAGACGTGGTTCGGGCGCTGCGGCCGAAGCCTCACGCAGGACCCATCGTTGAGCCATAGCCTGCCGCGCTTCGGTTGCTTCTGCGGGACACGAAGGCCCTCCCGTCGCCAGATCCGAGCCACACGCTTGTGATTGACGTACCAGCCATCGCGGCGAAGCAGCGCTGTGATCCGGCGATAGCCATAGCGGCCGTACTTGCTGGCCAGCTCAATGATCGCCGCGGTCAAGGCATCCTCATCATCGAGCTTTTGTGGCTGCCGCCATTGGGTCGATCGATGCTGGCCCACCACCTTACAGGCTCGGCGCTCCGAGACGCCAAGCTCCGTACACGCATGCTCGATAAACTGGCGCTTGCGAGAGGGCCCTACCAGTTTCCCGAAGCAGCTTCCTTCAGGATCGCTTTGTCCAATTCCGCATCAGCCAAGAGACGCTTCAGCCGGGCGTTCTCCTTTTCCAAGTCCTTCAGCCGTTTCGCCTGATCGACCTTCATTCCCCCGTACTCTTTCCGCCAGCGGTAGTACGTCACCTGCGTCACCCCGAGCCGCCGAACGACCTCACCGACGCTGACGCCCTCAGCCAGCAAGACCTCCGCCTCTCGCAACTTCGAGATAATTTCCTCAGGTTTGTAGCGCTTCGCGCCCATCGCTCTTCTCCTCTGAATAAGCCATTCTTTCAATCAGACTGGCTGCGTTCAAAGGGGGCAGGTCAGGTCAATGGTATCAGAGTGCCGGTCGGTATACGAAATGCTCTCTAACAATGAGAAGTATTTTCCATTGACTATCGCCGCGGCGAGAATATGGAACAATAGGAAGGTTTATTGGGACATAACATTTGGTCGATTAATATGGTATGCATCGTGAATTCTGCGTCATTTGTGAGTATCGGCCTTTCTTGACGTTCAATCGAAGGCTTCAATTACAATTCTTATAACGCACGATAGACATTGTCGCTGGGAAAGCTGGCTTTTCGACGAGCTCCGCTTTGAGCCAAGATCAGACCCTATCGATCAAGACTCCAACGTCCGTTAATGGCGAATTTCTGCCGAACTGGCAGCGACCGTTTTGGGGCGTTTTCCGCCGTTCCCTAGCGTGCGATGACCTTAAAGGTTGGGCGCAATCCAGTATGCTGTGCACGGACACCGACGTGTTTGCTGCCTAAGCCAACATTAGACCGGCGCCTTGTTCCA
This sequence comes from Pseudomonadota bacterium, assembly GCA_039198765.1. Taxonomy (GTDB): domain Bacteria; phylum Pseudomonadota; class Alphaproteobacteria; order Caulobacterales; family Parvularculaceae; genus Parvularcula. The sequence goes on from JBCCTF010000044.1 coordinate 1,889, forward strand.
GCGCTTGATCTACCATCGGCCACGCAAGCAAGCGAGGCCTGGCCGTGACATCCCCCCCTGAGAACGATCTACGGTTTAGCCATTCAAGCCACGAAGCGTTTAACCGTCAGCTGGCTGACCGGTCGGTGCATCGGCCTGTCAGGCGGAATCAAGAACCGTTCCCCACAGCGCCTAAGATGGGCGCCGCTTTCGTTTCAGCTAGCCGAACCCCTCAAGCCAACCAGACATCACCGACGGCGCAAGGCTCAGGCTCGCAAATGGTGGGGTCTGATGCTCCTGCGCCTCGGCCTAAGCCGCCGCGATCAGTTGGCCAGGCTGTGGACCGCGGAGCTTTCAATCGGGCTTGGGCTCGTGAGCAGTTTGAATGGGCGAAGCGGAACCGAGTGCCTCGGGCGCAAGTGCCTGGACGCTCGCTTTCTCCTGCTCGCCAGAGGCCCGCTGCGCCTGCGATGTCTCGATAGCACCGCATCCTCCATTACTCAGTATAGGAACATATTCCTTGACTTTTTCGACATTACACCGTAGGCTGACTATTCATGAAAGGCGACTTTCGCGCCCGCTGTCCTGGCAGCGGCTCCGCGTGGTCGCCTTTTTTCTTTGGACCAACGAAAGGAGAAAGACATGGACCAAGATAATGAGCGGGGGAATGCCCCCATCCATACTGAGCGCGACGGTGGCCTCAAGGCCTCCATCTGGGAGAATGAAGGCGAGAACGGACCGTTCTACTCGGTGAAGCTCGCTAAGACGTACACGGATCGTGATGGGAACTTGCGCGATACGAGCAGCTTCACTGGGACGGAGCTTCTGCAGATCGCTGAAGTGGTCCGTGCTGCCTATCACAAGACCAACGAGTTCCGCCGCGAGCGCATGCGCAGCCAAGATCAAGACCGCGATGGCGGGCAAGAGCTGGATGACAGCGAGCGGGCACCCCGCCAAGCTCGAAGAGCCGCGAGAAACGGGGCTGAGCGCTCAGGCGGCGGTGCTCGAAGGAGTCCTGTGCCGCGGCGTGAAGCCCCTGGGCTCAGCGAAACGTTCCCTGGATTGAGCAGGTAGGAGGTGCACCGTGGCTGAACCTTCCGCCGACCTAGGTCCGGCATTGACTCAACTGCCGCCCGCCGAGGTCCAACCTCGGCGGGCGCTTTGTCTCAACGTCGAGGCGTATCTGGAACGCCTGCGCGATGAAGACTGGGCCCTGAATGAGGAGCAACGCACCGATGTGATCAAAGCGCTGTGGCAGATGCTCGTCCCCTTCGCCGAGATGGGCTTCGCCATCCATCCCGTCCAACAAATCTGTGGACAGAGTGATGATGAGCGAGAGCCGATCGATGTTGACGCTGCTGAGGTGGTAGACTCGAATGATGGCGACATGCGCAGCGCGTTTGTGGCCGCATCAAGGAAGGGGGAAGCATGAGCATCACAGACATCGAGACCACGCTTGAAACCAAGGCAGTGGTCTACACACGGATCAGTTCGGTAGCGCAGCAGAAAAAAGGCCATGGCCTCGCCAGCCAAGAAACCCGTTGCCGGGAGTTTGCGGACATCAAAGGCTACAGCGTGGTGGATGTCTTCACTGACAGCGCCGTGTCCGGCGGCTTGATTGATCGTCCGGGTATGTCGGCGATGCTGAAGTATCTGAGATCCAAACGCCGTGCTGGTCCCTTCGTGGTCCTTATCGACGATATCAGTCGGATTGCGCGGGATGTGCGGGCGCACCTCACCTTGCGGGACGCCATTCGCGACGTGGGTGCGAACCTGGAAAGCCCTAGCCTCGAGTTTGGTGAGGATTCCGACAGTGTACTGATCGAAAACGTCCTCGCCTCGGTCTCTCAGCATCACCGCCAGAAGAATGCCGAGCAAACACGCAACCGCATGCGCGCCCGCATGATGGGCGGCTATTGGCCGTTCCGGAGTGTCCTAGGCTACGAGATGCGCAAGGTCCCTGGCCGCGGGAGCATGCTCTTTCGTGACGAACCGATCGCGTCGATTATTGAGGAAGCCCTGACCGGAATGGCCACGGGCCGCTTTCGCAGTCAGGCCGAGGTGAAGCGCTTCCTTGAAAGCCAACCCGCCTTTCCGAAGAACCGCTATGGTCAGGTCACGGATGAAGCGGCGAACCGTGTTCTGACGAGGGTGCTCTATGCGGGCATGCTGGAGAGTGAGGGCTGGGATGTGCCTTTCAGGAAAGGCTTCCATCCTGCGCTCATCACCTATGAGCAATTCCTCACCATCCAAGAGCGCCTCAAAGAAGGCACGTATGCCGCAGCGCGCGCTGATCTGTCAGCGGACTTTCCCCTCCGCGGCGCCGTCGCTTGCGGTGAATGCGGAAACCCGCTCACAGCGTCTTGGTCAAAGAGCAAAACGGGCAAGCGTCATCCCTACTATATGTGCTTCAAAAAGGGCTGCGGGTCCTACCGCAAATCCATCCGTCGTCAGAACATCGAAGACGACTTCGAGACGCTTCTGGCGACAGTTTCGCCAACGAAAGAACTCGTCAGCCTGGCGCGGACCATGTTCCGGGACATCTGGGACCAACTGGACGCCCAAAGCACCGACCAGCGCAAAAGCCTCCAAGCTTCCATGACCGAGACCAGCCGCAAAGTGGACGACCTCGTCGAACGCCTGATGGAAACGACAGCCCCGTCCGTCGCCAAAGCTTACGAACGCAAGATCGCTGAGCTTGAAAAGAAGAAGGCCCTCGCAGCCGAAAAGCTGGCGAATCTGGGCAAACTGAAGCGCAGCTTCGACGAAGTGTTCGAACTCGCCATGGCCTACCTCGCAAACCCTTCAAAACTCTGGGCTTCCGGCAAAACCGAAGACCGCCAAACCGTCCTCAGGCTCACTTTTGGAGCGCCTCTGGAGTACACGCGAAATGGAGGGTTTCGAACCCCAGAATTATCGTTGCTGTTCAAAGCCTTAGGAGGATTGGAAATGCCAAGTTTTAGGGTGGCGGAGAGAGAGGGATTCGAACCCTCGGTACGGTTGCCCGCACAACGGTTTTCGAGACCGCCCCGTTCGACCACTCCGGCACCTCTCCGCGGGGACGGCGGGTATCGCCGAACGCGTAGGCAAAAGCAAGAGGTCCTGAGGCCAGATTTAACGCGGTTTCTGTGCTGCACGCGGGCAGCCTAGGGCCCTTGGCGCTGAGCGGCTTTGCCCCTATCACTGGCGTATGTTTCGTGTGTTCCTCGCCCCGATTAGTCTCCTGCTCTTGGCCGCATGCGCCTCATCTGGGACTTATGGCCCCGCGTCAGGGGGCGGTTTTGGCTATACGCAACAAGCCATTGAGGACAACAGATACCGCGTCACCTTCAAAGCGCGCGATGCGTCAGAGGCAGAAGATGGCGCTCTTCGTCGGGCTGCGGAGATCACGGTTGAGCAAGGATTTGACCACTTCACGGTGGTGAGCCGAGACCTCGCCCGCGAGCAGCGGGGCCCCAACTCATCCGTCGGCATCGGCGGAGGGTCCATCGGCCGGCGCAGCGGCGTTGGCGTTGGTGTCAGCGTCCCGCTGGGCGGAACGAACGAAACTGTCACGGCGCGGCTTGAAATTGTCATGGGCCGCGGCGAGAAGCCCGAAGGCCCGCGGAGCTACCGTGCACGCGGCATTCTCTCCAACCTCGGCGCTAGCGCCGAATAACGGAAACGCAACATCGATGACCATGGCGGATACTTTTGTCCTGTTTGGGGCGACGGGCGATCTTGCGCGCCGGATGCTGTTCCCCTCTCTCTACTTTCTGCATGCGGAGGGTTTCCTCGGCGAGAATGTGCGGATCATCGCCGCGGCCCGTTCACCGCGTACGGATGAAGCCTTCCGAGAGAGCGTTGCTGAATGGGTCTGCGAGCGTGCCGACGGTGCTGAGAAAGACGTTGTCGAAGCTTTCGTTGAGCGCATCACCTACCTAGCGATCGATGTGACGACGCCCGAAGGCTATGACGAACTCGCGAGCGCGATCCGCGCCGACGACGGTGGTCGCGAGGTGGTGTTCTACCTCTCCACGTCGCCTTCGATCTTTGGTTCGGTGTGCCGCGGGCTCAAAACCCATGGGCTTTCAGAGGCTCCTCACCGGATCGTTATTGAAAAGCCGATTGGCTATGACCTCGCCAGCAACATTGAGATCAACGACACCGTCGCCGAGGCGTTCTCTGAAGAGCGGACGTTCCGGATTGACCACTATCTCGGCAAGGAAACAGTCCAGAACCTCATTGCACTGAGGTTTGCCAACCGGATCTTTGAACCACTCTGGAACGCTGAGAACATTGAGAGCGTTCAGATTTCGATCAGCGAGACCTTAGGTGTCGAAGGACGCGGTGGCTACTACGACGAGTACGGAGCGATGCGAGACATGATGCAGAACCACCTGCTTCAGCTCCTCTGCCTTGTCGCCATGGAGCCGCCCTCGAGTCTCTCTGCCGACGCCATTCGCAATGAAAAAGTCAAGGTTCTGAAGAGCCTGGCCCCGGTTGCCTCGCATAATGTTGAACAAAAGACCGTGCGCGGACAATATGCTGAAGGATTCGATGCCGAGGGCAAGAAGGCTGGCTCCTACCTTGCAGACAGCGAAAACCCAAACAGCGAAACTGAAACGTATGTGGCCGTCGCTGCGGAAATCAAGAACTGGCGCTGGGCGGGCGTGCCGTTCTACCTTGAAACCGGCAAGCGAATGGCACATCGCAAGACGCATATCGCCATTGCATTTCGATCCGTCCCACATTCAATCTTTGGAGGGCAGGCAGATAAGAACGAGCTGCACATTGTTCTGCAGCCGGAAGAACGGATCACGCTCCAAATCATGAACAAGCGCCCCGGCATTTCTGCAGACGGGATGCCGCTTGAAGAACTTCCGCTCAACCTGTCGCTGGTCGAACGAAACAACAGCGCGAGACGGCGCATTGCGTATGAGCAGCTGATCCTCGACGCTTTGACGAACAACCCATCGCTCTTTGTACAGAGGGATGAACAAGAGGCGGCTTGGCGCTGGATTGATGCCATCGCGAAGGCTTGGGGCGAACGGAACATGTCGCCAAAGTCGTACCGCTCAGGCGGACACGGACCATCCGCTAAGCACGTGCTCACCGAACGCAACGGGCATAGCTGGTATGAGTAGCTTCCATACGTTCACTGATCGCGAGGCGCTCTATAGCGACGCTGAAACACGGATCATTTCTGCGCTGTCGTCCGGCGTTGCTGATCGTGGAGAGGCGCATATGGCGCTGTCGGGCGGCAGCACGCCTGCACCCATCTACGAAAGACTCTCCGCATACGACAAGTTAGACTGGAGTAAGGTCACTGTTACCCTCGTCGACGAGCGGATGACTGAGCCAAACGACCCCGCCAGCAACGAAGTCCTTGTGCGGAACACGCTGCTCAAGGACGCTGCTTCGTCAGCGACGTTCACGCCGATCACAGAAGGTCAAGCCTCTGTTCCACAACAGGATATTATGCTTCTAGGCATGGGTGGCGACGGTCATTTCGCATCACTTTTTCCGACTGCTGAGGAGTTGCAGGACGGTCTTTATGCGTCAGCTCCAGCAGTTCTGCGGATGACACCGAACCCGCTTCCGGCAAACGCCCCTTTCCCGCGCCTCACTCTGACGCTCCCCACGATTCTCGCCTCACGTGCTCTCGTTTTAGCGATCACAGGAGATGAAAAACGGGGCGTGCTTGACTCTGCGCAGGAAGCTGGTCCCACGGAAGACCTCCCCATCAGCGCTCTTCTGCGTGCAGATCACCCGAACCTCACCATTCTCTGGGCACCGTAAGAGAGAGAACAAATGGCACTCACCGTCAACGAGATTGTCGAACGTATCGAGCAGCGCAGCAAAGACGCGCGCGCCGCCTACATCGAAAAGATCAACGCCATGAGCGGTGGACGACGCCGCGATGCGCTGTCCTGCGGCAACCTTGCTCACGGCTTCGCCGCTGCAGCACCGGGCGAGAAGCTCCGCATCCGGACAGGCGGCAAAAACATCGGCATCGTCACCAGCTATAATGACATGCTCTCAGCACATGCTCCGTTTAAGGAGTTTCCTGACATTCTTAAAGATGCTGCGCTGAAGGCGGGCGGTACCGCGCAGGTTGCGGGCGGCACACCGGCCATGTGCGATGGCGTGACCCAGGGCCAGGATGGGATGGAGCTGTCGCTCTTCAGCCGCGATGTGATCGCCATGTCGACTGCGGTCGCGTTGACCCATGACATGTTCGACGCCGCACTTTGTCTCGGCGTTTGCGATAAAATCATCCCTGGACTGACGATTGGCGCGCTCAGCTTTGGCCACCTTCCTGTACTCATGGTGCCAGCAGGACCGATGACTTCTGGCCTGCCGAACAAAGAGAAGGCTCGCATTAGGGGTTTGTTTGCACAGGGTAAAATTGGGCGCAACGAACTCCTCGAAGGCGAGATGGCGAGCTATCATAGCCAAGGGACGTGTACGTTCTATGGCACAGCGAACTCGAACCAGATGCTGATGGAGATGATGGGCCTGCACCTCCCTGGTGCTGCGTTCATCAATCCCGGCACACCTCTCCGCGATGCACTGACCCGGCGAACGGCTGAGCACGCGTTGGAGATGGGGCCTGATCGCCGTATGGGCGATGTCGTCAGTGCCGGGAGTATTGTGAACGCCATCATTGGCCTCCACGCGACGGGTGGCTCGACAAACCATACCCTCCACCTGGTTGCCATGGCCCGTGCAGCGGGCGTGATTATCACATGGGAGGACTTTGCAGACCTTTCCAAGATCACGCCACTTCTCGCCCGGGTTTATCCAAACGGCGCAGCGGATGTGAATCACTTGCATGCAGCAGGTGGGATGGCGTTCGTTGTCCGTGAGCTGAGGGATGCAGGTATCCTCGCAACCGATGTTATGACCGCAATGGGTCCAGGGATGGATGCCTATACCCAGGAGCCATTCTTATCGCACGAGGGGCTTGTCTGGCGCGATGGCGTGACGAAGAGCTTGAACGAAGACATTCTTCGGCCTGCTGATCATCCGTTTGCAGCGCAGGGCGGCCTCAAGCTTCTTGAGGGCAATCTCGGCCAGTCCGTGATCAAGACGTCCGCCGTCGCCCCCCAGCATCGCGATGTCCGTGCGCCAGCGATTGTTTTCGAGGATCAGAATGATTTCCTTGAGAAATTCAAAGCCGGCGAGCTCGAGCGGGACTTCGTCGCTGTCGTTCGATTCCAGGGGCCTGCTGCCAACGGGATGCCGGAACTGCACAAGCTGTCACCACCGCTTGGCGTCCTACAGGACAAAGGCTTCAAGGTGGCGCTGGTCACCGACGGGCGTATGTCCGGCGCGAGCGGAAAGACGCCTGCGGCAATCCACGTGACACCGGAAGCGCTACGCGATGGCCCCATCGCTCGCGTGCGCGACGGCGATATCATTCATCTGGATGCGGAGAATGGGAAGTTGACCGTCGAGGCTGACGACCTGATGCAGCGCGATGCAGCTCGCCACCAACGGAACAGCCACGATGGCTTGGGCCGAGAGATGTTCGGCGGTTTCCGCTCTACCGTTAGCCCGGCAAACGAAGGCGCGAGCGTTCTTTTCGGCTAGGTCGTCCGTACAGGGAGCTAGTCTCGGGCGAGGCGGAAAGCGAGCCATCCCGAGACTGCCCCCGAGACGAGATTGCAAACGCCGATCCCTGCGAAAACGACCCAAGGCGGGCCGATTGCGACAGCCGCCAGGGTAAGCGGCACGTAGAGGACAAAACTCCTCAGTACGGTGATGAGCAAGCCAGCGACGGCTTTGTCGATCGCGTTGAGCGCAGCACTCGCCGTGATGACAACGCCGTAGCCGCCGAGGGTGAGGCCGACGAACGTCAGATAACTGATCGATAGGTTCTTCACAACGCTGTCGTCGGTGAAGAAATCAACCATGGCGTTGGAAAGCAGCAGAAAACTGGCACCAATCAAGATGCCACAACCAATCACAAAGATGAAGGTATCGCGCATCGCACGGCGAGTTCGGTCGTGCCTCCCCCGGCCCCAGTTCTGACCAGCAACAGGGCCAATCGCACTGGAAAGAGCGAGCATGGGGGTGGTCGCCAGCGTCTCTACCCGCGTCGCGACACCAAAGGCTGCCACCGCTTCTTTGCCATAGGACCCCGCAAGCAAAGCCGTCACGATGCTGATGGAAATCGGATTGATCATGTTGCTGAACGTAGCGGGAATACCCACCCGGCCAATCGATCCAAAGGAGCGCGCAAGCTCTCCCGCTGACGGCAGGCTCCACGTGATAAGCCGTTCACGGAAGATCACGAAGGACAGGGTCACCGCAGCGGTGAAAATCCGGGAGAGGAGCTGAGCCCAGGCTGCGCCTTCGATACCCATGGCAGGGATTGCTCCCCATCCAAAAATCAGGAGGGGGTCCAGCGCGATGTTCAGGAGCGATCCAAAGAGCATCGCAAGGCTAGGCGCTGTCGCATCACCGTTGGCTCGAATAAGGCCAGACGCCACGAGCGGCACCGCAAGCAACGGTGACCCGATGTACCAGAGCAGCATGTAGTCACAGACAAGGTCCAAGACGTCGCCGCTGGCCCCGAGCATTGCGAAGAAGGGACGAACCGTCAGTAGACCAATCACTCCGATGATCGACGCCACCACGATGGAGATCATGAGGCTGTCGGTCGCAAACCGCTTGGTGTCGCTGACCTCACCTTTGCCGATGGCGCGGCTGACGACAGAGGCAGCCCCCGCGGCCATACCGATGCCCAGACTCGCCATGATCAACAGCACTGGGAACGTGAACGAGATCGCGGCCAGGGCGTCTGTGCCCAGCTTACCCAGGAAGTAGGTGTCGGCGAGACTGACAGCGAATATACCTGCGACACCGATGATGGTGGGCAAACCCAGGCGCACGAGGTGGCCTGAGACGGACCCTTCCGTCAGATCACGGTTCTTATTCAATGACGTAGGCTCCTGGATCCGGTGATCGCTCTAGCGGTGGTTAGAGGAAGACGGGACGTAACCCAAGAACGTTTACGCGGCGACGTCGTCACTGATCCATTTGCGGATTTTAGCGAGGATTGCATCTTGGCGGATCGGCTTGGCGATGTAGTCGTCCATCCCCGCCGTCCGGCAGCGCTTGCGGTCCTCTTCCATCGCATGGGCGGTGGCAGCGATGATTGGTACACGGCCAAACTCGTGCTCACGCTCATAGGCGCGGATCGCCTTTGTCGCTTCAAGGCCGTCCATTTCAGGCATGGAGACATCCATGATGATGAGATCGGGTTTGTTCTCGATAAACTTCTCCACCGCGATCCGGCCGTTCTCGGCGATCTCAATCTCGAAGCCGAGGCCAGCAATCATATTGGTCACAACGAGCTGGTTCACACGGTTGTCTTCAGCGATCAGTATACGGACGCCATCACCTGTTGGTTTTTCAGGTTGTGCGCCCTCGTCAGTGCCATTTGGTGACTGAGGCGTGACATTGCCGTCTTCGTCGAGGCGACCAGCATCGGCCAAGTTTTGGGCCTGCTCAACGCCGGCGGAGACCATGGCTTCACCAACGGCGCGCACCAGAGGCTCAATCCTATAAGGCTTGGACACAAACGCGGTCCGACCATTGTCGCGAAGCTGCTCTCCAATTTGCGAAGGTGATGCCATGATCACCAGCGGCTTGTCTGTGAGCAGATCATCCTCGCGCATCCTGGCGCAGAGTGTATCGCCGTCCATGTCAGGGAGATCGAAGTCCGCGATCACAATATCAGGACGCGGATCGCGGGTCATGGCTTTGATCGCACGCTCGCCGTCAACAGCGGTATCGACCGTTGCCCCCCAAGACGTGATCAGCTCATCGAGCACATCACGGGTTTGGTCTTTGCTGTCGATAATCAGGACACGGAGACCTTCCATGGCGCTTTGCGGCATGTTGATTTCCATGTCCATCTTCGCAACGGGCATGCGCAGTTCGAAGAAGAAGCTTGAACCCTCGCCTTCAACGCTCTTAGCGTTCAGCGTACCGCCTGCCAGCTCGACGATCGAACGTGAGATCGAGAGACCGAGGCCGGTGCCTTCGTAGCGGCGCGCGGACGAACCGTCGGCTTGCTCAAACTTCTCGAAGATGCGTGAGAGCTTGTCTTGCGAAATACCGATACCGGTATCCGTCACAGCAATGTGGACGCGGGCTTTGTCCTGGCGGATTTGGCCTGTCACATCAATCCGTACACTGCCTTCATCGGTAAATTTGACCGCGTTGCCCACGAGGTTGGTGATCACCTGGCGAATACGGCCACCGTCAGCGACAAAAGCCTCTGGAAGGTCAGGCTGATAGCGAACGACTAGCTCAAGCTTCTTCTCTTCCGTTGTCCCGGCGACGAGGGACACAACATCATCGATGGCCTCACGTAGGTTGAACGGTGCATCGACCAGTTTGAACTTGCCCGCCTCGATTTTTGAGAAGTCGAGGATGTCGTTGATAATCGTGATGAGGCTCGCGCCGGAGGACATCAGAACGTTCGCAAGATCGCGTTGCCGCGACGTCAGCTCGGTTTGCAGCAGGAGCTCCGTCATACCCAGCATACCGTTCATCGGTGTACGGATCTCGTGGCTCATATTAGCCAGGAATTCAGACTTCGCCCGGCTAGCGGCTTTAGCCTTCTCTGTGGAGAGGAACAGCTGTTCCGTCCGCTCACGCACAGTTTCTTCAAGCGTAGCGTCACGCTGCGCAACTTCGGTCAACATCGCATTGAAGCTGTCGGCGAGTTGGCCCAATTCGTCCTCTGCGTCGAGGTCGACACGGCGGTTGTAGTCGCGCTCGCCGCGCACGTGGGTCATCGCTTCGTTCAAACGCGCGATAGGAACAGAAATCAGTCCGGCAACGGAGCGTGCGAGGAACCAACTGATCGCCAATGCGAACAACAGCACGACTACAGCAAGACGCTGATAGCGCGCGATCCGGTTTTTCAAACGCTCGCTTGAAACACGAACCTGCAGGGCACCGATCACTTTACCATCGGCCTTGATCGGCGTTTGCACCGCGAAGGCACCGCGGAGCGACGCACCGAGAGTCCGATCGAATGGAAGAGCGACCGGCGTGCGCTCAACATCGAGCGGGAGAGCTGTGCTGATATACTTGCCGCGGACATTTCCGTCCGTGTCCACCACATAAGCAGCTTGAATATCGGAAACGCCCTTCAGGCTCTCCAAGTTTCGGTCGATCGACGGCTTGTCATCGAAAACGAGGGCCGCGGAGACGTTCTGCGCTGTGACCTCAGCAAAGCCCTGGCGGTCGGCGAGGAGCTCTTGCCGGAACGACTGCGTCTCCAGCATGACAAAGCCTGCATAGCTGCCCATCAGCACACAGACGGTTGTCGCAACGATGGCGCTCGTCACTTTCCAATAGATCGGTAGTCGTTTTGCCGCGCCCAACATCACTCACCTGCCTGATGCGAGATCGCGAGCAACTGCGCGCTGAAGGCGAGCGGGTGTGATGGCAGCGCTGCGCGGTCCATCACCAGGACCAGGCGTCCGCCATCGCGGTTCAATTCCACAAGACCGCCGTGACTGGCGAACCCGCGCTCCGGCGAGACCGTCAGTGTCGGCTGATTATTGAGCCGCTTCAAAATGACAGGGTCGGCATAGCCTGGCGAGAAATACGCAATGTGGCAGGGCATCCGGCCAAACTGAGCAGGCTGCATCGAGTGCACCGTGAGCGGCTTGCCTTGCACCGTGGCATCACGCTCGCGCACGAATTCACCAAAGGCTGGATCGTCGTCGCGCAGGCAAAGGCGGAAGCTGAGACCGTACTCGGCAGTATCCGGCCAGCGCACAAACGCTGCAACGTCAGCAACGGCGGCCGCATTGCCTTTGCGCTCAGGCTCAGCGGCAGCGCCGAGGCTCAGCCAAAAGCCGAGCGCCGTGACGAAAACGACACGGCGGCCATCTGGGCGGCCAGATCTTTCGCTACGCGGGCCCTGCATCCTCACCAGTCCCCTTCCCAACGAAGGGTGTAGAGGAAAGCAGGTGAACTTCGTGCTAATCCGCGAGCCCCTCAGCCTTTATGGGGCGTTAATCCAACCTCGAAAATGTCAACATGATCAGCGCCCTGACACTAGAGACGTTGCGCGCGCATCGTATCGCAGGCGCTCATTTCGCGAGCGCGGTAGCCGATGGAGAACCACCGCTGACGCTGCTCGCTCGAGCCGTGGGTGAAGGTCTCAGGATTGGCCCGACCTGAGGATTGGCGCTGCAAGGTGTCATCACCAATCGCCGCCGCCGCGGTGAGGGCTTCCTCGATATCGCCTGCGTCGAGGGGGATCGCGGTACGTCCTGCCCATACCCCCGCGAGACAATCGGCCATCAGCTCGAGCCGCACGGAATAGGCGTTCCGCTCGGCATCGCTACGTGCCCGCGCTTGGAGTTGGCGCACCTCACCACTGACGCCCGTCACCGTTTGAATGTGATGGCCGACCTCGTGGGCAATCACATAGGCTTGGGCGAAATCGCCAGGGGCACCGAAGCGGCGGGTCAGGTCGTCGAAGAAGCTGGTGTCGATGTAAATCTGCTGATCCGCTGGGCAGTAGAACGGACCCACCCGCGCGTCCGCGGGGCCGCAGCCAGCGGTCCGATCGCGCCCGGAATAGAGGACCAGCGTTGGCTCAGGATAATTCCCGGCGCCGACCTCACGGAAAACGCTGGTGAAAACGTCCTCCGTCGAACGGAGCGTGACACCGATCAGTTGATCATAGCTTCGGTCGATGGAGCCAGAGCCGCTCGTCGGCGCGCCGGTTAGAGAGAGCGGGTTCACCCCGAGGCTGGAGAGGAGAAAGAACCCTCCAACCAGTACGACAACGCCGCCGATGCCGAAACGGCCCATCACAAACTGCGCCAGATAAACAAGCAGCATCGAACCACCGCCGCCCATCTGAGAGCCGCCACTGCGCCGCCGATCATCGATATTGTCGGAAGACCTGAAGTCGTCGAGGCGCATAGCGCGTTCCTGCCGTGAGTTGAACTGCCACTGATGCTAGCTCAGCAGACCTCAACCCAACAGGTCACGGCGCACTTTCAGTGAACGGATAGCGATCGCGATCTCCCGCAGGAAGAACGCCAGCCCGCCCGTCAGCAGCGCCATGGTCATGACGAACAGCACCGCCACCACAAGCCGGACGTCGATGGGCGTCAGCTGCTCAACAAACAACAACGCGACGACAAAGCAGACCAAAAGAGCCGATGCCGTTGTCGTGTAAATCGCCAAATTCGATGCCGTCATACGCTGGCCCAACGCCGAAAGCTCATCGCGGCATCTCAGACGGGTGGCCTCTGCAGGACCACTATCGAGAATGCCCTCAAGCTCCCGCGCCCTGTCCACAACACGGCCGAGCCTCGCGGTCATCACGTTCAAAAGCGCTCCGATCCCTGCGAGCAGAAAGATCGGCGCCACCGCAAGCGCAATAGCATCGGCGATAATCGGCTGTTCCATCCTGCGGACGTGGGCGCACTCCGCAAGGCGGTCAAGCGGCGCTAGATGTCCAGCGCTTCGCGGAAGTGCTTCCGGCAGAGCGGGACATAGTCGCCCTTCTCAACGCCCACCTGCTCCCCCTCACGCACGGCCTCGCCAGTACCGTCACGGCGCAGATTCATCGTGGCCTTCTTCCCGCAATGGCAGATCGTCCGCGCCTCCCGTAGATCGTCGGCGATGGCCAAAAGCGTAGCCGAACCAGGAAACAGCTGACCCTGAAAGTCTGTCCGCAAACCATAGCAAAGGACTGGGATGCCAAGGTCATCGGCGACCTTTGCCATATCCCAGACCTGGGCCTCGCTCAGGAACTGCGCCTCATCCACGAAGACAGCGTCGGGTTTCTCGGAGCCGATGGCTTCAACCAGATCGGTATCCTCACGGAAGAGATGCGCCTCAGCGACCAGCCCGATCCGCGACTCGATCGTCCCCATCGTCTCGTCAGGATCAGCCGCGCCTTCGCCTGACGTCCACAGCATCACTTGCATTCCGCGCTCACGGTAATTGTGCGCTGCTTGCAGAAGGATCGCCGACTTACCGGCGTTCATCGCACTGTAGGTGAAGTAGAGCTTAGCCATGGGCGGCGCGTAGCGCATGTCTTGCTCGGCCGTACAGAGTTGCCGTCGCTTGACCACGGCTGACCGAGACCCACTCTCCCACAATGCTGGGCCTCATTATCAGTGTTCTTTCCCTCTCTCTTGCTGAGCCCCAGGGCCGCCCGATCGAGGGTCATTGGGAAGGTGCAATGATCATCAACGGCAGCCCTTTGGGCCTATCCATGTCGATCACGGCGGATGGGGACGGCTACGTTGCGGATCCCTCGATCAGCGAGTGGGTTTGGTACGCTCTCGATCCGTCACCGGTGACGAAAACCGATACCGGGATCATCATCAAAGACCTCTACGGCGGGGATGCGTTTCTCACCCTGGACCCGAAGTATCGCCAGCTTATCGGCACCATCGAAAATTCGGGCGAGCCCATCAAAGTGCACCTGAAACCTGTCCCGCCTCCGCCTCTGCCGGACTGGCGGGAGGAGGATGTCACCTTCACGAGCGCAGACGGCACTGTGCTCTCCGGCACACTCACTGTTCCCAATTCCGCGGATCCGTCCGCGGCAATCATTCTGCTTCATGGCCGAGGCTGTGGACGACGTTCGTTGGGCGAAGCGCGAGTCTATGCGGCGCGCGGGATGGCCGCGCTGACCTTCGACAAGCGCGGCGCAGGGAAGAGCGCTGGCGATTGCCAAACGGCAACGCATACGATGACTGTTGCGGATGCCGAGGCCGCCCAGAGGTTCCTGCAGCAGCATCGGTCGATCGATCGGCGCAGGATTGGGTACCGCGGGACGTCAGCCGGAGCATGGACAGCACAAGCCTTGGCCGAGCGGGCTTGGTCGGTCCGCAGGCTGAACAAACCTGCTTTCCTGATCACGTGGATCGGCCCAGCCACGTCCATCCGCGACCAACAGCGACAGTCAGCACGCACCTATGGAGAAGGGGTCGGCGCGGCCGAGGAACAGATCGCCCTCGCTGAAGAGTCTGTCGACTTGATCACAGGCGAGGACGTATCAGACCCGGCGGTCATCAACCGGCTGATCGCCATCCGTGACAAGGCGGAGACAGAAGGCTGGTACGGACTGATGTTCGGCCCAGACGACCTCCCCAAAACGGCAGAAGACATCCCAAATCTCTACCTCTCCAAGTTCAGGTTCGACCCGGAACGCGTGCTCGGCAAGCTAGCTCAGACGCCATACCTCGCCGTCTTCGGCGAAGAGGACGGCATCGTCCCCCTCAGCGAAAACACTGCGGCTCTAGAGACGGCTTTCGCAGGTTCAGAAGACCTCAAAATCGTGGTGTTGCCAGGCATCGGGCACAGCCTCGAACATGGAGATACAATGGTCACGCTGCCGAATGGGCAGACCTACTTCAAGATCGACACGGTTGAGCCGCGCTACATGACAGAGACGATCCTGTTCCTCCGCCGAGAAGGCCTGATGCCGCGGTAGTCGCCACTCTCCAAAGCGTGTCCATAAGACTGCTTGCGCAGTGCACAAAAAGTCGGCACGGGCGCAGCCATGACAGAACAGCTCCGCAACATTGCGATCATCGCTCACGTTGACCACGGCAAGACGACCCTCGTCGACGAAATGCTCCGCCAGTCCGGTACGGTGCAGGCGCACCAGGAGATGGCCGAGCGCGCCATGGACTCAGGCGATATCGAGCGCGAGCGGGGCATCACGATCCTCGCCAAATGCACCAGCGTGATGTGGGAGAAGGGCGACGCCCCGACCCGCGTGAACATCGTCGACACGCCGGGCCACGCCGATTTCGGCGGCGAGGTGGAGCGTATCCTCTCGATGGTCGACGGCTGTGTCCTCCTGATCGACGCCGCCGAAGGGCCGATGCCGCAGACCAAGTTCGTGCTGTCCAAAGCGCTGGCCCTGGGCCTTCGCCCCATCGTCTGCCTGAACAAGGTGGATCGTCCGCAGGCGGAGCCAGACAATGCCCTCGACGCAGCGTTCGATCTCTTCGCAGCCCTCGGCGCGAGTGACGAGCAGCTCGATTTCCCCGTCCTCTACGCCTCTGGCCGCGACGGCTGGGCATCAGAGGAGCTGGACGGCGATCGCACCGACCTCGCACCGCTCTTTGAACGGATTATTGCGCACGTCCCGCCACCCCCCGTGGCTGACGATGCGGCGGAGAAGCCGTTCCAGATGCTGGCGACCACGCTGGAGGCAGACAGCTTCCTCGGCCGCATCCTCACGGGCCGCGTCACCGCGGGCATCGTGAAGCCGGGCATGACGCTGAAAGCTCTGTCTGCTGACGGTTCTGAGATTGAACGTGTGCGCCTGACCAAGGTCCTCGCCTTCCGCGGCCTCGCGCGTCAGCCCGTGGATGAAGCAGGCCCCGGCGACATCGTCGCCCTCGCAGGCTTCCAGAAGGCATCGGTCGCTGACACGCTCTGTGATCTGACAGTCGACAACGCGTTGCCATCACAGCCGATCGATCCGCCGACCCTTTCGATCCGTGTTGCCCCTAACGATAGCCCGCTCGCTGGGCGTGAAGGTGACAAGGTGCAAAGCCGGGTCATCCGTGAACGTCTTTTCCGCCAGGCTGAAGGCGACGTCGCGATCCAGGTCTCCGAAACCCAGGACGGCGACGCCTACGAAGTGGCTGGACGCGGCGAGCTGCAGCTCGGCGTGCTTCTCGAAAACATGCGCCGCGAGGGCTTTGAACTCGCCGTCTCTCGTCCGCAGGTGGTCACCCGCCGTGACGAGAATGGCGCGCTGCTAGAGCCGATCGAAGAAGTCACGATCGACGTCGATGACGAGCATACCGGTACGGTGATCGAGAAACTGACCCAGCGCAAAGCAGAGCTCGTTGAGATGAAACCGTCAGGGGGCGGAAAAACGCGCATCGTACTCAATTCGCCAGCCCGCGCGCTGATCGGCTATCACTCCGAATTCCTGACCGACACCCGCGGCTCAGGCGTGATCAACCGTGCCTATCTCGAACACGCACCACACAAGGGCGCGATCGAAGCCCGTCGTCAGGGCGCGCTTATCTCAAACGGTGACGGCGATTCTGTTCCGTATGCGTTGTGGAACCTGGAAGAGCGCGGCGTCATGTTCATTGGGCCGGGCGAGAAGGTCTACAAAGGCATGATCATCGGCGAGAATGCAAAGCCTGACGACCTCGACGTGAACCCGCTGAAGGCGAAGCAGCTGACCAATATCCGCGCCGCTGGCAAGGACGACGCCGTCCGCCTGACCCCGCCGCGGCGCCTCTCGCTTGAGGAAGCGATCAGCTACATCGGCGATGATGAACTGGTTGAGGTCACGCCAAAAACCGTTCGCCTGCGGAAGAAAGAGCTCGAACCGCACATGCGGAAACGCCGCGCGAAGGAAGCGGCGGCTTAGGACAGCCAGACGGGGGAGAGTCCAGTGCGTATCGTTTTCGCCTTCATCGCGACACTGTTTGTAGCGAGCGCCTGTAGCGAGCCCGATGGCCTTACCCCTCGGATTTCTGTCGATGAATCCGTTGCGCCTGAAGTCACCACACTTCTCGAAGCGCGCCGTAGTCTCGTGATTACAACGTCGACGGACGATGCAGGCATCTTGGTGGTGCCAGTTGAAGGCGGCATACAGATGAAAGCCGCAACGCCGTCGATGGAGCGCCGCGACATCGCTTATGCCGACACCATTGCGCTGAACGTGGACGTTGAACACCTTGCCCTCATCATCACTGCACGGAGCCATGCTATGCAGGTGGCGAGCGGGGCAGCGCCTGATGCTGTTGCCCAACTTCGCGGTCTCGCATTGGAACTGGCTGAGGCGCTGAACGACACGGACCCAAGCCTTCCGCTAGCAGAAGATCTGCGCACGTCTTATCGCCAGGTTCTGTTCCAGATCGCCATGACGACACGGAATGAAGGCGACGCCAATGCGCTTCTCGCTTTTGAAAAATCCGAAGCCAAGGAACAGCGCGGTGTTGATGTAACCGACCGGTTCGAGAGCGCCCGCGCCTGGTACTATTTCGCCTCAGCCACCCACCTCACGGCGGATATGAACAGCGACCGCGAGATCGCTTATGCCTTCTCAGGGTTCAAGGATGCTCAACGCGCCGCTATCCGCGAACGCGAGGTCGAGAACCACACGCTCCGCACCGATCAAGACCTGATCGCAGCCCGTGTGCGTATCGGCCAGCTGCTCACAGCGATCAGTACACTCCGCGATAATGACAAGCTTCGCGACGAAGCGGACTTCGCCTTCGGGTCGGCCGCAGGCCTTTGGTACGATGTGATGGGTGCGGAAGAAACCTTCTGCTACCGCGTTGATCTTCTACCGGACACCGAGCCGAGGTGCATCGCGCCTGAAGATGCCGAGCTTCCTCGCTTCGTACCCAGCTAAGCCAAGCTGTAGCCGAATGACATGGCGAAAGGGATCACGCCGGCCGGGAACGCTGACGCCGCTAGTCGTTGCGCGAAAGGCGTTTGCGCCTCGTTCTGTATACTGAAGAAAAACCAAACGCCGAAGAGGCCGATGGCGACCAGCACCGTCAGCTCGCGCACCAGCGGGGTCGTGCCCGAAAGCATGAGCAGCGCGAAAACCTCTAAAGGGGCCAAGACCATAGCGAAGCCGACCATGGCGTAGAACCCTGCCCGGATGGACGCGACTAAGGGCCAATCACCGACGCGCATGAGGAAAAGTGGAAGGTGAAAGACCAGCCCCATGAAGAGGGCCACGAAAAAGAGTGGTAAGAACAGGGTGGCGATCGCCCACACCTGCCCGTCGCTTGCCGCCGTTCCCACGCCGGAGCCGATCGCCACAAACGTGCCGCCGCTGTTGGGGGCCAGCGCGGCGAAGGCGACGCTGGACGTGATCAGCCCAAGGACGAAAAACGCACCCGGCGCGAGAAGCAGCCCGCGCCTGCCCTGGGGCTCAACCGCCGCGATCATCGGCGCCAACGCGCGCGGCCAGAAGACCGCGGAAAGCACTGTGGGCACCAACGCAATCGCCGCAAGCGCCAGGGACGTCAGCGCACCATCAATGACCCCAAGGGTGTTCTTCTCACCGGTCGGTTCTGGATCATCTTCAAACGGAAACATGCCGTCAGTCCTCGCCAGGAGTATCGGAAGGCAATTCGCCCACCCGAAGCAAGCGGTTCACCCGCTCAGCTCCGTAGCGAGCATTGAACGTGGCGAGGCACTTTGGGTGGAGCGAGTTACGTCCCAGCCATTGCCAACGCTCAAACGAGGCGTTGGTCTCTCGTAACGCTGCATCAACTGCTTCAAGCGCATCAAAATAGTCCGTATCCGGAACTGGATCGGCCGATGACACACGCCTGCTCATTTCTCCGAAGTGGACCTCATAGACGATCGACGATCCGTCACTGGTTTCGTTGCAACCGAGCTGCACGCGGGTTGCCTCTCCCCAAAGATGTGTCTGTAGCCCCTTAAAAGGTATGAAAGGGTCGCGTACATAGGATGTGGCCGTATACAGATCACCGGTCTTTGTTTCGAGGCTCGTTATCACGATCCCAACCATAAACAGCTGGACAGCAAAGGACGTGTACTGTCGAGTCTCGGCGATCATCCATCGGACCGCATACTCATCTGCAGACGCCAATGCATGAGCGCCCTCTGACAGCCTTTCGATCATGGATGATCGAGACCAACGCCACCCTATGTTGTTCATCGTGACGAATGTCAGTGCATAGCGGAAGCGGTTCTGCACCGGCAGCGCCGAAACCAAGACGTAGAAAAACGCACCGACCGCGAAAATCCAACCAATGACCCAGGCTATCATCCCAAAGCCGAGGTTGGTTTTGTAGAGAAGTGGAGTGGCCCCTCCAGCGAGACTGAAAAGGTTTGTCTCGGTGCGATCACTCAGGAACGGCCAAAGCAAAACGGCACCCGCACCAAAGCCAATCGCAAGAACCAAAAGAACAGCGAGCCGCAACGAGTCTCGGTGATCAGGCCCTAACGCGAGCACCGTGGCGATTTCCTCAGCCACCGCCCGTCTGACACCAAAAACGCGCTGCACTTCATCAACGTCGATGGGCTCTTTGGTCTCTGCCACCCCTTGCTCTCCCTCCGCGACGACGCGCCGGGGCTCTCTGTAACATCATCGTAGGGTCTTGCCGACATATCGTGGGGGCGCAGGGGCCAAACCCTGCGCGTAGACGATTGTTCTGCAAGGATTTGCCGTGCGGTCTTGCCGCTTTGCCTCCATTTGGGGCATGGGGTAGCCAGTCCAGGAGTAGTTTATGTCTGAGAGCGTTTCCCAAGTTCGTTTTGTGCCCGGTGAGACGGCTCCGATGTCTCCGCACCTGCAGGTGTGGAAGTTCACCGTCACCATGGCTGCATCCATCACCCACCGCGCGACCGGTGTCGCGAACGCTGTGGGGATGCTGGCGCTGACGGCGTGGATCGGATCCGCCGCGCTTTCGGAGGCTGCCTTCAACACGGTCAGCGGATTTCTCGGATCGGGCCTCGGCCGCTTCATCCTTTTCGGGTTCACGCTGTCGGTGATGTTCCACCTGGTGAATGGCCTCCGCTACCTCTTCGCTGACGCCGGCATAGGGATGGGCAAAGACCAGGCGGCGAAGACCGCGTGGGCGGCATACCTCCTCTCGCCCGTTCTGTCGGTCATCATTTTCTGGGCAGCCTACGCCCTAGGCGGAGGTCAGTAATGGCGAGCGCAGCAACCAAGCATTTCATCCGCCAGCGCTTCACCGCCATGGTGCAAGTGCCCCTGACGATCTTCCTCGTCATCGCGATCATCACCCATGCCGACGCCTCGTTTGAAGAGATGCGCGCCTGGGTGGCCAAGCCGTGGGTCGCCGCCCTTCTCGTCGCGTGGTTCCTGTCGGTGCCGCTGCACATGTCCATCGGCATCGGCGATGTCATCGACGACTACCTGCACAAACAGGGCATGCGATCCCTCACCACTCTTCTCAATTCCGGATACGCGTTCGCCATCGGGCTGGCCGGCGTGTTCTCCGTGATTGCCATCACTCTGATCCACTAAACAAAGGCGCGGCACCACCATGTCCACCACCATGCCATCCAGTTCGTATGAAATTGTCGACCACGCCTACGACGTTGTTGTCGTCGGCGCAGGCGGCGCAGGCCTGCGCGCAGCGCTTGGCGCAGCGGAGTCGGGCCTCAAGACCGCGTGTGTCTCGAAAGTGTTTCCCACCCGCTCCCACACTGTGGCGGCACAGGGCGGTATCTCCGCGTCGCTGGGCAACATGGGCGAGGACGACTGGCGCTGGCACATGTACGACACCGTGAAGGGGTCGGACTGGCTGGGCGACCAAGACTCAATTGAGTACCTTTGCAAGAACGCTCCCGAGGCGGTCTACGAGCTTGAGCACTGGGGCGTGCCGTTCTCGCGCACCGAGGAAGGCAAGATCTACCAGCGTGCGTTCGGCGGCATGACCAAGAATTTCGGCGAAGGCCCGGTGCAGCGCACCTGCGCCGCCGCGGACCGGACGGGCCACGCGATCCTGCACACCCTCTACGGCCAAGCCGTTCGTCGGCAGGCGGAGTTTTTCATTGAGTACTTCGCCCTCGACCTGATCATGGAAGACGGCGAGTGCCGGGGCGTGATGACCTGGAACCTGGCGGACGGAACGATCCACCGCTTCCGGTCGAAGATGGTGATCCTGGCCACAGGCGGTTATGGCCGCGCCTACTTCTCCGCCACCTCGGCGCACACCTGCACGGGTGACGGCAACGCCATGGTCCTGCGCGCAGGTCTGCCGCTGCAAGACATGGAGTTTGTGCAGTTCCACCCGTCGGGCATTTACGGCGCAGGCGTTCTGATCACCGAAGGCGCACGCGGCGAAGGCGGCTACCTCACCAACTCCGAAGGTGAGCGGTTCATGGAGCGGTATGCTCCGTCTGCGAAGGATCTTGCGTCTCGCGATGTCGTCAGCCGCGCAATGACCATGGAAATCCGCGATGGCCGCGGCGTGGGTGCAAACAAGGACCACATCTTCCTGCACCTGAACCACATCCCGGCCGAGACGCTGCACGAACGCCTGCCTGGCATCTCGGAATCGGCGAAAATCTTCGCAGGCGTCGATGTCACTAAGGAGCCGATCCCGGTGATCCCGACCGTGCACTACAATATGGGCGGTATACCGACGAACTATCACGGCGAAGTTCTGACCAAGTCTGGCGGCAATGCCGACACGGTTGTGCCGGGCCTCATGGCGATCGGCGAAGCGGCCTGTGTCTCCGTGCACGGAGCGAACCGTCTCGGCTCGAACAGCCTCATCGACCTCGTCGTCTTTGGCCGGGCCGCAGGTCTTCGGTGTGCGGAAATTCTGGACCCGAACCAACCGATCCCCGACTTCAAGGGCAAAGCGGGCGAGAAGGCCCTCGACCGCCTGGACGGCTTCCGCCACGCCGACGGCAGCACGGGTACAGCGGAGCTGCGCCTTGAAATGCAAAAGGTCATGCAGAACAACGCCGCGGTCTTCCGTACCGGCGACGTCCTGCAAGAGGGCCGGATCAAAATCCGCGATGTCTACAAAGGCGGCGAGG
Organism: Pseudomonadota bacterium; assembly: GCA_039198765.1. Lineage (GTDB taxonomy): Bacteria > Pseudomonadota > Alphaproteobacteria > Caulobacterales > Parvularculaceae > Parvularcula. Next base: position 24,407 of record JBCCTF010000044.1, read on the forward strand.
ACATCTCGGTTAAGGACCGCACAATGGTCTGGAACACCGACCTCGTCGAAACGCTGGAGTACGACAACCTCATCGGGCAAGCGATCGTCACCATCGATTCCGCCGCAAACCGCGAAGAAAGCCGCGGCGCCCACGCCCGCGAGGACTTCCCCGAGCGTGACGATGAAAAGTGGATGAAGCACACCATCGCTTGGTTCGAGGACGGACAATCGGACATCGACTACCGCCCTGTCCACACATGGACCCTGTCGAACGAGATCAGCTACATCGAGCCTAAAGCGCGGGTTTACTGATCCCGCGAAGATGACTCCTCAGTGATTTGGTGAGCGTAGGTTTTTGATCTA